>JBJEAW010000172.1:0-32850 GCA_051869435.1 Prevotella sp. | reverse complement strand
CGTTAGGATGCTCCTCGAGATAGTTGCCGAGAGCCTCTCCGACAGCCTGCTGCACAGCGCCAGCCACCTCAGAGTTGCCGAGCTTTGTCTTTGTCTGTCCCTCAAACTGCGGCTCTGCCACCTTGACCGATATGACGGCAGTGATGCCCTCACGGAAGTCCTCACCCGATATCTCTATCTTGGCCTTCTCTATCTCCTTAGAGAGCGACGGCTCGTTGTCGGCGTATGCCTTCAGCGTACGTGTCAGCGCGGTGCGGAATCCCTGCAAGTGTGTGCCACCCTCTATGGTGTTGATGTTGTTCACATAAGAGTGGATATTCTCCGAGTAGTCAGTGTTATACATGATAGCCACCTCGATAGGCACTCCCGCCTTCTCTGTCTTGAGGTATATGACATCATTGAAGAGGTGTGTGCGGTGACGGTCAACGTATCTCACGAACTCCTTGAGGCCGTCCTTGGCGTGGAAGACCTCCTCACGTGGCTGCCAGTCTTCCGGCACATTGCCCTCAGCGTCACGCTCGGGGCGCATATCCCTGAGCGTTATCTTTATGCCGGCATTGAGGTATGCGAGCTCTCGCATACGTGTCGCCACGATGTCATATTTGTATGTTGTCGTGGTGAATATAGTGTCGTCAGGCCAGAACTGCTGGCGTGTGCCGCGCTTCTCTGTCTCGCCGACAATCTTCACCGGATATAGCGGATGGCCTTTCTCATACTCCTGCTGATAGACCTTACCGTCGCGATAGACCTGTGAGAGCATATGTGTGGAGAGGGCGTTGACACACGATACGCCGACACCGTGGAGACCGCCGGAGACCTTGTATGAGCCTTTGTCAAACTTGCCTCCGGCATGTAACACTGTCATGACGACCTCAAGGGCCGACTTGTGCATCTTCGGATGCTCATCGACAGGGATGCCACGTCCGTTGTCCTCCACTGTGATGGAGTTGTCCTCGTTTATTGTGACATTGATATCTGTACAGAAGCCGGCCATGGCTTCGTCGATAGAGTTGTCAACCGTCTCGTTGACAAGGTGATGGAGACCTTTCTCTGATATATCACCGATATACATCGCCGGGCGCTTTCTGACAGCCTCAAGACCCTCAAGCACCTGAATGCTACTACCGGTATAGTTTCCTTCTGGATTCTTATTTTCTTCCATTATTATTTTTGTATGTTTCCGAATGCAAAGTTACTATTTTTTTTCGACATATACGAATTATTAATTAATAAATTAATTAAAGGCCGAATATTACGCGCATGGCAGCCCGTGGGACACTGGCACGGAACGGCAATAACAAGCACAGGAAGACCATGCCAGAACATACAACCTGACACAACCGCCGGACGGGAACACCCGCCGCCCCCATGAAAGAGCCAGCATGGCAGCTCCTGAAGGCAGTACAGGCCGCGGGCAGCCCGCCAAGCGTATATCACACGCCGCCCACGCCGCCGGACAGCACAACGAAAAAAACCGCAACACTGGTCGTTATCGTTCCAGCATTGCGGTTTACGGGTATGAATTAGCGGCTCACGCCGCCGTAAGAAAAATCTGTACGGCTTAGAGGCTGTTGATGTGTGCTGCGAGACCTGCCTTGAGGTTAGCGGCCTTGTTCTTGTGGATGATGTTCTGCTTAGCGAGCTTGTCAAGCATCTTCTGTACCTTTGGGAACATCTCTGTAGCCTCGTTCTTGTCATTTGTTGCGCGGAGTTTGCGCACTGCGTTACGCATTGTCTTAGCGTAGTACTTGTTGTGAAGAGTACGTGTCTTGGTCTGACGGATTCTCTTCTCAGCTGATTTGTGGTTTGCCATTGTTGTTTTGTAAGATTAGAATGTGAATAATAGCTCCTGGGTCTTGCGCCTGTCAGGGCTGCCCTAAGCGGATTAATTGATAACCCTCCTGCACCTGACACTGTCTTGTCGCATCCATCTGCGACGATGCAGGATATCATCGTTGTAGTCCGTAGGAGAGTCGAACTCCTCTTTAGAGAATGAAAATCTCTCGTCCTAACCGATAGACGAACGGACCATCCATAGCCTCCACACGACGGTATATCGCACAAAAGCGGGTGCAAAGGTACTACTTTTTCCCGTATTATCCAAAATATTACGGTGTTTTTTTCGCTATTTACCTGTTTTTTGTCTAATTTTGCATCACGAGGGTTATCACTTGACCGTCACACACACGTAAACCGTTATATATCAAACAGACAGCCCATTATGCAGGAACAGACAACAGGCATCGTGCTGCGTGCCCTTAAATATGGCGAGAGCAAGCTCATCGTCGATTTCCTCACAGAGCGTTATGGCCGCATGACGGCCGCCGTGAAGGTTGGCGGCGGTGTGCGCGGCCGTTCCCGCCGTATGCTATTCCAGCCGCTCATGGTGCTGTCCATTGATGTCGATTACCGTCCCGGCCGTGATGTCCAGACGCTTGGCGAGGTGTCCATAGCCATGGCATGGAGGACACTCGGCATGGATCCTGTCAAGATGACGGTGGGCATGTTCCTGGGCGAGGTGCTCTACCACGCCACGCGCCACGCCGAGAGCGACAGCAGCTTGTACGGCTTCATAATGGGTTCGCTGAGATGGCTCGACGAGAGTGACGCGGGGGCTGCCAACTTCCATATCGTCTTCCTGCTCCATCTGACACGCCAGCTCGGGTTCCTCCCCTCTCCCCACGACTACATCCCTGGTGCCGTGTTCGACCTCCGTAGCGGTGAGTTCCTGCCCTCAGCGCCCCTCCATCCTGACTACCTTAGCGCAGCAGAGTCACACATCATGCACAGTATGTTGCGCATGACGTACGCCAACATGCATCTTTTCAGCATGTCGAGGGCTGAGCGGAGGCGTGTCATAGACATCATGATAAAGTATTACAGGCTGCATATACCGTCGTTCCCAGAGTTGAAGTCGCTTGCCGTCCTCCACCAGATATTCGACTGACAGCCGCCGTACAGGCAGCAACATTGATTCCGAGCATAGACACCCCATTACGGGTAATGTGGCAATGGCGGCGCGAGAAATGAGATACAACTGCCCATTGCGCCGTCCAACAAGCTGACAGCATCGGTTAATGTTTCCCGAATTTGTATGTTAGTGAAATCATTCCATAGCGAGGGATGCTGTTGTATGTCGTTTCTGTGTTCGATTGGTCAGATATGGTGCGCTCTATGCTTGACAATTGGTGGAAGATGTCATAAGCAGTCAAGCTGACCAACAATCTGCCCTTGATAAACGAACGGCTCAAAGACACATTGCCTATCAGATTGTCATCATTGATGGATTCGAAATCTGCCAAGGCTAATTTTTAGAACCACCCTTAATACCTTTCTGTCGTAAAAGTCGGTTATTTGTCGTTCTGCAAAGTTATATATAAATAACGAAGAAACAATAGACAAATCAAAAAAAAAAAAAAACCGGCTTTTAACAAAGTTTGTGACAAGGGGAGGCTGGCCAGAGGATGCGATTGGTTACAGAAGAAGCGATTCCTGGTTTCCTGATTGGCACGCGCCGACAAATGTCATTCTGTATTCCTCGTGGACGTGTGCCGCCCCATCGGGGCTTAATCCATATAGACACATATACCCCACCTGTAGCTCTGTCGTCAGCTTCGCTTCCTCCAGAGCTACAGGTGGGGTTTTTAACAGTCGCGCCCCGTCGGGGCTGTGGATATAGCTTCCCACTATATGAATGGCCATTTCGTTATGGTGGGTTCTATTAACGCCCACCATCAGAAAAGGCATCTATCTATGGGATGACGCCGTCAGGAAGATGTATGGCGCGGCGGGACGCGGTGGGTTATCCCTTGCGGTACTCTTTCGGCGACATGCCGACATGCTCGCGGAAGAACTTGCCGAGCGACGACTGGTTGCTGAAATGGAGGTCGCTGGCTATCTCCTTGATAGACTTTGTCGTATTGCGGAGCAGGAGACGTATCTCGAGCGATGTGTATATGTCGAGCCATTCGTTAGGTGTGCGCCTTGACGCACGCTTCACCATCTCGAGCAGTGTCTTCGACGAGACACCAATCCTCTCGCTGTACCAGCTGACCCTGCGCTCCCTCCTGAAGTTCAGCTCGACGAGCCTTATGTACCTCTCGAATATCTCCTGCGCCTTGCCTTGTGCCGACATGGGGCTGTCGGTTATCTTCGCCGTGATATTGCAGAGGTCGTATATCATCGACGCTATGAGTGTCCCTGTCACCTGGCGGCGGAAGAGATGGGTCGTGTCATCCACCCTATTGCCGAGCACATCGAGGTACTCCTTGAACACGGCGCTCTCGTGTGGCGCGAGGGAGATGACGGGATGCTCACGGGCGAAGACGAAGAGATTGGTCACGTCGCGGACATCACGGATGACATCATAGAAGAAATCGTGGGATATGAAGATGACATCGCCCGAGAGGGGGTCGGCGATATTGACATTCCCGAGCACCTCTCCCTCAGCGACAATGACGATGTCTCCCGGGCGTATGGCGCGCTCGGTGGTCCCTATGGTATAGCGTGCCGCCCCCTGCGAGCAGAGTCCGACGAAGATACATCCCATGCGCCGGTTCTCGGCGGGGAAGGTTATGTCAGAGAAGTCAGTGAGGATAAAGTCCTCACCGATATGGTGGCGCACATTGCAGCGGTCTATGACGCGTGCTATGGTGACAGGCTCAAGGTCTTTCAGTGTCATATTCTTTGTATGGCGGGTTATGGTTTTGCCTGGCGTGGCATATAGGCTTATTGTCCGTCTGCCGAGAGCCGGGCGAAGTGGTCGAGCTTCTCTCTCACATACGTCTGCAGCTCCGGGCTGTCGATTATCCCGATATGGTCATACAGTCCGAGCACGAAGCGCCCGATGCCTATCATCGAGCAGACGTATGCGCGGTATATCCAGTGTGTGTCACCGTCGGCTGTTATGTCGGCCTCTGCCCGTGGATACTCTTCTGTCAGGACATTATAGGATAGCTGGTCGAGGCGCAGCGTTACGAGCGTGAGGGTCTCTGAGGCGAAGTTGAAGATGTCTGTATGGAGCGGCTTGTGCTCGGCCTTATGCAGCCATTCGGTGTCGAGTATTGTCACGTCCCTCATGCGTGAGACGCGGAATGTCTTGTTCATGCCTGAGCGCAGCTCGTAGGCGCGTATGTCACGGTTGCCGTTGAGGAAGAGGTACGGCTCGACGATGCGGTCGGTGACGGTCTGTGAGTGGGGCGAGGAGTATCCCTCTATTGTCACCATGCGCTGGTATTTGATGGCCTCGTAGAGGCGGCTGACATTGTGGGCCTGTGCGCGGCGCAGCTCGTCGTCGGCAATGATGTCGAAGTCGTAGAAGCGGCTCAGCTTTCGGCGCAGCCCCTGCACGACAAGGTTCTTGTCGTCGGCCTCGTCAAGGAGGCGCTTTATCATGGCCACCTCATCCTCAGAGAACTTGACGATATCGGCGAGACGGCTGATGAACTTCGAGTCGCGCGGGATGGAGTATATGCCGTTGCGCTTCTCGACACGGAAGTCGGCGCCCTTGAAGAATTCAAGGTAGTAGTAGAGGTTGCGTTTCTGTAGTCCCAGTTTCCGGCAGAGGTGGTCAACGGTCAGCTGGCGGTTCTCTGTCAGGAGGAGTAGCAGCTCGAGTTGTTGTGAGAGCTTGTCGTGGCGCATGGTTAGAGAGTTATATGTGTCAGTGGATGGCGGGGCGGCGGCAACTTACAGATTGTAAGCCTAGGAGGCTGTCTGGCTTACAGTTTTTCTCTCCTCCCCCGCGTTTTCCCATTCAGAGCCTTTGACGCGCTCATTGGTATCGTATGGGCCGCTCATTAAGTATCTCTTGGCGGCTCATTGGTAACGCTTACGGTCTTTAACCGATACATGGTGTATGAGGCGCACGGCAGGAGGTGCAGGGGCGGGGGTGTCAGTCGTTGTCGAAAGGCAGCTCAAGCTCTCCCGTACCCGTGAGGTTGAATGTCATGCGGTGGTAGGGTGTCAGTCCGTGCTGGCGTATGGCCTCGCGGTGCCGGCGTGTCGGGTAGCCCTTGTTCGAGCGCCAGTCATACTGCGGATATTCGTCGGCGAGGCGGTTCATATAGTCGTCGCGGTAGGTCTTGGCGAGTATGCTGGCGGCGGCTATGGAGAGGTATTTCCCGTCGCCCTTGACTATCGTGGTGGCCGGGAGAGGGGTCTTCTCACGGCTTCCGTCGCCGGCTGCCGATAGCGGGCAGTAGGGTGTGAAGCGGTTGCCGTCGATGATGAGCGCCTCGGGGCGTGGAGAGAGCTGGTCGATGGCCCGGTGCATGGCGAGGAACGACGCGCGCAGGATGTTTATACGGTCTATCTCCTCGGGCGTGACGATGCCGACAGCCCATGCCACGGCATCGCGCTCTATCTCCTCGCGCAGCATGTACCGGCGCCGCTCTGTCAGCTGCTTGCTGTCGTTGAGCATGTCGTTATGATAGTCAGGGGGTAGGATCACGGCCGCCGCATACACGGCTCCGGCAAGGCATCCACGTCCGGCCTCGTCACATCCCGCCTCTATCAGATTGTCGTTATAATGGCTTAGAAGCATCGATTTTTGTGAACAGATGTTAATAATTAGATTTCTTTAACCAAGAAAGCCGCGTGAGTGAACTTTTTGTTCACTGTCTCGCGGTAATTTTGCCGGCAGAAAGTCAGAGGTGACTTATTCCTGACTGTCAGAGCGGCCAAAGGCTGTAAGAGCCTGGAGCATGGCATCTCAACCTGCAGGAGAGGAAGCCCCGCTTGCTATAAAAGACCTCACATAACCCACCGAAAGTAAAACCCGCAAGAATTATGAACAACCCTATCAGCATCATGAAGAACGAGAAGACTATCGCCAACCGCACAGAGAGAGTGTCACTCTCGCAGTCGCTGAACCGCCTCATGGTGTTTGTGGCGGCATGGTACACGACACTGCTAGAGGAGAATGTCAGCGTACAGCGCGCCAAGGCACTTATAAACGCCCAGTGTGGATTCATCGCTCTCATCATGCCTCTTGACCTCGGCATGACCTACCGCTTCGCGGCCCTGATATGGTTTTTAACGGCTTTGGCCCGCTGCCGCTATGTCCGTTAGCCCGGCTCAGGCTCAGAACATCTGGCCGACACGCTCTATGGCCTCGGCGAGGATGTCTATCTCGGCCATCGTGTTGTAGAGGGCGAACGAGGCGCGTGCCGTGCCCTGTATCTGCAGACGCTCCATGAGGGGCTGGGCACAGTGGTGGCCCGTGCGGACAGCGACACCGAGACGGTCGAGCAGTGTGCCCATGTCGAGGTGGTGGATGTCGCGCAGCTGGAACGATATGACAGCATCCTTCTGCCCACAATCATGCGGGCCGAAAATGTTCATGCCGTCGATGGCCGACAGACGCTCCATGGCGTAGCGTGTCAGCTCACGCTCGTGGGCGGCGATATTGTCCATGCCGAGGCGGCTGACATAGTCGAGAGCCGTGGCGAGGCCATGCGTGGCGACATAGTCGGGCGTGCCGGCCTCAAACTTGAACGGGAGCTTCTCGAAGACTGTCTTCTCGAACGTGACGCTCTCTATCATCTCGCCGCCGCCCTGATACGGTGGCAGGCGGTCGAGCCACGACTCCTTGCCGTAGAGCACGCCGATGCCTGTCGGGCCGTATATCTTATGGCCTGAGAAGGTGAAGAACTCACAGTCGAGCTGCTGGACATCGACAGCGAAGTGGGGAGTTGACTGCGCCCCGTCGATCATCACGGGCACCTCATGGCTGTGGGCTATGCTGATGATGTCGGCGACGGGATTGACCGTGCCGAGGACATTGCTGACATGGGTGACGCTGACAAGCCTCGTGCGGGGGCTGAAGAGGCGGGCGTAGGCCTCCATGTCGAGCGTGCCGTCGTCGCGCATGGGTATGACGCGTATGGCGATGCCATGGCGTGCGGCCTCCAGCTGCCAGGGGACGATGTTCGAGTGGTGTTCCATGACAGAGACGATGACCTCGTCGCCGGGCTTCATGAATGCCTCGACGAACGACGACGCCACGAGATTGGCGCTCTCTGTCGTGCCACGTGTGAAGACGATCTCGTCGGTAGAGCGGGCGTTGATGAAGCGGCGCACTGTCTCGCGGGCCGCCTCGTGGAGGTCGGTGGCCTGCTGTGAGAGATAGTGTACGCCACGGTGGACATTGGCGTTGACATTATAATACTCGTCGGTCATGGCCTCTACGACACAGCGGGGCTTCTGGGTCGTGGCGGCATTGTCGAGATAGACGAGGGGACGGTCATAGACCTTGCGGCCGAGGATAGGGAAATCGGCACGCACTTGCTGTATATCGTACATGGATTATTGTTGTTTGTCTGAGAGAGGGGCGGGGCAGGAGGGATGTGGCAGGGGCGGCAGGGGGAAGCGGCAAGGGGGGAGAGAGCCAGACGGAGAGGGCATGGCCACACCTTATATTAATAGAAGCAGTCATCAAGCCCGTCACGCCCGCCCGCCTAAAAAAACTCCCTCTGTAAGGCACAGCGTCGTGTATCACATGACTCCGCGTGAGCCTTGCAGGGGGAGTGGCGGCAGTGATGCGGACATCACATTCCGAATGCAGTGTAGAGCATTATCGCGAGGGCGAGGACGACAAGGACAAGCACTATGGTCTTCATGACATTCTTCGCCTGCTGCTCCTGCCGGGCCTCTCTGCGTGCACGGCCTGCAATTCTTTTCTGTTTATTGTTTGACATGATAGTTAAAGTATTATAGGTGGAGGGCAGTAGCCATCGTCCACATGGTTAATAATTATTGGTTTCGTTGGGATATGCCTCGATGAGGGCTACAGGCTCAGGCCTGCTGGTCTTTGCCTGAGAACTCCATGAGGTAAGCCTTGATGAATCCGTCGAGCTTTCCGTCCATCACGGCGTCAACATCTGTCGTCTGGTAGTTGGTGCGGTGGTCTTTCACACGCCGGTCGTCAAAGACATACGAGCGTATCTGGCTGCCCCACTCTATCTTCAGCTTGCTGGCCTCGACGGCGGCCTGTGCCTCAAGGCGTTTCTTCATGGCGCGGTCGTAGAGCTGTGACTTGAGGAGACGCATGGCATTCTCACGGTTCTGCTGCTGCTTGCGGCTCTCCGTGTTGGCTATGAGTATCTCCTCCTCCTCGCCAGTGTCAGGGTCGGTGTACATGTATCTGAGGCGCACGCCTGTCTCCACCTTGTTGACATTCTGTCCGCCGGCACCAGAAGAGCGGAATGTGTCCCAGCTGACTTTCGACGGATCGACATATACCTCGATGGTATCATCAACAAGAGGCGTGACGAAGACAGAGGCGAAGCTCGTCATGCGCTTGCCCTGGGCGTTGTAGGGAGAGACACGCACGAGACGGTGTACGCCGTTCTCTGACTTGAGGAATCCGTAGGCATACTCGCCGCCCTCTATCTCCATGGTGACTGATTTTATGCCGGCCTCGTCGCCTTCCTGAAGGTCAGAGATGGTCACCTTGTAGCCGCCCTTCTCCGCCCAACGCTGGTACATGCGCATGAGCATGGCGGCCCAGTCCTGTGCCTCTGTGCCTCCGGCGCCAGAGTTTATCTTCAGCACACAGTCCATAGGGTCTTCCTCCTGACGCAGCATGTTACGCAGCTCGAGGGCCTCGATGGCGTTCATGGCACGCGCATAGTCGGCATCGACCTCCTCCTCGCTGACAAGCTCGTCCTTGTAGAAGTCGAAGGCGAGCTGAAGCTCGTCGGCAGCGGTGCGCACCTCGGCATATCCGTCAAGCCATTTCTTTATGTCCTTGACGAGTTTCATCTGCTTCTGGGCACGCTCAGGGTCGTCCCAGAAATCGGGAGCCTGTGTGCGGAGGTCTTCCTCCTCATACTCTATCTTCTTACGGTCAATATCAAGGTATCTGTGCAGGGACTCTGCCCTGTCGAGCACATCCTTCAGTTGGTCTTGGGTTATCACTATTTGAATTATTGGTTTTTATTATGAATCGGATGGGTGGATGGGGATTTTTTATCTGCCAATGTATGCAGTCCGTAATGCCAGAAAGTGATGGCTGAATGCCATGTGATGGCATCTCACGCGCCACAGACGCGGCCACACGGGCTAATCCTCGTACATCTTGTCTATGACATCGGCATAATGTTTCAGGAGGACATTGCGCTTTATCTTCAGCGTGTTGGTTATCTCGCCGCGCTCGAGCGAGAAGTGGTGGGCCATGAGCGTGAAGCGCTTTATCTTCTCATAGTTGGCGAGTGTCTGCTGGAGGGTGTCTATACGCTCGGCAAGCATCTCGTTGACGGTATCGTTGGCGCACAGCTCCTCACGGTCCTTGAACGCTATGCCATGCGTGCGGGCATACTCCTCAAGGAGCGGATAGGTAGGCACGATGAGGGCTGAGACAAACTTGCGGTCGTCGGCGACGACGGCTATCTGCTCGACATATTTATCGACAAGTATCTTCGACTCTATCATCTGCGGCGCGATATACTTGCCGTTGCTCGTCTTGTAGAGGTCTTTGATGCGCTCGGTTATGTACAGCTCGCCGTCCTTCATATAGCCTATATCGCCTGTACGGAAATAGCCGTCGGCGGTGAAGGCCATGGCGTTGAGGTCAGGACGGTTATAGTAGCCACGTGTGATGGTAGGGCCTTTGAGGAGTATCTCACCCTCGTCAGAGAAGCGTATGTCTATGCTCTTTATCGGGCGGCCTATGCTTCCGATGGTGTATGGGCGGTCGAGACAGTCGCAGCTGACTGTCGCCAGCGACTCTGTCAGGCCGTAGCCGGCCATCATGAATATGCCGATAGAATGGACAAACTCCTCAACCTGTGGGGATATGAAGGCCCCGGCGGTGGGGAAGAAATGGGCATTCTCAAGGCCAAGCTGGCGGCGCACGAGGGAGAAGACGATCTTGTCCATGAGCTTATACTCCATGCGGAGGGAGAGAGGCGGCCTCTTCCCACGGCTGAGATACTCTATATTATGACGCCGGCCGACAGCGATAGCCTTCCTGAAGAGGCGCTGCTGCACGCCACTGGCGTGGTCTATCTTGTCCATGACGCCGACATAGACTTTCTCCCAGAACCTCGGCACGGCACACATGCACGTCGGGTGGGTCTCACGCATGGACTGCTGCACCTCGTGAGGGTCGGTGTTTATGATGAGCGTCGCGCCCAACGAGAGGCACAAGACAGCCCAGCCCTTCTCGAAGACATGGGTGAAGGGGAGGAAGTTAAGGATGCGGTCGGACGGCGTGACAGGCACCACGAGGCCGTTGTCCTCAAGCGCCTGGTGGAACTGTCCCATGGAGAGCATGACACCCTTTGAGTTGCCTGTCGTGCCAGAGGTGTAGAGTATGCAGGCGAGGTCGTCCCATGTGGCATCCTTGCGGCGCGAATAGACGGTGGCCTCAAGATGGTCGTCGTCGCCATACTTGATGAAATCGTCGAAATAGACGCTCGAAGGGTCGTGGGTGGAGAGACGCACACTGCGGTCGAAGACGATGATCTTCTCAAGCGTAGGGCAGTGGTGCTGGACACGGCGCGCCTTGTCATACTGCTCCTGCTCGCCACAAAAGACTATGCGGATATTGGCATCGCTGACCATGAACTGTATCTGCTCCTCGCTCGTCGTGGCATAGAAGGGCACGGTGCAAGCCCTGATACCCCATGCGCCAAAGTCTGAATAGGCATACTGGACGCAGTTCTGGGAGAAGATGCCCACCTTCTCCTGGACATCAACACCGAGCGAGACAAGCGCGCGGGAGACACGGGAGACCTGCTGGGAGAAACGTTGCCATGACACACGCTTCCACTCCTTGCCGCCAAACTCCTTATACTCAAGGGCGGCACGGCCACCATACTCTGAGGCCAAGTCATGGACCAAAACCGAAAGATGACTGTTAATCTGCATAGACACTACTGTTTTCTATTTTGTCAAACAAACAGGGACAAAGCCGAAGGATGACCCTGAAACATGGCATGACGACACATACAGCATACGCCTCACACTATGAAAGCGACAGGAACACCGCCACGACAGGTAGCGGAGAGGCGGAAGCCTGACAGACTAAACGGCAGCTGTGAGAGACGCTCAGAATCACCATATTGGAGGCATAATGTCACTGCAAAGTTACAAAAAAAGCAGTAATAAACAAACAGATTGATGCTTTTTTTAATCTTTCAGAAGACGAAAGGGGAATATAAGAAATATTTTTCGTAATTTTGTGGCGTACCAAAACATGCGCGGGAAAGGGAGGCCAACGACCAACAACGCAAAACACCACTGACCGCAATACACAGAGATGACTGATTACAAGCAATATACAACAGAGGCAGCAGAACTCCTCATGAGACTCATAGAGGCCCCACGCACCAGCCGCAACGAGACACTGGCGGCCGACATCATGCAGGGATGGATGGAAGAGAGGGGCTTGGAGCCGCGACGCATAGGCAACAACATCGTGGCTGTGGCTCCAGAATACAGTCCGGAGAGGGAGACGATAATGCTGAACGCACATATCGACACCGTCAAGCCCGTGGCATCATGGACACGAGACCCGCACAAGGCGGACATCGTGGGCGACAGGCTCTACGGAATAGGGAGCAACGACTGCGGAGGCGGACTGGTGGCTCTGCTGCAGGTGTTCAGACTGTTAAGGGAGAGCGGAAGCGGGAGGAGATTCAACCTGGTGTATGTCGCGTCGGCCGAGGAGGAGGTGAGCGGAGCCGGCGGACTGACAATGGTGATACCAGTGTTGGGAGAGATAATACCGGGATTCAACATGCAGACAGACCGCACACGTCCTCATGACTTCCCCCGTCCGGGGCTGGCAATAGTGGGAGAGCCCACGGGAATGCAGCCCGCCGTGGCCGAGAAAGGGCTGATGGTGGTGGACATGACAGCACACGGCGTATCAGGCCACGCGGCGAGAGACAACGGTGTGAACGCCATATACAAGGCTCTCGACGACATACAATGGATAAGAGACTACACGTTCGGGAAGACATCTGAGCTGCTGGGGCCGACGAAGATGACGCTGACCGTCATAAACGCGGGCACGCAACATAATGTCGTGCCTGACGAGTGCCGGATGGTGATAGACATAAGGACAAACGAACGGTACACCAACGAGGAGGTGTTCAACATCATACAACAGCATGTCAGCTCGCAGGTGAAGGCACGCTCGTTCCGCCTGTCATCATCATCGACACCTCTCTCCCACCCCGTCGTCCGCCGATGCATAGAAGAGGGCATGACGCCATTCGGCTCGCCGACACTCTCTGACCAGGCTCTCATGCCATGGCCCTCGCTGAAGCTCGGGCCAGGAGACTCCGCCCGCTCACACTCGGCCGACGAATACATATGCCTCTCTGAGATAGACGACGCAATCAAGACTTACATGAGAATACTGTCATGACCCTGTCAGCAAAGACAGCAAGAATAGAACCATAAACCTAAACAACCAAATAAGACTATGAGAGTAATCATCGAACCCACCTATGAGGACATGTCAAGATGGGCTGCCGACTATGTCGCCATGCGCATCAACGAGGCCCGGCCGACAGCCGAAAAGCCTTTCAAACTGGGATGTCCCACAGGGTCATCACCCCTCGGGCTGTACCGTGAGCTTATCAAGAAGTATGAGAAGGGCGAGCTGTCGTTCGAGAATGTCGTGACATTCAATATGGACGAGTATGTCAATCTGCCCGAGGACCATCCCGAGAGCTACCACTCGTTCATGTGGAACAACTTCTTCTTGCACATCAACATCAAGAGGGAGAATGTGCATATTCTTAACGGCAACGCCCCCGACCTCATCAAAGAGTGTGAGGACTATGAGGCCGCGATAGCCGCCGCGGGAGGCATCGACCTGTTCATGGGCGGCGTAGGTCCCGACGGCCACTTGGCTTTCAACGAGCCAGGCTCGTCGCTGTCGTCGCTGACACGCATAAAGACACTGACGACGGACACTATCATAGCCAACTCACGATTCTTCGACGGCGACCTCTCGCTGGTGCCAAAGCAGGCGCTGACAGTAGGCATAGGGACGGTAATGGCGGCAAGAGAGGTGCTCCTGCTGTGCAGCGGACACCATAAGGCACGCGCCCTGCAGCATATTGTTGATGGGCCCGTGTCCCACAAACGGACAGCATCGGTGCTGCAGATGCACCGCAGGGCTGTCGTCGTTTGCGACGAGCAGGCGTGCGACGAGCTGACCGTAGCGACATACAAGTACTACCTCGACAAGGAGAGGGGTAATCTATAAGCCCATTCAACGACACAGAGGGAGGGCCTCTACCATACCCAACGCACCTCCGGATGTCGGCATCCGGCCACGGTGAGCCGTTCTTGGCTCACCGCCACCATCACCCCAACAACACGAAAACCGCCACAGGGAGAAATCCTTGCGGCGGTTTGTCACGCTGAGGGGCAAAGGGTGGAGCCCCTCCATATTCATCGCATTACATCTAAAATGATTTTTTCTTGGAAAGGTTTGTCATCAAACGAAGCTGATGACACCTGGCGCTGACGGCTGCTGGTCAGTGTTCTTCTCTGTCTGATGGTGATGGCCTGACGACTGGTTGATTAGGTCAGTCACCTGCTGGCGGCTGCGTTTCATTGTCGGAGTGCTCTCGACAGCGTCGATGATAGAGTCGTTGTCGAGGTCGTCGGCCTTAAAGATGAAGATATTGGCAGGACGGCGCACAAAACCGTTGTTGATGTCGGTATAGTATTCTCCACGGCGTTTGTCACGCTCAGCCTCCTTGGCGGCGCGCTCCGCATCACGTATCACCTCATCCTGGTCCTGACGCTTCACACGCTCTGTCATGCCCACGACATTCGACAGTCCGAAGCCCGTGGCGAGCACTGTAACCTTCACACGGTCGCCAAGGCCCGGGTCGTTGAAGAGTCCCCACTTCGTCTCGATATCCTCGCCGAAACCTTCCATAAACTCAGTGACATCGTTCATCTCGTCCATCATGAGCCCTTGGGCATTCTTCTCGGCCGACGAGTAGATGGCGAGGAGTATCTTCTTCGAGTTGAAGATATCATTATTATTCAGCAACGGCGAGTTGAGGGCGTCGTTGATGGCATTGCGCACACGTCCCTCACCCTCACCATATCCTGTTGACATGATAGCGACGCCACCGTCCTTGAGCACTGTCTTGACATCGTTGAAGTCAAGGTTGATAAGGCCATGCACGGTGATAATCTCCGCTATCGACTTTGCGGCGACAGACAGTGTGTCGTCGGCCTTGCCGAAGGCCTGCATGATAGGCAGGTCAGGGTATATCTGGAGGAGACGCTGGTTGTTGATGACAAGAAGCGCATCGACATTCTTCTCTATCTCCTCCACGCCGTCGAGGGCCTGGTCAATCTTCTTCTTGCCCTCAAACTTGAATGGTATCGTGACGATACCCACGGTCAATATGCCCTGTGCCTTCGACTCGCGCGCAATGACAGGAGCGGCACCTGTTCCGGTGCCACCACCCATGCCGGCGGTTATGAAGGCCATCTTCGTGCCGTCAGAGAGCATGTTGCGGACAGCGTCGATGGTCTCCTCAGCGGCCTCGCGGGCTTTCTCCGGACGGTTGCCCGCACCGAGACCCTCTGTGCCAAGCTGCAGCTTGACAGGCACAGGAGAGTCATTGAGAGCCTGAGCGTCTGTGTTGCAAAGGACGAAAGAGACGTCATGGATGCCCTCACGGTACATGTGGTTGACGGCATTGCCGCCGCCGCCGCCGACACCGATGACTTTTATTATGCTTTGTTTCTTCTCGGGAACACCGAAGTCCACGAGGTTCGGTCTGTTATTGTCTGCCATATTGTATGTTTCTATATCTTGTTTGTCTGTCCCATGGTGTGGGACATGGAGTGTTCTTACTAATGGTGGGGTATGTCAGTAGCTGCAACATGCCTGTCAGGGCGTCATCAGTCGTCAGGCTCTGTCAGGACGTTGAAGATCTTCACGAGTCCTTTCTTGATACGTGTTGTGACCGATTTCTCTTTGCGCAGACGCTCTTCCTCCTCGGCCTTGCGTGCCGCTTCCTCGGCTTTCAGACGCTCTTCCTCCTCAGCCTTGCGGCGCGCCTCTTCCTCAGCGGCCTCACGCTCACGTCCGGTAGGCACCTGTCCGGCCTTCACCTCGTTAAGCGGGCGAGGGGTTGAGGGGTCTTGTGACGCCGCCGCTGCCTGTCCGAAGAGGTTGTGAACCTCGCTCATGGGACGCCCGGAGGATTTCTGGTCAGACTTGAGGAGAAGGGCGATGGCTGTGCACAATGTGCCGTCATCGGCTATTGTGACACCCTTGCCACAGTTCACGCTGGCGTTGATAGTCTTGGCGACGCGCACCTTGTCTATGTTGGAATACTGTCTGAAGGCCTGCTCCATATTCTGCATATTGGCGCCACCGCCTGTAAGGATGATGCCGCCAGGGAGCTTGTCAGCATACTCGGAAGGTATCTGGGCTATGGCATTCTTTATAATCTCCTCGACACGTGCCTCAACGATAGAGACGAAATCGCGCTGGGGGACAGAGCGTTGCTGGTCGATAGGGTATTTCGTCTCTGCATCGACATCTTTCGGATTGGTGGATGCCGAGGCGTATTTCAGCTTCAGTTTCTCGGCCTCAGCGTCGTCAATATGGAACGACGTGATGTCTTTTGTCACATTCCATCCGCCCATTGGCACTGTGGCCATATGGCGGAGAATGTTCTTGTAGTATATGGACACCGTCGTGGTGCCCGCTCCCATATCGACGAGGACACACCCGCCACGGCGCTCAGAGTCAGAGAGGATAGTGTCAGCGAGAGCCATCGGCGCGAGATAATAGCGTGGCTCAGGCATTCCGGGCTGCTCGAAACACTTGTAGAGATTGCGGCAGAAAGAGTCTCTCCATACAATGTTGAGGAAGTTACCCTCAACACGGTTGCACTCTATGCCTACGGGGTCGAGCTGGAACTGTGAATCGACCTTGTACTCCTGCGGTGCGACATCGAGTATTGTCTTGCTGTTATAGCGTGTCGCACGGTTGCTGTCCATCATGCGGTCGATATGGTTATGGCTGACGACTGTCGCCTCGTCAAAGTCTGTCGTCAATGTGTTCACAAGGCTATAGACACCCTGTCCGCCTATGCCCACATGGACAAGGGTTATCTCTGTCTGAAGCTGTGTCTGAAGCTTCTGTATGATATTTCGTATGCACTGGTTGGTCTTGTCGATGTTATACACTACGCCACGGCGTATGCATAACGCCCCCGGCTCGGTGGCAATGGCAAGTATGGTGACGCTACCATCCACTTTCTTCTGTCCGGCGATGCCGGTAATCTTCGATGAGCCGAGTTCTATGGCTACGTAGAATTCTTTTGCTGCTGGCATATCGTTGGGTATTATGAGTTTTATCTTGCGTTGTCTGTTGGTGTCGGGATATGAAGGTTGGGATTATGAGGTCTTGCCTTTCGACTTAGATGGCTTGTTTGAGGACGACGAGGAGCCACCCTTGGACTGCGCTGGCTGTTTTGAGGCAGACGGTGAAGAGGTCTTCTTGTCATTCGACGGCTTAGTCTTCTGCTCATGCGGAGCCGTCGTGGCAGATGTCTTCACAGTGTTCTTGTTGTTGTCACCTGATGCCTCCTGCGTTTTCCTTAGCTCCGGATTCTCAGGTGGGGCGGCAGCCTCAACGGCAGGATGGTCGGCCTCATGCACCTCAGGCACGACGACAGCAGGCTTCTGGATCTTCATCAGCTCAGGGTGTTTCTTACAGATTATCTGGTTTTCATACTGTATGTCAATGCGCTGATACTTGTTCCATCCTGCCACAGAGAGCCCGTAGCGGTAGAAATCGCGTAGTCTCCTGAGCTTCTCTGTGACAAACTCCGCCACCTCCTCGTCACGCTCTGACTGTTTGGCCGACATCGGGAGGTAGCCCAAGAAGACAACATGGTCGCCGACACGCGGCACTATCTCTATGCCGAGATCGTGCATGACATTTATCTGCACGATATTGTTACGCCAGAAATCATCTGCCATTATCACCCTCGCGAGTATCGAGATGTACCGTCTGGCGAACGCCCTTGAGACCTCTCCTGTTACGATGATGAGGTCAGAGACATACTTTGAGTTGGGCATGATGCCGCCGTTCTCGTCAAGATAATAGTCATCTCCCCGCTCACTCTTTATCCTCACGAGTGGCGAGCGCTGTGTCACAGTTATCACGACATGGCCGTCGATAGTCTTGTAACACTGGGCTGTGCTGACAAAAGGCGAGTGGACGAGGATGCTCTCTATGGTGCGTGGCGAGACATCGTCAAGCTTACGTCCCATAGGGTATATCCCCTTGCGCTCAAGTATAGCCTTTATCTCCTTGGCATCGAGGAATCCGTATGTCGTCTCGTCGGCTATGTCAATCTCCACCTTTGTACATTTCGTCACCAACTTCTTGGGGTTGTTGAACGATGTCACGGCGAATATGATATATCCGGCGAGGATGATGTCGAGGATTATGAGTATGTATCGTTTCAAGTTCTGGCCTTATTTTTCTTTGCTGTCAATAATGGATGCTATCTCGTCACACTGGTTGTCGAGGTCGCCGGCGCCGAGGACGACGAGGACATCAAAGTCGCGTGAGCGCACGAGGTCGAGCACACCTTTCTTCTCTATGATGCTCTTCGCGACACCCGGAGCGAGGTTGTCGTATATCAGACGCGACGTGACACCCTCTATGGGCTGCTCCCTCGCAGGATATATCTCTGTCAGTATGACCTCGTCAAGAATGCTCAGAGCCTCTGCGAAGTCACGGTAGAAATCGCGGGTGCGGGTGTACAGGTGTGGCTGGAATATCGCCGTTATCTTACGGTCGTGGTATATCTCCCTCAGAGAGCGTGCCGACTGGAGTATCTCTTTCGGGTGGTGGGCATAGTCAGAGAGGAAGACATGCCTGTCATTGCGTATCTTGAAGTCGAAGCGGCGGTCAACTCCGCCGTACGTCTCCATGCCATGCCTCAGCTCGTCGGCAGTGCATCCATTGAGCTGTGCCATCGCCATGGCCGCTATGCCGTTATCGATATTGATAGGGATAGGCTGGCCGAGGCGCACGTCACGCACTGTCTCCAGAGGCGAGATGAAGTCGAATGTTATCTCACCGTTCTCTATACGGATATTCTCAGCATGGAAGTCGCCCTCCTCGCGTGAGTACTCATAGACACGCACGCCAGACTGTGGCTCGGGCTTCATCTCCAGCCCGCGGTGTATTATGAGTGCGCCTCCCGGCTGTATGAGCGTCGTATAATGCCTGAAAGAGTCGAGATAGGCCTCCTTTGTGCCATAGATGTCAAGATGGTCGGGGTCGGTAGAGGTGATGACAGACATCCAGGGACGGAGCCAGTGGAACGAGCGGTCGAACTCATCGGCCTCTATCACGACATAGTCAGACTCTGGGGCGAGGATGTAGTTCGACTTGTAATTCTTCGATATACCTCCGAGGAAAGCGTTGCAATCTACCGAAGCCTGGTGCATGATATGCGCACACATGGTCGAAGTCGTCGTCTTCCCGTGTGTGCCGGCGAAGCAGAGACCGTGGTGGTCACGTGTCAGGAGGCCGAGAATCTGTGCGCGTTTCATCACCTTGAAGCCATTCTGGCGGAAGAATGTCAGCTCGCCATGGCTGTCAGGTATGGCCGGTGTGTAGCACACTATGGTCTCCTCAGGATTCTTGAAACACTCTGCCACACTCTCTATATTGTCCTCAAAATGTATGTCTATACCCTCACGGATAAGTGCATCGGTAAGAGCTGACGGTGTCTTGTCATATCCACCGACCTTATATCCCTTCTTATTATAGTAGCGCTCAAGGGCCGACATGCCTATGCCTCCGGCACCTATGAAATATATTGACCTCATATTCTGTTTGTGTTTCTTGTATCGTATCGTTTCCTTTCAGAGCCGTCCGTTGGGCTTCGTCAGCCATGACTGTCAAGCTAACCTGACTGAATGGCATGGCCATTGTCTGCCACTCATGTCGCCATCCATAAGGAGAGAGCTGCCAGGATGTGTTAATCTATCACCCCAAAGGTGCAGACTGCACGCAGAATCTCCCTTACGATGAGAGCCATATTTCTGTTTCCTGTGGCGACAGTTTGTATAATGTTTCAGTTTATGCGTTCTTCTCAGCCTCTTCGATGACAATCTTTGCTATCACCTCGGCCGAGTTGTTGAATGCCAGTTTCTTCACCTCTGTCTCGAGATGCCTTATCTTCTCGGGGCTTGCCATGAGCGTCACGGCCTCGTTGACGAGCATCTGGCGTGCGTCACGGTCAGCACAGAATATCGCGGCATCCTTGTCAGAGAGGGCGCGGGCGTTCTTTGTCTGATGGTCTTCAGCAACATTGGGCGACGGGACGAGTATGCTCGCCTTTCCTAACAGACACAGCTCAGAGATGCTTGACGCGCCGGCACGTGACACGACGATGTCAGCGGCACGGTAGGCCATAGCCATGTCTGAGACGAAGGCCTGAGGGTGGACAAGCGGGTGGTCAGCACCCCGTGGGGTGGTCTTGTCAGCGTAATACGCCTCGGCTTTCTGCCTGCACTCCTCAGCGTAGTACTTTCCCGTCTGCCAGATGACTTGTATTCCGGCCATCTCGAAGGCTGCTATGCCCTGCGCGATAGAGACGTTTATGGTGAGTGCCCCTAACGACCCTCCTATGACAAGGAGTGTCTTACGCTGCGGGTCGAGCCCGAAGCTCTGGCGTGCCTCCTCTACCGTCGCCTTACATTCGAGCAGGCTCTGGCGCACGGGATTGCCGGTCATGACGATACGCTCCTTGGGGAAGAAGCGTTCCATGCCATGATAGGCGACGCATATCTTAACGGCTTTCTTGGCGAGCGACTTGTTTGTCACTCCGGCATACGAGTTCTGCTCCTGCACGATGCACGGAATGCCCATCGAGTAAGCGGCATTCAGCGTAGGGCTGCTGGCATATCCGCCGACACCGACGACGGCCTGTGGCTTGAATTTGCGTATTACCTCTTTCACCTGTGAGCGGCTTTTGAGGAAATCGATCATCACGCCCACATTCCTCGGGCTCCACAGAGGGCGTATCAGTCCGCGCACGGGCAGTCCGACAATCTCGTATCCTGCCTGTGGCACACGCTCCATCTCCATTCGTCCGTTGGCGCCGACGAAGAGTATCTCAGCGTCAGGACGCAGCGTCTTTATAGCGTTTGCGATGGACACGGCAGGGAAGATATGCCCCCCGGTGCCGCCTCCGCTGACAATGATTCTTAGTGACATTTTGTTTTCTCTTATATTTATGTTATTGTGGCTCTCCCCCTCCAGCCTGTCATTATTGACGGTTGGGGGGCGTGATGTCACTTTTTTCTGTTTATCTGCATACTCCTTCCACGCATAGAAGATATGCTGGAGAGGAGATTTACCAAAGCCCATTACTGGCACCGTCTTGTGTCATGATGGGCTTTATTTGCATCCATCCGCAACGGCCGTCGGGCTGTATGGATGCACCGGGCAGTCTCCTCGGGCTATTGTCTCATGCCACATCCAATACTGGCTTCTTCTTTTTCGCCGAGCGTGATATGGACAGCAGCATCCCGATATATACACAGTTGATGATCGTCGATGTGCCACCTTTCGATATGAACGGCAGCGGCTGTCCTGTGACAGGTATGAAGCCGACAGCCACCATCATATTGAACAGGGCCTGCGTGACGAGCAGTATGGCTATGCCCATGGCAAGGAAGGCTGGGAACGTGTTAACACAGTTCTTGGCTATCGTGCCTACACGGAAGAATAGCACGACATAAAGGATGGCGATTATGGCTGCCCCCTCGATGCCCATTTCCTCTATTATGATGGCGTAGATAAAGTCAGAGAAAGCCTGTGAGAGGAAGTCGCGCTCCTCGCTGTTGCCTGGCCCGCGTCCTATGCCGTTGCTTTTCACTATGGCTATATTGGCGTGGGCCACCTGCGCGTCGCGGTCAAGGTCAAACTCATTCGGTTTCACCTCATCGTTTCCCCAGCGTTTGAAACGCGCTTTCCATGTGTCGGCCCTGTGTAGCAGATCACTGCGTTGCTGGGTCTTCTCTGCACTCTCGACGAGTGTCGTCTTGTCACTGTTGCCGGCAGCGGCGGGGGTGCTCTCGCCGAAGAACATCACGACAAGGACAAACATGGCGACAATGATAAACCCTATGCCCAGGGCACTGCCTATCAGACGCATCGGCACACGGGCTATGATCATCATCATGAGCACCACGAAGGCCAATAGTGCGGCCGTGGACAGGTTCTCGAAAAATATCGGGATAATAATAAACGAGCTCGTTATAAGCACCCAATAGAAAGCCTGGGGGCTTGAGCCTCTCTCCGTATGCATGGCGCTGAGTATCTGTGCCACAGCGAGCACCAGTGTGCCTTTGGCTATCTCTGACGGCTGGAACTGTATGCCTGCCACGCCGAACCATCGGCTTGCGCCGTTGGTGCTCTCTCCCAAGAGCAGCACGATGACAAGCAAGACGAACGAGACGACAAGCATCGGCAGCGTCACTATCTTGAAGTATTTGCATGGAATATTAAGCACGCCGAGCATTGCGCATAGTCCCAAGAAGATGCAAGAGGCGTGTTTGACGAGAGGCCCCAAGTAGCTTCCTCCACGGAATGTGAGGAACGACGAGGCGGAGAACACCTCGACGATGCTCACAAGACAGAGGAAGAAGAATATCATCCAGATGACTTTGTCACCCTTGAAGAGATTTCCTAATTTCTTGTTCATGTTATTTCTATGGGGTATGTTGGGTTATGGGGTGGTATGGAAGAGCAGCCCACAGGGATTGTCAGCGGGATGACACGATCCTTATGACAATGAATCTGTTTGGGACATCCTGTCAGAGGGCCCGCACGAGAGTCTTGAACTGCTCGCCACGGTCTTCCATATTACGGAACAAATCGAACGACGCGCAGCATGGGGAGAGCAACACGGCGTCGCCCTTTTGTGCCAGCCGCACACAAGCCGCCACACAGTCTTTCATCGAATGGGTATCTTCCACGGGCAGGCCGAGGCTGTCAAAGCTGTCGTGGAGCTTCGCGTTATCGGCTCCGAGATATACTATTGCCGAGCATTTCTCCTTGACGAGAGTGGCTATTGTAGAGTAGTCGTTGCCCTTGTCCTTGCCTCCCACGATGAGCACCGTGGGGCGTTCCATGGCCTGGAGCGCCACGCGGCAGGCATCGACATTGGTCGCCTTAGAGTCGTTGATATACAGCACGCCGTCTTTCTCGGCCACTCTCTCAAGCCTGTGCTCCACACCCGGGAATGTCTGGAGACACTCTCTGATGAGCTTCTCGTCCACTCCTGCCTGCCTTGTGGCATGGAACGCGGCGAGGGCATTGCACTTGTTGTGCTGTCCCATCTGTGAGAATGTCAGCCCGAGGCGCTCGAAGTCATCGTCAGCGAAGGGGCAGAGAGCCGGTTGTCCGTCATGGACAGGGCGGCTTGTCGGTGTCGGCTGTGGCCTGTAGCCTTGCCGGCGCTTCTCCAGCTCGTTGTCGATATACTCGTCCTGCTTCCAATACACGAATGTGTCCGCGGGTGTCTGGTTCTGTATGATGCGCATCTTCGAGTCGGCATAGTTCTGCATACAGAAGTCATAGCGGTCGAGATGGTCGGGCGTGATGTTCATGAGGACAGCGACATCGGCCTTGAAGTCGAACATATTGTCGAGCTGGAAAGAGCTTATCTCCAGCACATACCACTCGTGGTCGCCCTCTGCCACCTGCATGGCGTATGAGCGTCCGATGTTGCCTGCCAGTCCGACATCGAGCCCCGCCTTCTGCATGATGTAGTATATGAGTGTCGTCGTCGTCGTCTTTCCGTTAGAGCCTGTTATGCATATACACTTCCCGCGGCTGTATCTCCTGGCGAACTCCAGCTCGGCGAGTATAGGTGTTCCTTTCTCGTGGAGCTGTCTGACGATTGGTGCTGTGTCGGGTATTCCGGGGCTTTTCACCACCTCGTCGGCCGTCAGGATTCTCTCTGCGGTGTGCTGTCCCTCCTCCCATGCTATTCCATGCTTGTCGAGCAGGGTCTTGTATTTGTCCTTTATGCCGCCCATGTCAGATACGAACACGTCATAGCCCTGTCTCTTGGCGAGTATGGCTGTTCCTGTGCCGCTTTCTCCGGCTCCGAGTATTACGAGTCTCATCGTTCCGTTTTCCTTTCTTTCCTGTCGTTTATCGCCCTTATGGCCAGCGTGCTGCCATGGGCTTTTTCCTGCCACAGAGCTTTCTCTGTGGCTTTTTTCGTGTTATCTTATCTTCAGCGTAATGATGGCGAGAGCTGCCAGCAGGACTGTTATAATCCAGAATCTGGTTGTTATCTTCGACTCGAGCCAGCATCCTTTCGGCCAGTTGAGTATGACCTTCACGTCTGGGGCGAGCTGTCCGGGCAGTACTCTGAAGGTGTCATGTATAGGGGCACGCTTGAAAAGACGCAGCTTCTTGCCGTGCTTGTTGCCATATTTCGCCACTCTCACCTGTAGCAATACCGAGACGCTCTCCATGAAGAAGACGAAGCAGAGGACGGGTATGAGCAGCTCCTTGTGTATGATGACGGCCGTCACACCTATTATGCCGCCTATGGCGAGCGAGCCGGTGTCGCCCATGAATATCTGTGCGGGGTAGGCGTTATACCACAGGAAACCTATCAGAGCGCCGACGAAGGCGCATAGGAATATCACGAGTTCCTGTGAGCCTGGCACATACATGATGTCGAAGTAAGAGGCGTAGCCGATATTCGAGGACACATAGGCGAGGATGCCGAGTGCTATGCCGATTATCGCGGCGTTGCCCGCACACATGCCGTCCATGCCGTCGTTGAGGTTCGAGCCGTTAGAGACGGCTGTCACGACGATGGTGGTCATGATAACGAAGAGAATCCATCCCGCCGCATACTTATACTTCCCACAGAACGACACGAACGACTTATAGTCGAGGTTGTTGTCCTTAACGAAAGGTATGGTCGTTATGGTCGATTTCACGGGCTCGCTCTTGTGCACGACAATCTCTGTGCCTTGTTTCTGCACGGAGACATTCTCACGTATCACGGCGTCAGGAGAGTGCCACAGGGTGAGGCCTACGATGAGGCCGAGGACACACTGTCCGGCAAGCTTGTAGATAGGTCTCAGGCCGTCCTTTGACACTTTCATCTTTATATAATCGTCGATGAAACCTATCGCTCCGAGCCACACCGTCGTGACAAGCATGAGTATCATGTAGATATTCCTCAACCTGCCGAAGAGGAGGCAAGGCACGATGATGGCGACGAGGATTATTATCCCTCCCATTGTCGGCACGCCTTTCTTCTGCTGTCCGTAGGGGTCGATGTCACGGTCGCGCTGTGCCTCTGTGACATGATGCTGCCGCATCCATTTGATGAAATACTCGCCGAACCACACGCTGATGACAAGCGAGAGGATGAGTGCGAGCAGCGAGCGGAATGATATGTAGCTCCAGAGGTGGGCTCCGTGTATGCCAAACTGCTCAAGGTATCTGAAAATGTAGTATAGCATTATATTTCTGTGTCTCTGTTATACGATGATGTCATATGGCGTGAAGCCTTGGTCTTCAGAGCTTTAGCTTCTGTCCTCATGCCTCGTCATTCCATTCCGAAAGCCTTTCTGACTTCCTCACGGTCGTCGAAATGGTGTTTCACATCGCCCACAATCTGGTAGTCCTCGTGGCCTTTTCCTGCTATGAGGATGACATCTCCCGGCTGTGCTATGGTCACGGCGGTGCGTATGGCCTGCCGTCTGTCTGTTATGCGGAGCACGCTCTTCATCTGTGCCGGTTTCAGTCCGGCCTCCATATCGTCGAGTATGGCCTCCGGCTCCTCATGTCGTGGGTTGTCTGATGTGAGTATGACCTTGTCGCTCTGCCTTACCGCCTCCTGTGCCATGAGTGGTCGTTTGCCCTTGTCTCTGTTTCCGCCACATCCGCAGACGGTTATCACCTGTCCCTTTCCGTTGAGCACCTCGTGTATGGCATTCAGCACATTCTCTATGGCGTCGGGCGTGTGGGCATAGTCAACGACAGCTGTCACGCCATCCTTCGAGCGTATAGGCTCCAGACGTCCGGCGACACTCTTCAGCGTCGAGAGCACCAGGAGCACCTCTTCCTGATCCTTGCCGAGCATACGTGCCGCGCCGTAAACGGCAAGGAGGTTAGACACGTTGAACTTGCCGATGAACTGCACGGCCACCTCACGGTTGTCTATCTCGAGCAGCATACCCTCAAAGTGGCACTCTATGATGCGTGCCTTATAGTCGGCCATGGCCCGTGTGCTGTATGTGCGGACAGCGGCGCTGGTGTTCTGCACCATGACCATGCCGTTCTTGTCGTCGGCGTTAGTGATGGCGAAGGCTTCCTTGGGGAGATTGTCAAAGAACAGCTTCTTGGCGTCGCGGTAGTTCTCGAATGTCTTGTGATAGTCGAGATGGTCGCGTGTGAGATTGGTGAATATGCCGCCGGCGAAGACCAGTCCGCCTATGCGCTGCTGGTATATGGCGTGGCTTGAGCATTCCATGAACGCGTACTCACATCCCGCCTCCACCATGCGTGCGAGCAGCTGGTTTAGCTCGATGGGGTCAGGTGTGGTATGCGATGCCGGCAGCTCCTCGCCCTCGATATAGTTGCAGACGGTGGAGAGGAGCCCGCACTTATGTCCCATCTTGCGGAACATATTATATAATAAGGTGGCGATGGTTGTCTTCCCGTTCGTGCCGGTCACGCCGACAAGCCTCAGCCGCTTTGACGGCTCGCCATAGAATGTCGTGGCTGCCGGCCCCACAGCCGCCTCACACGACTGCACCTTGACGTATGTCACACCATCGGCGATGGTGTCGGGCATATCCTCGAGTATTACGGCTGTGGCCCCCAGCTCTATCGCCTTCGGTATGAACTGGTGTCCGTCAACCTGTGTTCCCTTCATAGCCACGAAGATGTGTCCGGGCTGAATCTTGCGGCTGTCAATGTTGATGCCGGTAATTTCTTTCTCTGTCTCGCCTGTTACGCTGAGCACGGAGAGATGTGAGAGGATTGCTGTCAGTTTCATGTCTGTTATTTTTTGGGGGTGCAAAGTTACTTTTTTCCCTTTTATGTTGCAAGTTTTCGCCCTACGGAAACGTGCTTTTTAACCCGTCACTTGCTTATGGTCAAGAACGTGTGGGCGAGGCAGCGGGCCGGCCGGCTTGCGTCATGCGCTCTGGCCATTATATGGCGGAGGGGCAGCGGGCGGCCCTCCCCGTGTCTATCCCATCTCGAGGACGACCCTCATTCCCGGGCGTATCTTCGTGTCGGGCGCTATGCTCTGGTGTCTCACTTTTCCACAGCCTTTGACCGTCACCCTCACCCCACGGCTCTCGAGCATATAGACGGCGTCGCGCGCTCCCATGCCCTCAACGTTCGGGACGAAGTGTTTTGACGGCACGCTCTGCTTCGCCAGGCCCACGCCGCTTTTCTCTTTCACGGTCTTCCCCCATACGGGCGCGCCTGTCGCGCATGTGCCGTTCCATCCTCCGTAGGTGGCTATGTCGAGCTGTCTCAGCACGTAGTCGGCAGCGAGGAGGTTGCCGTTCTTCACGTCGGGCGTAAGTATTGACAGCGAGTCTTTTGCCACATCGACATCATGCTTCAGCTTTCTCGCCATGATGCCCTCTGATATATTATGGAAGACGACGCCACACATGCCGCCGCCAGATGCCGGCAGACCGGTCTTCTTCAGGCAGACGATGCAGGTGTATTCAGGGTCGTCAAAGGGGAAGTATCCGCAGAAAGAGAGCCAGTATCTCACTCTGCCTGACTTGTATGAGCCGCTCTGGTCGGCCACTTGTGCCGTGCCTGTCTTTCCCGCCACCCTGAATGATTTGCTTCCGGCCTTGGACCCGAGACCCTTGGAGACAACACCCTCGAGTATCTGCTGTATCTTCCTCAGCGGCTGCTCTCCGCATATACGCTCCTTGAGGCATACGGGGTCATAGCGTCTGATGGTCTCGCCGTCCTTCTGCACCTCCTTGACAAAGCGCGGCTGCATGAAGCGGCCGTTGTTCGCGATGGCGTTGTAGAATGCCACGGTGAATATCGGGGGCACCTGTGTCTCATAGCCTATGGACATCCATGGGAGTGTTGTCTTCGACCAGTTGAGATACTGTCCGTTCTTCGCCTTCTTAGGCATACGCACTATGGCGTGCTTCTGTGCGCCGGGGAAAGGGAGGTCGAAGTCTATGCCGAGGCCGAGGCTGTGTATCCTCTCGACAAATTTCTCCGGATGGTCATGATAGGCGCGGTCGATGAGACGGCTGACACCGATGTTGCTGCTGTAGTATAGCACCTGTGGCACGGTGAGCACTCCGTAGCCGCCGCGCCGCCAGTTATGGTCGCGCATCTCACGTCCGTACATCGGCCACACGCCGCCTGCCGTGTCTATATTATATTGTGAGGTGGTGTCTATCTTGCCGTCCTCGAGCGCCGCGAGTATGGATGCCGTCTTGAAGACAGAGCCTGGCTCGACGAGGTCAGAGACAGCGTTGTTCTTCACCTCTCTATATACGTACCCTCCCTTGCCGTCGTCGAGGCGTGACATGTTGACGAGGGCTTTCACATCGCCGGTCTTCACCTCCATGACGATAGCCACGCCGAGCTCGGCGTTTATCTCCTTCATCTCGTCTATGAGCGAGTGTTCGGCGAGATCCTGTATGTTCACATCGAGCGTGGTGACGATGTCTGCCCCATCGACAGGCTCCTTGATGACGATGTCGAGGTATTTGTTCAAGACTTTGCGGCGGTTTATGAGCCCCTGCTCTCCTCTCAGCACAGAGTCATAGTAGAGCTCCAGCCCACAGCGGGCAGAGTCTATCGCGCCATACATCTCGCCTATCGTGCGCGAGGCGAGGGTGCCGTTGGGACGTGTGCGGGCATTGAACTCCTCGACATGGAACCCGCCCCTGTTCTGGTCAAGACGCAGTATCGGGAGCTGCTTCACCTCTGAGTATGCCGAGTAGCTGACACGCCGGGGCCATATGGGCCAGTGGCAGCTGCCACGCTTGACATTGCCCTCTGAGTCGGTATAGGTCTTCTCGCGTCCCTCGCGCAGGTGTTTGCGGAACTCCTCCACGCTGCATTGCGGGAATATGGCGTTCAGTCCGCGGCAGATGGAGTCTTCCTTCTCGTCCCACAGCGTGTCGGTCTTTGTCCGCTCCATGGTGCGGAAGTCGATGTACAGCTTATACTCTGGCAGGCTTGACGCGAGCAGCTGGTAGTCACAGCTCAGTATGTTTCCCCTTGACGGCTTCACGGGCACGCTGTCATTCTTTAGTCTGTCGGCCACCTGCATCCAGTAGTCGCGCTTGACGGTCATTATGACAGCCGCCTTTGCCACTATGGCCACAGCGAGCACAGCGACAAAGAATGCCATGATATAATATCGTGTTATAGGTTTCTTGGCGTCAAATTTGAACATCTTCTATCCTTTCTATTTCTTTTTCCTAATGGTGGTCTGTGTCGCTCCCCCTCTCCATTCCATGCCGGCAGTCTGTCGGCGTGGCTTTCCCGGCTTGCCTGTCACGGATGCCGCTCTCTGCCTTTCGCCAGAGGGGTATGCCCTCCACGGCTCTCCCCTCCCGGGCGTTACTTTCTGTCACTCGCCCTCGGGCACTCTGACGATGAATGGAGGACGGTCGGCAATATGCAGCACGCTGTCCTTGTTCTCCTTGAGCATGTCGAGCACACGGCTCTGCCTTGACCTCTCTGTCAGGCGGCTGGAGGTGGAGAGGGCCTTGTATTTGGCATCCTGAAGCTCCATCTTCAGCTGGTCTATCTCTATCAGGCTCTTCTGACAGCTGTAGCGGTTGGAGATATACACTATGACGAACAGCGTTATGAGGAGTATGAGCCATATCTGCCGGCGCAGTATCTGTGATGTGAAGAAACTGCCACACAGCAGGTCGATGTATGATGACATCTGGCCTGAAGGCTCGTCCTCGTGTATCTGTTCTCTCAGCGCCTCGCGGAATGTCTGCTCCTGTTGCTGGGGCCCGCTCTCAGGCTGTGGCGGGGCGTCCGGCGCCGTGGTGGCTGCCGTGGGAGGCTCTGACGGCCCAGGTGTCTGGGGCGAAGGCTCCGCGTCAAGTATTATCTCGTATGGTTTGTCGTCGTTCATTGTTTTTATGATGGGGAGGTTTGGGGGAGTTATGGGGAGGGGGTTCTTGGGTTGAGGAGGGGAGGAAAGGTGGGGCGGGCAGGCTATTCGCGCCCATGTGACAGCAGCTGTGTGAGTTTCTCAGGCGGGTTCTATTTGCTCGCTTCAGAAAAATATCCGCCGCACTCAGCATAATCCGAGCGAGCTTGACATCTCCTCTCGTTTGCACGATTGTCCTTTGTCAGTCGTCTCTCCTCTCCGCTATGCGCAGCTTTGCGCTCCGGCTGCGAGGGTTCGCCTGCTGCTCTGCCGCCGTGGGGGTTATCGGCTTGTTCTGTATGAGGCGGTAGGGCGATGCTGTCCTGCCATAGAAGTCCTGCTGCTGCCGCCCGCTGATGTTGCCCGTCTTCATGATGTTCTTCACCATGCGGTCCTCCAGAGAGTGGTATGTGATGACAGAGAGGCGCCCGCCAGGCTTAAGCACCTCGCCCGCCGCCGTGAGCATCTCGGCCAGAGCGTCCATCTCGTGGTTCACCTCTATGCGCAGGGCCTGGAACAGCCGCGTCACGTCTTTCTTCTCCCTCTCGCGCTGGAAACACCGTTCGACAACATCGACAAGCTGCTGGGTTGTCGCGATGGGGCGTTCCTTGCGCGCCGTGGCGATGGCCGCCGCTATGCGCCGCGACTGCTTCAGCTCGCCATAAAGGTATATCACATCGGCCAGGCTCTCCTCGCTGTAGGTGTTGACAACGTCGGCAGCGGTAATGCCTCCGCGGTTGTTCATGCGCATATCGAGCGGACTGTCGAAGCGGAAGGAGAATCCACGGCTCTCGTCGTCGAAGTGATGGCTTGAGACTCCGAGGTCGGCAAGTATGCCATCGACACCCTCCACGTCGTAATACCTCATCCAGTTCTTCAGATAACGGAAGTTTGAGCGGACGAATGTCCAGCGTGGGTCGCCGTCGAGCGTTATGCCTCCCGCGCCCTCCGTCCTGGCGTTCTGCTCCGCGTCGGCATCCTGGTCGAACGAGAACAGGCGCGCCTTGGCGTCAAGCCGCGAGAGTATCTCCCTCGAATGGCCGCCGCCACCAAAGGTGACATCGACATACACGCCGCCTGGCTTGATGTCAAGACCGTCAACACTGGGGCCCAGGAGTACGGGGATATGGTATGTCTGGCTCTCGTTTGTCATTGTCGTGATGGAGGGTTGATGTATTGGTGGTGGGGAGAGAAAATCTGTTGTCTGCTGTTTGGTGGAGGTTGTCCCTGTGAAGGTTAGCCTGCGTTTTATCGTCTGTCCCCGCTTGTCAATGGGGCAACGGGCTGTATGCTGTCGTGATGTTGTCTGCTTGGACAGGAAATAACGTAAGTCTCTTTAGTGTTTTCTATTTGCATTGATTCTAAGTGCTGTTCTGATCGGGATGCGCTGTCGCTGTGGCCGGCTCAGTCTCTGAGCAGTTCAGACAGTGCCTCGCCGAATGCCTCCTGGTCCATGAATGGCTGCTCGGTCTTCTCGCGGGCCCATATCTCTATGCTGTCGCCCATGCCGATGAACGACACTTGCTGGATGATGCCCGCGAACTCCTGGCAGCGGCGGGAGAGGAGGAAGCGCCCGTTAGAGTCGAGCGTCACAATCTCAGCATCCGATACAAACTGGCGATAGACCTGCTGCTGGCGCGGATCCCAACGGCTGAGACGCTCACGCATGGAGTGCATCATCTCGTTCCACACCTCTTCGGGATAGAGGACAAGGCAACGCTGGAAGACATCCTTGCGCATGACAAGGGTGTCAACGCCCGCCGCCTCCATCTCCTTGCGGAAGACAGAGGGCAGGAATACACGCCCTTTGACATCTGTCCGGGCTTCTATGTTGCCTAAGAATCTCATCGTCGGTCTATACCTATTATATGCTTTTGCCGACAAAGTTACGAAAAATTCCCCCACTTCACTCCACTTCTCCCCACTTTTTTATACAAAATATTAAATTTAAATATCGTTAACAGTTTCGCAAACACCAGTAACTATTCAGCGAATGCGTTTTGAAACAAGAAAATATAGATTTATATTGTCTCGGCCAGCACGCGCTGAATAGTCACAAACACCAATCCCTCACTGGCTGTGTGACAACGAGGCGGAGGCTTAACAGGACGAAGTATCTCACAGCGGGACAAGGACACACCCCGACAGCGAGAACGCCAAAGCCGACCGAGCGACATCCCATCCATACGGTCATAATACCCCAAAAACACCGATGAAATGGGCAAAAATTGAACATCAAGACTGAATCCGCATAGCTCCCGACAGCCCATGGCCAGCAAGAAACACCCAATGGGAGCACCAAGCGATTTTGACAATAACACGCGGCAAGCGAAATCTATAACCATAGAAATAAGTCTGTCGGGAGAGTCAAAACAGGCCAGAAACAGGCCCTTTGCGTTGACTAAATGTAAGCAATACAAATGAGCCTGTCAAAGATACCGAATGACGTCCTCATCCGTATCATTTCGCCCGCTCATTCAGCACCTATTGCAAAATTGACGGCAACACGATGAAACCGTAAGCACAACGCCCCATACGCTTACACTTTGCAACTGTTTCGACCTGCACGGTCTGAGTCGGACAAAAATTTCTACCTGTACGGTTGAAAACGGGCTGAAAGCCCAACAGCGCATAGCCCAGGGCAAAG
>JBJEAW010000171.1:5717-7872 GCA_051869435.1 Prevotella sp. | reverse complement strand
GGAGAGAGAGTAAAAGACCGCAAAGGTAATTCCTCTAAGAATTGTAATTAATAGACCCACCCTTAACAATAAGTCTAACGGTCATCATTTCATGATGAAGTGCAGAAGAGACGAGCGACTTTTATCTTTCCAAGACATTTTCACGCTATGCGTCATCATCTGCGCTCGGACATATCCCCGTCCGTCATCCCTGATTTTTGGAATACGGACTCCCGACAAGGGCTTAACCCTTTGTCCCTTAACATCTTAACGGTGTCTGAGAAACCCAAGGTGTATATACATGTTTCACTGATGCCAATATAAAACATTCATCAGCAATCCGCGACTGTCCGCATGAATAACAACTATCACACGGAGTTCACGGATATCCACGGAAGATTTTTCATAAGCATATCACAGGTATAGCCGAAACACAACTCTGCGTTCATCCGTGACTGTCCGTGATAGTCCGTGTGAACAAATTATCATCCGCGTAAAAAAGAAGAACATAAACATACGAATAAAAACGAAGACACACACAAATGAGAAGCTTAACACCTTTTCGCCCCTCACCACACAAGGCTGCCACAGCCCTGCCAACTTTCAGGACATACACCCACAGGATATTACTCTCAACCCTCTTCGCCCTGCTGACAACATTGTCGTCCTCCGCCCAGCCCACCGCATACTACAAACTCGTCACCTCCAACGACGAACTCGTGGCAGGAGAGAAGTATATAATCTGCTACAACAATACACAAAGCGATTATATTTGCATCATGAAGACCTACGTTGATAATGAGAACAACTGTGGAAAGGTGGATACTCGCAGAGCTACAACAACTTTCGAAGACAAGGTTCCTGCCCCAGAGGGTAGTGCAGTCATCACCCTTGAAGCTGACGGCGACAAATGGAGGCTAAAAACAGAAGATGGTAAATATTATTCTTTCATGAGTGCTAATGACCGTCTCGTAACAACTTCCAGTAAAAGTGATTATTCAATATACGATATTGAAATAGACCCAACCAACAGCCATGTTGTAATAACATGCCCCAACAAGTCCGGATATAAATTACAATATAACAACGGAGTATTTGCAAGTTATAACACTGACAAATCCCCGGTTTATCTCTACCGCTATTATTCTGATTACTATACCAGAGGAAAAACGGGTGTCAACAACTATTCCACTATATGCCTGCCCACCAAAGCCTCTGACCTCTCAACGACTTATGGGACATTCTATAACATAGTGGGCAAGACGATGGAAAATAACGATGTGACAAGCATCGTCATCGAAGAGACCTCAAAGCTTGAGGCTGGCAAAGGGTATATATTCAGATACAACGATGACACCAAAATCGTAGCTATAGAGCATGAGGGTGAGACGACAGACGTAGTCATTGAGAATAATGGGCTCATTGGCAATCTGTCAAAAGAAACGAAGAATGTTCCCATTGGCTGTTATATCCTCAAAAACGACGAGATACAGAAGAACGCCACCTCACACTATGTCACAATCGGCCAATACAGAGCATATATCGACCTAACCAATGTGCCAGAATTCACTGGAACATTGAGCAGCAAAATGGTACGGTTCGACATCAACGACGAGGCAACACAAATCATAGCCATAAACCCCGAAAACAACAGCAAGCCCCAAAAGACATTCACCCCCACAGGAACCTTGGCAGACGAGAGTTACAAAGGCATAGTAATCTATGGTGGAAAGAAAATTGTGAGGAGATGAGAAGAAAGAAAAGGCTTGCATATCACAAACCGACAATTAGAACAATAAAAACCGAGGGTTGGAAGCTACAATGTGCCTCAGGCGATTCTGCCACCTTGGGTACGATAACCAGAGGCGACGACATAACAGGCGAGACCGTAATCTCCGGCGACGCAAAGCAAGACTCCCACCATAATCTGTGGTCGGCAGACTACGACGAGCAGTCTTGGCCGACAGATGACGCCCAATGGTAACCGCCAGTATAAACATGTCACGCCCAGGCGACAAACCATCACACGGACAACATAGTAAAAACCATCACACGGATGTCCACGGACACCCACGGAGTTTTATTCGAAGATTGCGGACTTATCTGATCCTACTGATAATGATTTCCCGTGGCCATCCGCGTCGTCCGTGTGAAAAAAACATAGTCGTCCGTGTGA
>JBJEAW010000171.1:0-5617 GCA_051869435.1 Prevotella sp. | reverse complement strand
ATTTCCCGTGGCCATCCGCGTCGTCCGTGTGAAAAAAACATAGTCGTCCGTGTGACGATAAAATCTCCGTGATAATCCGCGTCGTCCGTGTGAAGAAAACATAGTCGTCCGTGTGAAGATAAAACCTCCGTGATAATCCGTGGACATCCGTATGAAAAAAACATAGTCGTCCGTGTGAAGATAAAACCTCCGTGATAATCCGTGGACATCCGTGTGAAAAAAAAAAACATAGTCGTCCGTGTGAAGAAAAAAACTCCGTGTGATAAGAATAATAACCTCCGCGTGATAATCAAAACCCAATCCTCAGTGTGAAAATGGAAACGAATCCCAGAGATACATCCCACGCCATCCCCTGGCACGTCATGTACGGCCGCTACGCCACGCCACGTGTCATCGCCGAACTGCGTCGTGTCCTTGCCGACCCCACCCTCCCCTACCGTCTCCATGACTTCTTTGTCCCCACAGAACTTGTCCGAGGCCGCGAGCGACTTGTCGCCGGCAGCTACATCTTCCTCCAGGCCACGCTGCAAGACATCCAGGCCCTCCGCCGTGGTGGTTATGTCCCCACAGAGCTGCGCCATGTCCGTTCTGCGGAAGGCACAGCCATGACCATTGATGCCCACGACATCGATAATTTCCGTCATGTCCTTGACCTCCTCCGCGCCGATGCCATCATACAGGCCGCACCCACCATACCCCAAGCCGGCGACCATGTCCGCATCATCCGCGGCACATTCGAGGGCATTGACGGCATCCTCCAGTCGTGCCGTGGCCACAACACCTGCACCGTCCTTGTGACCCTCGGCAATCTGTTATCCGTCCCCCTTCTCACGCTCAGCCTCGACGATGTACAGTTTCTCGAGCTCCCCTCCGTCTCACGCAATTACAAGCGCATCCACGACTTCCACGCCATTGCGGAGGACGCCCTCCGTCGTCACCGTCATCTCCCGCCAGAGGACCTCATCCGGCTCCAGCACCTCATCACACAATACTCCGACACCGCCCTTAACGGCAAGCTACGCAAGGTCCACGCCGAGGCCATGTGCTATGCCCTCCAAGCCCTCGGCCAGGGAGACACCACAGCATATCTCAAATACCACGACATACTCAAAGAGTAACCCCACCCCCTATCCATCCGCCTTCTTTTCATCCACGGGAAGTGAGATATCGGAGTAAAACAGTAGCGTGAAACAGAGAAGCAGCATTAAGGAGTATAATATATAATAAGGTATAAGCCGTCCCACCTACGCCATATATCATCCGCAACTCACTCCGCCGTATATTGTCGCTACCCCCCGAGCCATCCGTGGACACTCCGTTACACTCAGTGTGATAAATCTGAGACCATCTGTGTAATCTGTGGGACAGAATAACCCTCCGTGGACATCCGCGATATTCCGTGTGAAGGAAACATTCCGTGGACATCCGCGATACTCCGTGTGAAGGAAACATCCCGTGGACATCCGCGATATTCCGTGTGAAGGAAACATTCCGTGGACATCCGCGATACTCCGTGTGAAGGAAACATCCCGTGGACATCCGCGATATTCCGTGTGAAGAATAATTCTCAAATTCGATAATCACCTCACTGCGTTCAGTGGGTCCAAGGACAAGTCTCGATAATCCGTGACAAAGAAAGATCCGTGGACAACCGTAGCTTACTTGCAGTAAAAAGCTGTATATTTGCACTGTGAAAAGTGCACACATTTTACAAAAGTGCACTTTTCGTGGTGCATAATGATGTAATCATATGGATATCACATTAATTAACTACATGCAGGAACAGCTCCGACAGGTTAAGTCGAAGTTTAAGCGTTACATGTATGACGAACTCCCCTGGAAGGCCCGTCTCGTTGGGTTGATGGGACCTCGCGGTATTGGGAAATCAACCATGATACTGCAACATCTTAAGGAGCAAGATAAAGATATTCTCAGCAAAAGCATATATGTTTCTGCAGACCACAGCTATTTCCTCACGCATACCCTTGAAGAGACAGCTGCACAGTTTGTACGTGAGGGAGGGTTGTGGCTGTATATTGACGAGGTGCATAAGTATGAGAATTGGTCGATAGAACTGAAACAAATCTATGACAATCATCCCGAGCTTCACGTTTTCTTCACAGGATCTTCTATTCTTGATATCTTAGAGGGTGAGGCAGACCTTAGTCGCAGAGTGCTTCTCTACGAGATGCAGGGTCTCTCGTTCCGCGAGTATCTTGAGTTGTTTCATGGCATAAAGTCACCGGTCAGGAGCCTTGACGACATCTTGAATGGAAATGTGCTTATAGATGGCCTGCTCCATCCCCTGCCTTTATTTGAGCATTACCTGCACGAGGGGTATTATCCTTTTTCAAAAGAGGGACACTTTCAACAGCGTCTCCAGCAAGTGATTCGTCTGACAATGGAGACAGATATTCCGCACTATGCCAACATGACACCTGCCACCGGTAAAAAGATCCATCGTATGCTTGGCATTATTGCGGGTAATGTCCCGTACAAACCAGAAGCGACAGGACTTGCCAATATCCTTAAAGTCAGCAGGAACGACATTCCTACTCTTCTGCTATATATGGAGAAAGCAGGAATGATTGGGCAGCTGCGTGACCAAACTGGCGGTATGCATGGGTTAGGCAAAACAGAGAAAGTGTATCTTGACAATACCAATATGATTTACGCCATGGCAGCAGAAAATGCCAACGCTGGTAATGTGCGGGAAACTTTCTTCTATAACCAGACGCGTCTCACTCAACCCGTGACATCGTCTAAAGTGTCAGATTTCATGATTGGCAAATACACTTTCGAGGTAGGAGGAAAGAAGAAAGGCTCAAAACAAGTGAAGAATGTAGAGAATGCTTACGTTGTCAGGGATGATACAGAGTATGCCTCAGGGATATTCCTGCCTCTATGGAGTTTCGGATTAATGTACTGATTTTCCCACAGATTGTCACAGATTTTATATTTCACGTGTATGCAAAGAAGTTTGTGCGCAGGAGGCCTCTACTCAGACTTGCATGTTAAAACGGGGCACTAAGAAAATCCCGTGTCATCTGGAAAGACAAAAACAGACATCAACCCCTTGCGCTTGATGCAAAAATGTCTCTTGCGAGCCATAGATGCTGCATCCGTCTGAAAATCGCTGAGCAAGCTCAAATATTTTCAGACGGCTACATCATCACCCTATCGGGTTTTGCATCAATCACAAGGCGATAAACATCCATGGCTGTGCAAACCGAACGCTGAGCCGAGCCGATGGAGCAGCGAGAGGAGAGCCGAGCTTGCTCGAGCTATCCCGAGTCGCGAAAGGCTACGGGTAGGCGAGCAAAGCTCGGGAATCAGAGGAAGACGAAGTCAACTTGCTTGGGCTATGCCGAAATATCGTGCAAACGAGAGCAGAGCCAAGCTTGCTTGGGCTATGCCGAAATATCGTGCAAACGAGAGCAGAGCCAAGCTTGCTTAAGCTATGCCGAAATATCGTGCAAACGAGAGCAGAGCTAAGCTTGCTTAAGCTATGCCGAGTGCAGCCGATATTCAACGAAGTTAAATGCAGCCGATATTCAACGAACCTAAATGTTTATCGCCTTGAAGAGGATGGTGGCCTTCTGAAAGAAGGTGGTGTAGGGCTTCAGCTTGGGGCGTTAAGAGCTTGCTCTTATAAGACCAAAGCGGAAGCCCTACACCATGGGCTCTGCTCCCACATACTCTTCAAGGGGTTTATCCAGGTTTTTGTGATGCGTAACTGAAACAGGGTTTTACTGGTAGCCCGTTAAAACAGTGTCCATCTGTGTAATCTGTGGGACAGAATAGCCCTCCGTGGACATCCGCGACATTGCCCTTCGGTCTTCCTCCTCCTTACAATGCCATAGCCAAAGGCAAGCCTTGTCTCTGCTCTTGTTTCTAGCGTCGGTTCCGTGTGAAAGAAAAATCCGTGGACATCCGTATGACAAGAATCCGTGTCCATCCGTGAAATCTGTGGGACAGAATAACCCTCCGTGGACATCCGCGATATTCCGTGTGAAAAAATCCATATCCATCCGTGTGAAAAATCTGAGTCCATCTGTGAAATCTGTGGGGCAGAATAACCCTCCGTGGACATCCGTGATATTCCGTGTGAAAGAAAAAATCCATATCCATCCGTGAAATCTGTGGGACAAAATACCCCCACACAAAACATACACCATGAAACTATACATAGCAAATCCGATATACGACACCGTCTTCAAGTATCTCATGGAAGACGAGCGCATAGCACGCACCATCCTCTCCGCATTGGTGAAGAAGAATGTGGTGAAGGTAGAGCAGCGTCCGCATGAGTACACCAACACCTCACGCAACGAGATATCCATGTTCCGAATAGACTTCGGGGCGACGATACGCGAGGACGACGGACACGAGCGCCTCATCCTCATAGAGCTGCAGAAGACATGGGTAGAGACAGAGACACTGAGATTCCGCCAGTATCTCGGGACACAGTACAGCCGCAAGGACAACATCGTCGAGGACAGCAGGGACAAGCACGCGCTGCCCATGATTGCCGTGTATCTGCTGGGACACAGGGTCGGAGACATAAAGGAGCCAGTGGTCTATGTCAGCCACAAGATGTACGACTACGACGGGAAGGTGTTAGACTATCCCGAGCCTAACCCGTTCGTCGAGAGTCTGACCCACGACAGCATCATCGTGCAGATACCACTTCTCCACGGGCGTGTCAACAACAGGCTCGAGAAAGTGCTCAGCGTGTTCGACCAGACAAATGTCACAAAGTCGAGTATGCAGACCATCGAGGTCAACGAGGCAGAGTATGCCGGAGACTCAGACATGGAGTATATCCTCAAACGCCTCCTCTCAGCAGCCTCTAACCCAGACGTGAGACAAGACATGAACGTCGAGGACGAGTACTTCAAAGCTATCGAAGACCGTGACACCGCAATAATGGCACGTGACAAGGTTATAAAAGAGAAAGACAAGGCTATCCAAGAGAAGGACAAAGCTATTCAAGAGAAAGACAACGCCCTACAAGAGAAGGACAAAGCCATTCAGGAGAAAGACGAAGCTATCCAGAAGAAAGACAATGCCCTACAAGAGAAGGACAATATGCTTAGGAATGCTGTCAACGGTATGCTTGGCAAAGGCATCGACATCCCTACCACCGCCCTCATGTTAGGAATGTCGGAAAGTGAGGTAAAGAGATACTGCTCTGAATAGCCATCAACATGCCACACCCATATCCGCCAGAATACTTGACAAACAGCATGGAACCTTATTCCGTGGACATCCATGATTGACAGTGTGAACATAGGAGGTTATAATAATCCGCTTGACAAAAATAAGACAGTCAATGATAACGAGAGACATTATTGTCAACGACATCCTGATACCTTCCTTAAAGCGGCTGTACCAAGTTGATATTGACAACATACGTTTTGGAGTTTCTGAAAGGAATATCTGTGCACGATTAGCTCATCACATGGAGAATATCATGAGGGAGTATGACCGTTCAAATGATACCAATTATTTTGGGTTACCAGTAAAACCCTGTGTCAGTTATGTTTCACAAAAACCATTATAAACCCCTTGAAGAGTATGTGGGGGGGCAGAGCCCCCTGGCGTCAGTCTTCCG
>JBJEAW010000170.1:0-7922 GCA_051869435.1 Prevotella sp. | reverse complement strand
TGCCACACAATCTGTCTTACAGATTATTTCTGGATGAACTTCTTGTTGCCCTTAACGACGATGCCCTTATAAGACTTGCCTACGAGCTGGCCTGCAAGGTTGTATGTCTGAGTGTTTGCGCTCTGTGTGTTGTCAGCAGCGATGTTGTTGATGCCTGAAGGGTCGGAAGGCTGACCGCCGTATGCCTTTGCGCTGTCAGACCATTTTGCCTCGAAATTATCTGCTGCATTCATGAATGTTGAAGATGCGCCCTCTGTAGCGCTAACCAATGCAATGCCGGCAAGGATAAGACGCTTCTTAACACTAACAGTAGTGATTGTCTCAGGGCTCCATTTGATTTTGGTTCCCCACTTACCTCCCCAGCAGTCATAACCTGATGCAGAGCCACCGCCATTGTATCCATATTTGTCACCATCTCCTGGTGACTTAGCAGGGTCAAATGGGTTAGTGGAGTTCAGTTCTGTGAAGATGTAGTCAACGACACCTTCTGTGCCAGAGATTATATAATTGCTCATCTCACCCTTATTATCTGAGGCAAGAATAGACTTCAGCTCGTCGTTGAGGTCAAGACGGTTGTCAATACGGAATTCCATCTTGAATGGCTGGTCGATTGTGATGTCGAGAGGGTTCTCGCTGGTACGTGAGAAATTAAGGACATCGCATGTCTTTATTATCTGTGTCGGGCCGTCATCTGGTCCGTCCTTCATATCCATGTGTACCTCACGATAACAGTTGTTGGAGAGCTTGGCACCATTCTCGTCAATATACTGTGCCTGAACACGTCCTGTAGGATAGTCCTGGAGGCTTACTCCGCCTGCTTTCCATGTTGTAGGAAGCGGGAAGAAATAAAGGACAACAGATTTGATATTCTTATATCCAATGATGTTCTCTGTGCCAACAGTGCCTGTCAAGCCGATAGTGCCATCAATGAATACGCCACGGTACTTACCTACTGGCATATTGAAACCTGTCTGAGGGTCAACATAGTCATTGCGAGTTGTGTAGAATACCTGAGTCTCTGTGGTTGATGTACCTGTGAGAGGTATTCCGCACTTGTTGAAGGCGTTAACCATATCGGCGCCTTTCCAGAATTTCTCAACCACCTGTTCTACCTCCTCACCTGTATCCTCATCCTCAACAAATGATACCGTCTTGGTCTCAGCATCATTAGTTGTATAGAACACCATGGTCTTATCGACACTTATGACTTTCTTGGTTGGAGTGTCTTGAGCTGAGACACCGATCGCGCAAAGCATTGCACATGCAAGAGTAAAGATTTTTTTCATAGATAAAGGGTATTTATAATTAATTTAATTCTTAATGCTATGTTCTGTGTCTTCGTATGGTGTACGTCTGCAAAGATAGTGTATTTTTTGATTTCGTGCAAACAAAACACTAAAAAAAACGTTACATTGAACACTAATTAACGAATGTTCTACCTATTATGGAAATATTTCACCCCAAAGGGGACAGCTGCAACCACAGCCTTCGGTCACTTTTTCCTGAAGATTATGATAGCCCCGTTCGCACCCTGTGAGCCGTAGATGCTGGCATCTTTCATCACTTCGATATAGTCGATGTCGAAGATGTTGATGTTGTCGATGGATGGCATGGTGACGCCGTCAACGATGTACAACGGCTCAGAAGGGCCGGTTATGGACTTCGTGCCGCGCATCGTGGCGTGTGGCTGGCCGTCAACATAGTCGATGATGAGGCCGGGGACACGCCCCATGAGACCTTCAAGCACACTGCTCGCGCCGATGTCCTGCAGCTCCTTGCCTGAGATGTATGCCTCGGCGGCATTGGTGCGCTCGCGGCGGCGTATGTGTCCGTAGCCTATATCTATTAGCTGCTGGTCTTGCTCGGCCTGTATGTTCTTCTCGTCGCCAAGGCGTATGACGAGGCTGCGGCGGCCGGCGACGGGGACTGTGTAAAGCTTCTTCTTGACCAATATCCGCAGGGTGTCTCCGGCCTGGACATCGGTCAGCCCGAACTTGCCGTCCTTGTCCGTGGGGCAGTATGCGCGTGGAGATGTGACATATACACGGGCGTTCTTTATCGGCGAGCCTGAGATGTCGAGCAGCTTGCCGTTGAACGGTGTGTGGCGTTCCTGCGCCTGAAGAGAGGATGCGGAGAGAAGAAGGAGTGAAAAAAGGAAGACAAAATGTTTCATATATGCATGTAAATTAACGGCTTGGGTCACATAAGGGAGCCTCCCCTATGCGACCCAAGATGATTATTTAGCTGTCATTATCTTACGGATTAATATCCGTTTGTGCCATACTCGTCAGGGTTGGCAATCTGGTCAAGCACCTGCTGAGGTATAGGACGCACGCGCCATTTTGTCTGATATGGCTGTCCGTAGATATTCTTGCGCTCGCCGTTGAGATACTCAGCTGTGAGGAGTCCCATGCGCTTGAGGTCATACCAGCGCCAGTTCTCACCGCAAAGCTCGCGTGCGCGCTCCTTTGCGAGATAGTCTATCGTCATGGCTTCCTGACCTACAACCATCTTGCTGGCGTTCTTTGCGAGAGCGGCGTGCTTGCGCACAGCGTTCAGATACTCAAGTCCCTTCGACTGGTTCTTGCCTGAGATGACTGTCGCCTCGGCAGCGAGGAGGTAGATATCTGTAAGGCGGATGATAGGGAAGTCGTTCATTGACTGCTGGTTGCTCTGGCAGTATTTCAGCGGAGAGAGTTTCTTCAGCGAAGGAGCGAGAGAACGGTAGTATGAGTTTGTTCCTACAGCTCCGCTCTCTGTCATGTATGCGAAGATGCCGGTATTGACAGAGCCGTCGAGCGACGGGAGACCTGCCACGAGGTACTTCTTCTGTGCACACCATGCTGAATCGACAGGGAAGTTAGGTGTGTAGCATCCGAGTGCTGCCGGCTTGTTCTCAAGCTCAAATACCTGTGAGCTGACGTTTGTGCCGTTGTCGGCATAGTAGTTCATGCCAGGGTACTGTGCCTTGAGCTGCTCGCCGGTTGCGATATTGCCAGTGATGGTATAGCGTGACGCTGCTGCCTGGAGATAGTTGACATCCTTGCCGCAACGCTCGAGGAGGTCCATAGGCACTACAAAGCTTGAGCTGCAAATGTAGTATTTGTAATAGAACGAATCGCCGAAACGTGTGTCAGGTGTTGTCTCGCGTGTCTTGTCGTCTGTGTATATAGTGTTGGCGACATCACCCTCTGCCGGCTTCGGGTCGAAACAGTCGTTGAGGAGCCACAGTGTCGGGCGGACACGTGTCGTGTTAGAGCGGCCGTAGCGGAGACCATCGGCTGCGATTCCGAAGGACTGTGCCTGTGAGCTGAGGTTCATCATGTAGTACTGGCGTGTACGTCCGCGGTTCCATCCCTCTGGGTTGTAGCCGTTGGCGTGGTCGATAGCCTCAAGGAAGATGAACTCCTGGTTGGACTTGTTGTTATCTCCGTCCCACTCTTTTGTCGAGCCTGACGATGTGTCGTCAGAGGCATAGAGCTTGTACGGGCTGTTGTTGATGACAAGCTCCGCATACTTAAAGGCAGAGTCTGCACACTCCTTGGCTGTATATTTGACAGAAGGCTGGTCGGTCACCTTGCTGACCCACTTTGACTTTCCGTCGGGGTTCTCGGCGAGGTCACGCTCCAAGCGTGTGCGTTGCATCCATGCCTTTGTCAGCATGGCGGCCGCGGCATACTTTGTCGCTCTGCCACGCTCCTCTCCCTGTGAGACAGGAAGATTGTTGTATGCGAACATGAGGTCAGAGATGATCTGGTCATAGAACTCCTCCTCTGTGTTGCGGTAGGCATACTCACGTGCGCCCTCCTCGGCCATGGATGTTGTGGTGAGGGTCACACCTCCCCACTGCTCTACGACATGGAAGTAGGCGAATCCGCGGAGGAAATATGCCTCGGCAACCTTCGAGTCGATGCCGAGCGAGTCATAGTTCTGGCACTTGTCCTTATAGTATATCGCTGTGTTACAGTAGGCGATGGTAGAGTAGAGGGCGTTCCACACGACCTTGTTCACGCCGGTCTCTGTGTTCCACTCGTAGTTGTTGACACACTCTTTCCATGAGCCGCTCGTCGAGCTTCCGTTGGTCCAGAGGTCGCCCATCTCCATCATAGGGATGCCGTCTTCCTTACCATACAGGTAATAGATATTCTCGTAACAAGCATTGATAAGGCCCTTGTATCCCTCAGGAGTGTTATACACGACCTCCTGGTCGAGCTGTGTCTTGTAAACCTCGTCAATGCTACAAGCTGTCATTGAGCCGATGGCCAATGCCACACCTATATATCTTAGAAATTTCATATTGCTATTAGTTTTGATAATTTGTTAGAAAGAACAGTTAACACCGAAGACGATGGTCTTGAACAGAGGGAAGTCAGATGATGTATTCTCTGGGTCAAGTCCTTTCAGCATTCCATCTTTCACGAAGATGAATGGGTTGTTGATTGTTCCGTAAACGCGCAGCTTGCTCATGTTGAGCTTCTTGAGAGCGCTCTTAGGCAGATTGTAGCCTAATGTGATGTTCTTGATCTTTATGAACGAGCCATCGACATAGAGCATAGCCTCCTTAGCCTCGTTTGACACGCCGAGCTTTGCGAGAGGGAATGCGTTGGTGGCGTTTGTCGGTGTCCAGTAGTCGAAGCTTGTCGGCTGGTTCTTTGCGTTGGCATATCCGAGGAGGTCTCCATTGACCATCTGTCCCCATCTCATTACAGTCTGTATGGCGAGGTCGAAGTTATGGAATGTGAAGTTGTTGTTGAAGCCGATGGTGAACTTAGGCTGCTTGTGTCCGAGTATCTGCTTGTCTTTTGCGCCGACAGAGTAGAGGTTCTCGCCCTCGATGGTTGTAGAGCCGTCGTCTCCGACAACGAGTGTTCCCTGACGATAGTATGTCTTGTTGCCTTCTTCGTCAACAGTGTAGTATGCTCCGTGACGTGTTACGGCTGTCTTCTCGTTAGTCACGCGGTCGCTTGTGTAGCCCTCGTATGTGTAGTTAGGGTCCCAGATGAGGCCTGGGGCGTCGATATGCACCTGTCCTGGCTGGAGGCCGAAGCAGATGGCCTGGTCTTCCTGGCCATTCTGCCAGATGCCCACCTTCTTGTAGCCGTAGTATGTCTTCACAGGGTTGTCAATGAAGAGGCCGAGCGATACGAGCTCGTCAACGCTGGTGCCATTGCCGAGGTCGATGTTCTTCAGCTTCTCTGAGTTGGTGGAGAAGGATACTGTCGATGACCATGTGAAGTTCTTCTTTATGATGTTACGTGTGTTGAGGGTCAGCTCGACACCGGTGTTCTTGATGCGTGCCACGTTCGACATGAGCTTGTATGGGGTCTTCGCGTTGTAAAGGCCGAAGACAGTAGGGAGCTGTCTCTTGTAGAGCACGCCCTTTGTGTCAGTGGTGTACCACTCCAAGCTACCGTCGATGCGTCCGTTGAAGAATCCGAAGTCAACGCCGACGTTCCAGTTGTATGACTTCTCCCAGCTGAGGGCGTAGTTGGCGACATTCTCCTTAAGGATATACTCTGTCAGCGAGCCACCGCCAAGGTTGAGGCTCTCGCCCTTTGCCTCGATGAGGGTCTTTGACGAGTAGGCAGGGACGTTTGAGTTACCTGTCACACCGTAGCCGACACGCAGCTTGAGGTTGTCGAGCCAGTCGCGTGTTGACTCCATGAATGCCTCGTCAGATATACGCCATCCGGCTGACACTGATGGGAATGAGTCCCACTTGTTGTAAAGCACAGAAGAGCCGTCCCAACGCATTGTGGCGGAGAAGAGGTATTTGCCGAGGAGGTTATAGTTGATACGTCCGGCGTATGAGAGGCGGCGTGTCTGTGTGTAGCCTGAGCTTACGCCGGCCTGCTGTCCTGCATCGAGGGCGTTCCATGTGTAAGAGTCGAAGTCAAAGCCACGGTTAGAGAGGTATGAGCTCTCTGATGTGCCCTGATTGTACTCTACGAGGCCCATGACAGAGATGTCATGTATATCCTTTATCTTGAAGCCATAGTTGACGATGTTCTGCCACTGTATGCTCCATGAGTCGCTGTGTGTCTTGCTTGCTGTGCGCACGCCGATGTCCTGGCTTGAGCCTGTCAGTTTATAATATGTGTCAAGACCTTCCCACTGTCCGTTGCGTGAGGTTGATATGCCGGCGTTGAAGAGCGACTTGAACGACAGTCCCTTCAGCGGCTTTATCTCGATATATGGGGAGATATTGATCTTTGTTGACTTGGTGTTGTTGAGGTATGCGTACTCGATGTCATCGGCCATGATGTTCACATAGTCTGTGCTGAGGCCTGTAGGGTGTTTCTTCAGGGTGCCGTCCTCGTTATACACCTCGCCCAGTGGCACCTCGTTGAGTGTCTTCGAGAGGCGTGAGTTGCGTCTGTCGCGGTCTCTGTACGAGAGGTCCATCTGCACACCCATGGATATCATCTTGTTAACCTCATAGGTAGAGCCTGTGCGGAATGTTATCTGCTTGTAGTTGTCGTTGCGGTACATACCCTTCTCGTTCTGGAAGCCGGCGCTCATGTATGATGTCAGCTTGTCTGTACCTCCGCGTACAGAGATGTTGTAGTTCTGCTGTACGCCTGTCTGGAGTATCTCGTCCTTCCAGTTGATGAACTTGCCGTCCTTGTAACACTGGATGGCGGCTGAGGAGAGTCCGTACTCATTGAAGAGACGGTCGAGGAGGCCGTCAGCGTCTGTTATGGTTGGGTTCATCTCGGCCACTGTCTTCCCGTAGTATGCCTCATAGCCTGTATTGAGGTAATCCACCCATTCTGAGCCTTGGTATGTCTCCGGATAGGCCGGCATACAGTTGAGGCCGAGGTAGGCGTTGAAGTCAACCTGCACCTTGCCCTTTGAGCCTTTCTTCGTTGTCACGATGATGACACCGTTGGCACCGGCCGAACCGTAGATGGCTGTTGACGACGCGTCCTTCAGCACCTCTATCGACTCGATGTCGTTAGGGTTGATATTGTCGATGTCACCGCCTGAGATACCGTCGATGACGAAGAGCGGAGCGTTGTTGCCGTCGATAGAGCGGTTACCACGGAGGAGAATTGTCGGCGATGTACCGGCCGCACCTGACTCACGTGTGATGTCAAGACCCGCAATCTTACCCTGCAGACCCTCCATCGCGCTCATTGTCGGCGCCTGCTTGATATCGTCTGACTTGACCTGTGAGATGGCGCCGAGCACATCACGTCTCTTCACTGTACCGTAACCTACTACAACCACCTCGTCCATCATCTTCGAGTCGGGCTTCATGTTTATCTTCATCCCGTCCTCTGCCTTGACAGTCTGTGTGAGGTAGCCTACATACGAGAACTCAATCTGCTGTCCTGGCTTTGCGTTGATGGCGAAATTGCCGTCAAGGTCAGTAATGGCAGCGACCTGTGTCCCTTTCACGCGGACGGTGACACCTATCATAGGCTCACCAAACTCATCGACTACATTACCCTTGACCTGTGCCTGCTGCTGAACTGCCTGAACATAGTTCTCAGCCGTGCTGTTGTCCGCATACAATGTCTGCGGCATCATCACTGCTGCGAAACCTGCTGCCAACGCAACCTTGGCTGCGAGGCTGGCCATACTTTTGTTTCTTTGCATAAGTCTGTGTTTTAGTTATTGTATTTTCTTTGATTTACGGTTAATTAGAAAAATGCATGTCTTTGCAACATGAATAATTTATGCAAATGTATAAAAAAACTCTAAAAAGAATTGTATAACGCTTATCACATTAACCTTTATTAACCTAAACACCGCTATATTTTGAAGACTTCCCAATAATCAGGCTCATAATCACACATTCTTTGGTGTATGCCTGACATCTATAAGCATACGTGGCGCAAGCCTTCAGGGACAACATCTGGCGTGACGAGACACAGGATGGAGGAGGCGGAAATAAGCCCGGACTACCAGTAAAA
>JBJEAW010000169.1:0-33364 GCA_051869435.1 Prevotella sp. | reverse complement strand
TTAAATATAACAAAAAGGACCCTAACATCAAGAATGTTATGACAGCTATGTCTTTGCTAAAACAATATTCTTTGATTTTCCTGACATTGATAACGAAAAGACATGTGCTGAGTATCAATAACAGGTCAGACCATTTGAACGCATCGTGCAGATAAGGCAGCCACCATGACCCTTTGAGGTTGTTGCATTCAGAGAAGACACTAAATGTTATATACTGTGAGAAGAATCTTGAATAAATGACATTTGCTATTACAAAGAACATCAGGAAGATGTACGACATGATAAAAGCCACTTTTCTCCGTCCTAATGTAAATACATAAAAGAATAGCAATGTTATCAACACATCTATAATACAGAAGAATATCGGACGGCTATAGACTGTAACAACATAATTTCTCATGTACACCTCATAATGCATATACATGATATTAATTGCCATCAATACACACAAATACAGGAACACCTTGTATTCCTTAAGAAAATAACTTATACGTTTCATCTTGTGATAGTTATATCCAGCTCCTAAAACTATCACAAGACAATTTGGCTCTTTGCGTATGGGCATAAAAAAGGGGTGAGCCTTCTTACGGTATTCCAAGGTAGTAAGCGTAGGATTTTTACAATACCTTCCCAATATATAAGAAATGCCCACACCCTATTCTTTAGGGTGCAAGACATCTTTCTATCCTTATATATTGGGCGGTCTTTCCTACGTACTACATACGTGAAAGCCAACCATCATTGTTGTGGAGATTCTTGGTTTGTTAAGTTTCCTACGCTTACATTTTCGGAATACCACAATGATAGTCTGATGCTGCTTATTATGTCTGCCATTAAATGATTTGTACAAAAATCATTATGGCCTATTGTTATTTATGTTCTCTGGTTATATGTTTTGTTTTTTTTTCTTTGTGTGGTGATAAAAGTACTAAAGGGTGTTAAATCAAAAAAACGACATGCAAAATGGTTGTTTTCATCAAATAATATGATGTTTGCTATTCTACTTGTAAAGTCAATAGGTTGTGTGAATGAAAGATTTGTTAATTTAGCCACTTAAACAGGGCTGAAACAAGCAAGAACAAGCATTAACATACGTTAGTGCTTTTATCACCACACAAAGTTTTTTTTTTCTTCCTTGTGCCTGAAAATATGCAGTGTCTTCTGGCGAGCTCTACCTAAACTGCATGGTTATCTTACTCATGTAGCTGCTCTGAAGACTTTCTGCAAAGGTAATCATTTTTGTTGAGAATTAACCTTTATATGAGAGGTAATTTTGTAAATATTTATTGTTGCTTCTCATTTCATGGGGATTATACAGTCGTATTCATACAGAAAAAATGGCTCGCACACATTATGCTGCTTTATAGCAGTCTTGCGTGCGAGCCATTTCTCTGTGTCTTACAGTGTGACGGCCATCATCTCGGCATAAGCCTTATGCCATTCTTTCATGGCTTCGAGATACATATTCTCCGCCTCATAGTATATCTTCTTTCCTGCCATATATTCGGTCATGGAGATCTGTCCGGCCTCAAGGGCTTTCTTCAGCAGGGGCAGGTTGTCTGTTGTCCTTAATGTCTCGGCATACATGTCTGCTGTTGCCTTGAGTCCCTGCTGCCGCACATACTGTGCTCTCAACATTCCGTAGAACGAGCTTATGGCATTGTCGTGCCGTGCCTCGGCTGCCTCCACGGCCGCCTTGGCCTGCCTTATGCGGCTTTTGTTTCCCCATAAGGGTATTGTCATGCCTACTGTCACGCCCTGATATTTCTCGCCCATGACATACTCTCCGCTGAAGCCGACGGACAGTTTCGGCATTCCTTCCTGTCGGCTCACAGCCAGCTGTCTCTTGCTCACATCTATGTCTTGTCTGACATAGGCGAGCGCGGGGCTCAGCCGTGCAGCTTCCTCATACCATGCCTCGAAGCTCTCTGTCGCCGCGGGTGTCTTGTATGTCGTGTCTGCCAGTGTTATCTCCACCCCGCCGTTCATCTCCACAAGGCGTGCCATGAGTGCGTCACGCTCGGCTATGTTGCGGCGTTTCTCCGCACTGAGGATCTTGAGGTCGAGCATGGCCTCGTTGTATGTCATGCGTCCTGCCTCTCCTGCTTCGAGCTTTGTTTTCTCTGCCGATGCTATGCTGCTTGCCGTTTTCTCCCGTCTGTCGAGTGCTGCTATCATGGCGTTATAGTATATAATGTCGATGCATAGCTGCTGTGCGCTGAGCAGAATGTCCATCCTTCCTGTCCTATACTGCCACTCGGCCATGACGTCCTTGCTCTGTGCCGCGCGCCGCCGTGAGCCAGTCAGTGTGGCCATGTCTATGGGCTGTGACGCGCTGAAGTCTTTCCTGCTGCCTATGGCAGATGGGCTTCCCCACAGGTAGCCGAACTCTATCTCCGGGTTCTCCATTGCCAGTCCGCTATGGTTGGCGGCCTTCTCAGCCTCCGCTTCCTTGGCGAGGGCTTTCATCTCAGTGTTGTTGCGCTCTATGCTTGCCAGTATGTCGTCCATGCTCTCGGGCGAGGCGTTGGCTGCTGACAATGTCATGATGAGGGTTAGAAGCATTATGGGGTTTCTCATTTCTTGTCCTCCTTTTTTGTCATTATGTACATGATAGGGATGATGAAAGCGTTAAGCAGTGTGGATGACACGAGTCCGCCCAGTATGACTCTTGCCATAGGGCTTTGTATCTCATTGCCGGGGAGGTCGGCACCTATGGCGAGGGGCACGAGCGCGAGTGCGGATGTCAGCGCTGTCATGAGGATAGGGTTAAGACGGTCTGCCGAGCCTCTTATGACACATGCCTCTATCTCCTGTCCTCTCTTGTGCAGGTCGTTATAGCGTGCCACGAGCAGCATGCCGTTGCGTGTCGCTATGCCGAAGAGCGATATGAAGCCTATTATGGCCGGGATGCTTATGATGCCGCCTGACATCCATACGGCTATGACACCTCCTATCAGTGCCAGCGGGAGATTGAGGAGTATCACGGCTGACTGTGTGGCATTCCTGAACTGTCCGAAGAGAAGGAGGAATATGACAACGACTGACAGCCCGGAGGCGAGGAGCAGGATGCGTGACGCCGCGCGCTCGCTCTCAAACTGCCCGCCATATTCTATATGGTAGCCCTCCGGCAGATGTATCTTCTCGCCTATCGCGGTCTGTATATCGTCCACAACGCCTGTCAGGTCGCGTCCGGCGACATTGGCCGAGATGACTATCTTCCGCGAGACATTCTCACGTCCTATGGTGTTGGGGCCTGCTGCTGACACTATGTCGGCTATCATCCCTAATGTCACCTTCTTTCCGTTGGCGTCGATGGCTATGTCCTTCAGCTCCTCCGCTGTCTTCCTGTTGTCAGTGTCCATCTTCAGTGTCAGCGGGAATGTGCGGCTGCCCTCATACACGTCAGACACCTCTATGCCCTCAAGCATCACGCCCACGGCGTCCTTGAAGTCGGGCATTGTCACTCCATATCTCGCCATCATGTCGCGCCTTGGCCTTATCTGCAGCTGTGGGCGCTCCACCTGTTGCTCCACATTGAGGTCGGCAATGCCCTCTATATCCTTGATGGCATCACGCGTCTTGTTCGCCAGGCTGTACATTGTCTGGAGATCATCGCCGAAGAGCTTTATGGCGATATTGGCACGTGTGCCTGACAGCATGGCGTCAATACGGTGTGTGATAGGCGCGCCCACCTCAACCATTATCCCCGGCACCTCCGCCAGCTTATGCCTTATATCGTCAAGCACCTCGTCCTTCGTGCGGCCGTTGAGCACGAATGGAGCCTCTATCTCTGAGTCGTTCACGCCGAGGGCGTGCTCGTCAAGCTCGGCGCGCCCCGTCTTTCTCCCCACTGTCTGTATCTCTGGTATAGACATCAGCAGCTGCTCCACACGCTGTCCTATGCGGTCTGACTCGTCAAGGGAGACACCGGGCAGCGTGCTCACATTGATTGTGAACGAGCCCTCGTTGAATGGCGGGAGGAAGCTGCGGCCTAAGGTGGAGAATACCACAAGCGTCATGACCACCACGGCCGCTGTCGCCCCGAGTATGCCACGCTTATGTCTCAAGGCTGCCGACAGCGCCTTCATATAGTGTGATTTCAGGTAGCGTGAGACTATCGGCTCTCTCGTCTCGCCCTGGGTGTTGTCATTGGCGAGGAGGTATGAGCAGAGCACTGGTGTCAGCGTGAGGGCCACGACTGTCGATGCGCACAGGGATGTGATGAACGCTATGCCGAGGGGGACAAGCAGCCTGCTCTCCATGCCCGAGAGGAAGAACAGCGGCACAAAGCTGACGATGATTATCAGCGTAGAGTTGAATATCGGCATACGCACCTCACGCGACGCCTCAAACACGACGTCCCTTATACTCGGGCGTTTGTCGGCAGGCATCTGCCTCCGTTCCCTGAGGCGCTTGAAGACATTCTCCACATCTACTATGGCGTCATCGACGAGCGAGCCTATCGCTATGGCCATACCGCCGAGACTCATGGTGTTTATGGTCAGACCCATGAGGTGGAGCGTCAGTATCGTCACAACGAGCGACAGGGGTATGGTGACAAGGGATATGACTGTCGTCCTCACATTCATGAGGAAGAGGAACAGCACTATCACGACAAAGAAACCTCCCTCATACAGCGACTTCTTCACATTGTCTATCGCGCTGTTGATGAATCTCTCCTGCCTATAGACATCTGTCGTCATCTTCACGTCGGCCGGCAGTGTTGCCGCCATGTCCTCGAGGGCCGCGTCAATCTTCTCGGTCAGCTTGAGAGTGCTCGTGTTAGGCTGTTTCGTCACGGTGAGCATCACGCACGGCTTGCCCCGCAGGGATGCCACTCCCGTCTTCGGTGTCTTGTCTCCTATCCTCACCTCGCTTATGTCTCCCAGCACGACAGGCATTCCCTCTCCCTGCTTCACGACAGCCTTCTTCATCTCCTCTATGTCTCCCGTTGCCGCCATGCCGCGTATGATATACTCGTTGGCATACTCGTACATCACTCCGCCCGATGTGTTCTGGTTCATTCCCTCCACAGCGTCCATGACCTCCCTGAGGCTGACATCATAATGTCTCATGCGCTCTGGCGACAGCAGGATCTGGTACTCCTTCACCTCGCCGCCCAGCACGGCCACCTGTGCCACACCTCCTGTAGAGAGAAGCCGGGGGCGGATGGTCCAGTCGGCTATGGTGCGCAGGTCGCGTAATGATGTCGTGTCGGCGGTGAGGGCGACAAACATCAGCTCGCCGAGTATTGACGATTGCGGGCCCAGTGTGGGCTGTCCGGCTGTCGAGGGCAGGCTGCCCGCTATGGTCGATAGCTTCTCAGACACTGTCTGGCGGGCACGGTAGATGTCTGTGCCCCAGTCGAACTCCACCCATACGACGGAGAATCCCGCCGTTGACGACGAGCGGACACGCCTCACGCCGGTGGCTCCGTTAACAGATGTCTCTATCGGGAATGTAACGAGGCGTTCCACCTCCTCGGCCGCCATGCCCTTAGCCTCGGTCATGACAACCACGGTGGGGGCGTTGAGGTCTGGGAAGACATCCACCTCCATGGTCTTTGCCGTGTATATGCCGGCCACCGTCAGTACGACAGCGGCAAGCATCACGGCGAGGCGGTTATGAAGTGAGAAATGTATTATCTTGTCTAAAAACATTGTCTTTCTTTGGTTTTGGGGATGTTAAGGTGGGGTGGGGGTGTTCTCTCATTGTCATGCCATGCCTACTGTGGGACATCCAGTCAGTGGCTGTGGTTATGCTCAGGTATCGCTGTCGCAGCCCCTGCAAGGCGTATCGCGTTCGCTCCTCTCGTCACGACCTTCTCGCCTTTCGACAGTCCTTTGACTATCTCCACCCTCATGCCGTCACAGCCTCCGGTCTCCACCGTGCGCCTCATGTACGCGTCATTCTCCACCTGTACGAAGACATACTTCTCTCCCTGGCTTTCCATTATCGCGTCTGTCGGGACAGAGATGACATTCTTGCGTGTCGCTGTGAGCAGCCATACATCGGCGTATGCTCCGGCCACCACGTCTCCCACATTGTCCATCTCGAATGTCACGGGGATATACGCCGTGCCCTCCGTGACGCTCTGCCCGCGGCCCACGACCGTTCCGTTCATCGCCGCCACGTCTCTCACAGCGTCGCTTCCCGCCATGCGGAATCTCGCTCCTGTCACAACCCCAGCCTCTGCCATGTGGCTGACGGGGACATCAGCGCGCAGCCTCATGCGGCGCTGCTCTGTCACGATGGCTATCGGCTGGCCCACACTGACATAATCTCCCTGTCTGACAAGGAGCGCCTTAACATATCCGCCTATGGGCGAGATGATAGAGACACCCTCCTCGCCGACATGCTGCCTCTGGCTGTCATACGCGCTGCGTGCCGCGTCATAGTCACGCCGCGCCGCCTCATACTCACGTTGTGAGATGATGTTGTCCTTCGCCAGGCCCGCGGCTCTCTTGTAAGCCTTCTCCGCCGCCTCATATTCTGCCCGCGCCTTTCCGTACGGGTCGCCGTCCTGAAGGCCGCGTGCGGTGACAGTGGCAATCCTCTCGCCACGCCCTATTCGCGACCCCTCGGCCATAGCGCCCGCCCTCATGCTGACAATGCCGGCAGCCGTTGAGGCTATCGTCTGCTCGTCGCCCTGGCCCGACAACAACACTCCGCTCGTCTTCAGTGATGCCATGAAGTCGCCCGGTTTCACCGTCTCTGTCTGTACGCCAGCCGCCTCGGCCTGCTTTTGGCTCAATACCGTCTCGCCGTCGTGGCTCCCATGTCCCGCCTCCTCGGCTTTATGGTCAGCCTCATGGTTGTGGCATGATGTCATGAGCGCGAGTGCCGCCCCGACGACAAGCGATAGTCTGATATGTCCCATATGTCTTTCGTTGATATTGTTATGATTGTTTTCCATGTTGTTCGGGGTCACCATTAAAAGCCTGTATCAGTTGTGAATCACAAAAACCATGATAAACCCCTTTGTGATTGATTTTTGTTTTTCCAGCTGACACAGAACCTCTCCAGTGCCCCTGTTGTTCTCTACCTATACGCCTCACAGGCTGTATAAGTTGCTGCAAAGTTAATGCTTTCTTTTTGCAACCTTTTTGCAAATGTCTGTCTTGCAGCACATGATTTTCCCATTGCTATCTTTTTAGCCTCTCATTCAGTGCTTTTCATGCCCTCATACAGTACAAATGAGCTCCTCATACAGTACCTCTTGCAAAATCGCCCATCCAATCCAATTGTTAGGACACCCCATAAGTTTGTCCCCACCGTCTGATTTCGCTTAGGCATATGAGCTTGTATGATAGATGTGCATATTGCTTCAAACACAAAAAAGCAGGAGGCAAACCCTTGTCAAAAGAGTTTGCCTCCTGCTTTTTTTGTTGTTATTCTGCGAGTAAAGTGCAGGGGAATGTCAGTGTGTCCTGACCTATCTGTCAATGCAAGACATGGGTGCCACTCTCAGCACCACGTCTCTACATCACGCCTATCCATCTCAAGACATCGTTGAGATTGGCGACTATCATGAGGAGGAAGAGAATGGCCATGCCGACATATTGTGCGCGGAGCATGAATGTGTCGCTCGGCTTACGCCGCGTTATAATCTCGTACAGGAGGAACAGCACATGCCCGCCGTCAAGCGCTGGAATAGGAAGAATGTTCATGAAGGCGAGGATGATGGAGAGGAAGGCTGTCATCTTCCAGAACATCATCCAGTCCCATACAGGAGGGAAGAGCGAGCCTATGGCCCCGAATCCGCCTAACGACTTTGCGCCGTCGGCCGTGAAGACATACTTCAAATCAGATACATAGCCGCCAAGGACATCGACACCGTAGCGCACACCGGCGGGGATGCTCTCAAGGATGTCGTAGCTGATGTGTGTCGGCTTGTATATGGAGAACAACGTCTGCTGTATGACGCCAAGCTGCAGGGCGGGTGTCATGACGAGCCTCATGGTGTCTGTGGCCTGTGTCTGCTGGCGCTGTATGGTCACGGTCACGCTGCGTATGCGGAGACTGTCGGCAGAGGTGGCGGCCGCTGTGAGACAATCATCAAGGATGCCTGTCTGGTATGTGAACTCGTTCCATGAGTCGATGGGGTGGCCGTTGAGCGATGTTATCCTGTCGCCCTTCATTATGCCGGCCTTGGCGGCGGGGGTTGACGGGATGACGCTGTCAACGACACACGGCACAAGCGGACGGGCGAAGACAGGCTGGGACTGTAGCATGGACAGCAGGTTCATATCGCCTGGGAGGGCTAAAGTCATGTCCTTGCCGCCACGGCGGATGTGTGCCTCTGTCGCTGTGGAGAGGTCGCGGAAGACATCGGCCGAGAACTCACGGAACTCTCCCCTCTCTGTCCCGAGGAGGATATCTCCGTCACGGAAGCCGAGGGCCTTCGCCTCGCTGTTGAACTTCATGCCAAGGGTCATGTCCTTCATCGCGATATAGTCCTCACCCCATGTGTAGAGGACGGCCGCATAGATGATGAGGGCAAGGAGGAAATTGACCATCACACCGCCTGTCATGATGAGCAGACGCTGCCATGCCGGCTTCCCGCGGAACTCGTACGGCTTCGGCGGGGCCTGAAGCTTCGTCACGTCGTGCTGGGTCTCGTCGATCATACCCTCTATCTGGCAGTATCCGCCGAGAGGTATCCAGCCTATGCCGTATTCTGTGCCGTCATACTCGTAGTTGCCGTCGGCGTCACGACGCACGGGAGCTTTGCCGCGGAGACGGCGGTACCATGTGGAGTAGGTGGAGAAGAGCGAGAACTTCCAGTCGAAGAAGACGTAGAACTTGTTGACTCTCACACCGAAGAGTTTAGAGAATAGGAAGTGTCCGCCCTCGTGCAGGAATACGAGTATCGTTATGGCAAGTATGAACTGTAGGGCGCGGATAAGGAATATTTCCATCGGGAGAAAAATGTGTTTGGTTAAGTGATTAATGTCAGCGGGGCAGCCATGTATGGCTGTGTCGATAATCCCTGGTTGGCTAATCGTAGGTTGTCCCTCTTATCTCTCGAGGAGGCTGCGGGCTATGTCGCGTGCCTCACGGTCTGAGGAGAAGAGGTCGTCGAGCGATGGGGATGGCACAAACGTCGCGCGCTGCATCGTCTCGCCGATGATGTCGCCCATCTGCAGGAAACGGCAGTGGCCCTCACGGAATGCCTCGTTGACAATCTCGTTGGCTGCATTGACGATGCATGGCATATTGCCACCATGGCGGAGCGACTCATAGGCCATGGCGAGACATGGGAAGCGCTTCATATCCGGCTCGTAGAAGTCAAGCGACTTGCCGTAGAGCGACAGCCGTGGGCCGGACAGCGGAAGGCGCTCGGGGAAAGAGAACGCATACTGTATCGGGAGACGCATGTCTGGCACTCCAAGCTGAGCCTTCACGGCACCATCAACATACTCTACCGCACTGTGGACGATGGACTGCGGATGGACAAGCACCTCTATCCGCTCGGCTGGCACACCGAAGAGCCAGCGGGCCTCAATGACCTCGAAGCCCTTGTTCATCATGGTGGCGGAATCGATGGTGATCTTCGCGCCCATATCCCATGTGGGGTGGTGCAGCGCGTCGGCCGCTGTCAGCCCTTCCATCTGTGAGAGGGTGTGTGAGCGGAATGGGCCTCCGGAGGCTGTGAGCAGAATGCGCACTATCTCATTGTCATGGTCACCGACAAGGCTCTGGAATATGGCCGAGTGTTCTGAATCGACAGGGATGATCGGCGCGTGACACTCGCGGGAGAGCCGCATGATTGTCTCGCCTGCCACGACGAGGGTCTCCTTGTTGGCGAGGCATATCTTCTTGTGGGCCTTGATGGCACGTATAGTTGGGCGTAACCCTGCAAATCCCACCATGGCCGTGAGCACCATGTCGATGGGCCCGGCACAGACAATATCCTCAAGAGCTGCCGTGCCGGCATAGACCTTGATGTCAGGACAGTCAGAGAGGAGGCTCTTAAGGAGTGGATAGCGTGACTCGTCGGCTATGACGACAGCGGCGGGGCGGAAACGGCGGGCCTGCATGGCAAGCTTCTCTGCCTGCGTGTTGGCTGTCAGGCAGTATGCCTCGTAACGGTCGGGGTGCTCGCTGATGACTTCAAGGGCTTGTGTGCCTATCGAGCCAGTAGAGCCGAGAATACATATTTGTTTCTTCTTCATCTATAATCTTCAGCAGGAAATGATGATGGCGATGTCTTACAATTACGGCGGAAATCAACGTGTCTCCACCTACAGCTCCAGAAGACCGTCAGGGATGTTCATGTAGATGGTATGTGTCTCCTGGTCGATGTCGTGGATGAAATCGTCGGGGGCGGGTATCAACAGTCCTCCGTCCAGCTCGAACAGGATGTTGTCGGTGGTGTCATCGACAGAGGCGATGATGCCGAGGGGCTTCCCATTGCTGTTGTCGATAACCTCGTACCCCACGAGCTCTGCATACGTGAGGTCGTGCTCCTCGGCCTCGGCGAGATGCCTCGGGAAGTACACCTCGCATCCTGTCAGCTGACGCGCGCGTTCTGTCGATGATATATCCTCAAACTTGATGAGGGCTGTCTCGTCGCTCTTGAAGCGGTATTCTTCCATGAAGAACGGGACAAGGATGCCGTCAACCCTGAGGATGAGGTATGGCGTGCCAGTACGGTCGAACGCGTCATCCTCAACCTGCACCTGCACCTCGCCCTTTATGCCGTGCGGCTTCCCGACACGTCCTATGCGGTAAACGTCTTTCTCGTGTATCATTGGCGTATAATGTTTGCTCCGAGAGCGTTCAGGCGCTGCTCTATGTCCTGGTATCCGCGGTCTATCTGCGCTATGTTGGCTATGCGTGATGTTCCCTCTGCTGACAGTGCCGCTATGAGCAGTGCTATGCCGGCACGTATGTCGGGCGATGTCATGTGGCCTGCATGGAGACGCTTCTTGTGGTTGAGGCCGACGACGACGGCACGGTGGGGGTCGCACAGGATAATCTGGGCTCCCATGTCGATCAGCTTGTCAACGAAGAACAGGCGTGACTCGAACATCTTCTGGTGGAAGAGGACAGAGCCATGGGCCTGTGTGGCGACAACGAGGAGGACACTGAGAAGATCGGGGGTGAGCCCTGGCCACGGAGCGTCGGCGAGGGTCATGATGGTGCCGTCCATGAACGAGTCGATGGTGTAGCTGTCGTGATGGGGTATGAAGATGTCGTCGCCCATCTCGATGACATTGATGCCAAGACGGCGGAAAGTGTCAGGGATAATGCCGAGATGCTCTAAAGCCACATTCTTTATCTGTATGCCGTTGCCAACCATAGCCGCCATGCCTATGAACGAGCCGACCTCTATCATGTCGGGCAGGACACGGTGTGTGCAGCCATGCAGGCTGCCTGCCCCATGTATGCGCAGGAGGTTTGAACCGATGCCTGAGATGTCTGCTCCCATAGCGTTCAGCATGTGGCAGAGCTGCTGGATATAAGGCTCACATGCGGCGTTGTATATCGTGGTGTCGCCAGAGGCGAGCACTGATGCCATGATGATATTGGCCGTTCCTGTCACTGACGCCTCGTCGAGAAGCATGTAGCATCCCCTCAGCCTCTCAGCGTGCAGCTGATAGACATCCCTGCCCGGCACATGCTCGAAGACAGCCCCGAGCTTGCTGAATCCGAGGAAGTGTGTGTCAAGTCTGCGGCGCCCTATCTTGTCTCCTCCCGGCTTTGCCACTATGGCACGCCCGCAACGGCCGAGCAGCGGGCCTATCATAAGCACAGAGCCGCGCAGCGACGAGCATTTCTTGACGAATGTGTCGCTTTCAAGGAAGTCAAGGTTCAGATTGTCTGCCTGGAAGGTATAGCTCGTGCGTGAGTGCCGGGTGACCCTCACTCCGATGTCTGTCAGCAGGGCTATGAGATTGTTGACATCAAGGATATCCGGGATGTTGTCTATGCGCACAGGCTCTGATGTGAGGAGCGTCGCACAGATAACCTGCAGGGTCTCGTTTTTCGCGCCCTGAGGGGTTATCGTTCCTGTCAGTTGGTGTCCGCCTTCGATGATGAATGTATCCATGTGTGTGACGTTGGTGTGGGTTAAGGGCGTTTTCCTGGAAGTGTGGGGGAACGCTTTCAGATGGGGTGGGGGATAGGCCGCACAGTCGGTGGGTGGGGGGCTGCCCCCTATTTCTTCTTGCCTTTCTTCTTGCCTTTCAGGTCGTTTTTCTTCTCCACCACGATAAACTCGAATGTGAAGGTGCTGGGGTCTATCTGTATCACGCCGTCCGTGAATCGCGCTATGTCTGATATCACACGCTCGTTGTCGGGCGATGCGTTGCCATACATCATGAGGTCACGCTTCATCTGGTTGGCCACAAGGCGTGTCAGCTCGTCGCGCTCGTCGCCCGGCTCCATTGTCTTCAGGTGGTTGAGCGTGCGGAAGACGAGGCTCCCATAATGCCTTACAGGGATGTTGCGCTTGGGATAGGCCAGAGGCGAGGGCCGCTCGGCGATCTTCTCTGCTGTCGTGACATCATACGGATAGTCTATGTCGAGCTTGAAGCCGGACATTATGGCGAGATGGTCCCACAGCTTCTGCTTGTAGTCTGCCTGATGACGTAGGGTGGGGTTGAGAAGTTCCATGGTATGTATGATGTTCTCAGCGCACAACTGACGCTCTGTACGGTCCTCAATGCCGATGCAGTGTTCCACCATCTGGTGTATGCTGCGTCCATACTCCGGCATACGTAGCTGCTCGCGCTGTGTGTTGTAATCGAGTCCTTCGATGTTCATTGGCGTTTCGTGTTAGGATGGGGGATGACGTTTCTTTTTCTTTTTTACATATGTGGTGGCGGATAGTGTCGCCGTGTCCGCGCATGTTCTCTTCTATAACAGTTTCTTGGGCTTCAGGGCCACGAAGTCCTTCAGGTAGAACGGGACGAAATAAGCCACATCCTCTGTCTTCCCCTGCATCAGGCGGCGCTCTGCCAGCGGGAACATATTCTTCGCCAGAGGCTCTATGCCTTCGATATAGTGGGCATTGGGGTGGCCGATAGTCTCCATGCATTTTCCAGCCCCGTCTCCGAAGAAATAGACAGGGCGTTTGTCAAGCCATTCCCTGTATGTCTCTTCTGTGACGACATCCGCACGTGTCTCCCTGACCGTGTTGAGAGTCCTGTCGTATATCGCGGCATAGACCTCCATCCTCCTGGCGTCAACCATAGGGCAGAGCAGGGCATCGTCGGGGAGGTTGTCGTGGCGTAACAATACCGGCACGCACATCGCCTCCAACGTCGGGACGGCAATGAGCGGGATATCCAGCCCGTAGCATATTCCCTTGGCCATGGACACACCTATGCGCAGGCCAGTGTATGATCCCGGCCCCATGCTGACGGCGACAGCGTCGATGGGGATAGCGTGGCTGTCGGCGAAACTCATGGCCTCGTCGACAAAAGAGCCGAGGCGCTCGTTGTGGTTGTGCCCCGTGCGGTCAATGTCGCTATATATACACCGGCCGTCCTCACTGACAGCGACCGAGCAAACACTGGTGCTCGTCTCAATATTTAATATGCATGACATGTTTTTTTCGTGTAAGCGCTTAAAATATCTGCAAATTTACTACTTTTTTCTTGAAAAATTTGTACTTTTGCATAAATTTAACGTACATCCATATAAAATGATACTATCAATGACAGGTTACGGCAAAGCGTCCGTGACGTTCGGGAACAAGAAAATCAATGTCGAGGTGAAGTCGCTTAATTCTAAAGCCCTTGACCTGTCCACACGTATTGCGCCCCTCTATCGTGAGAAAGAGATGGAGATACGCCAGATTCTCTCCTCTGCCCTGCATAGGGGGAAGATAGAGTTCTGCATCTGGATCGACAAGGATGAGATGAGCACCGCCACGCCGATCAATGCGGACATGGTAGAGTATTATTACCAGCAGATTAACGAGATAGCCTACAACAAGGATATCTCGCTGAATCTTGACTGGGGCACTCTCTTGCGTCTGCCAGACGTCATGACCAAGCAGGAGGTGGAGGTGCTTGACGACGAGGAGTGGGAGGTGGCCCGTGGCGCGATAGACGAGGCCCTCAGACAGCTTGTCGGGTTCAGGAAGCAGGAGGGCGAGGCTCTGCAGCGTAAGTTCACAGAGAAGATAGACAACATCACCGCTCTGCAGTGTGAGCTGGAGCCGTATGAGCGAAGCCGTGTCGAGAAGATAAGACAGCGCATCGTGTCACAGCTTGAGGCCATACCTGATGTGGAGTATGACCAGAACAGGCTTGAGCAGGAACTGATATACTATATCGAGAAGCTTGACATATCCGAGGAGAAGCAGAGACTGACAAACCACCTGAGATACTTCCGTGACACCATGCTCCTTGACGAGCCCGTAGGCAAGAAGCTCGGCTTCATAGCACAGGAGATGGGACGTGAGATAAACACCACAGGCTCAAAGAGCAACCAGGCCGAGATGCAGAATATCGTCGTGAAAATGAAAGACGAGCTGGAGCAGATAAAGGAGCAGGTGCTGAACGTGTTGTAAAGGCCACGCCGCCCCACGCCCCTCCTCCCCTCCACGCCCCGACGGGCGGGGAGGGGGAGGCGGCTGCCCGTCGTGTGTGTGATAGGCATATCCCCCTTGGGGGCTCAGGCCCTATAAGGAGAATCAACAAAAACAGTGTGTGTTTTCTCCAGCCCCAACCTAAATATATGAATTCTATTTATGCGAAAAGGTAAACTATTGATATTCAGCGCTCCGAGCGGAAGCGGAAAGTCAACATTGGTGCAATGGCTTATGGCTGAGCACCCCGAGCTGAACCTACACTTCTCTGTCTCCTGTACTACGCGCCAGCCGAGAGGGACAGAGCGTGACGGTGTGGAATATTTCTTCCTGACACCAGAGACATTCCGTGAGAAAATCGCTGGCGACGAGTTCGTCGAGTATGAGGAGGTTTATGAGGATAAGTATTACGGGACGTTGAAATCGCAGGTGACACGCCAGACAGACAGCGGAGAGAATGTCATCTTTGATGTCGACGTTAAGGGCGGATGCAACATCAAACGCCAGTATGGCGCGAGAGCCCTCAGCATATTCATCCAGCCACCATCTGTCGGCGAGCTGCGCCGACGTCTTGAAGGCCGTGCCACTGATGCGCCAGAGGTGATAGCCCAACGACTCGCAAGGGCAGAGTACGAGATGGCATTCTCCACGCAGTTTGATGTCGTCATTGTAAATGACAACCTGGAGAAGGCAAAGGACGAGACATTCAGAACGGTAAGGGATTTCCTTAACGCGTGAGACAACCCACACACCTTAGTTTTTTATCCTTGCTGTTGCATAATGAGAAGAATCGGATTATTCGGCGGAACATTCGACCCTGTCCATAAAGCCCATATCCGGCTGGCCGTCACGTGCAGGGAGGATCTCAGTCTCGACGAGGTATGGCTCATGGTGTCGCCCCAGAACCCGTGGAAACGTGACATGCTGATGACCTCTGACCATCACCGCCTCATGATGGCGAGACTCGCTGTGGAGGGCCAGGACGGCATTGTTGCCTCAGACTATGAGCTCCACCTCCCCTCCCCGTCATATACATACAAGACGCTGAGGAGGCTGAGGAGCGATTTCCCTGACGACCGTTTCATCCTCCTTGTCGGCGGAGACAATTGGGCGGCGTTTGACAAGTGGGCTGAATACCGTGAGATACTCGCTTTCCATCCTGTCGCCGTCTATCCACGGCCGGGGAGTCCTGTCTCCACTCCAGCCGCTGTCAGAGAGGCGGGAGGCTCACCTATTGTGCTCGATGCGCAGCAGATGGATATCAGCAGCAGCGGCATACGGCGCAGAATAGCCGACGGGATGGATATCTCAGGCCTTGTCCCGGAGGCCGTAAGGAAGTATATCCACACGAATCATCTTTATGGGAAAAACAACAATACAGAAAATCTTTAGCACGTTCCTGGTGCCTGTCAGACGCAGCCCCGAGTTCTGCCTCTTCATGTACACGCTGCTCATGGTCTCTGCTGTCTGCACGGTGAATTACAGGTGGAAGCAGGAGTTGTACGATTATGCCTGGTGGGAGGTGTGGCTCTGGGTGTATGCTTTCGCCCTCATCCTCGCTGTCTTGCCAACGGTCGTCCGCCGTGTCGTGCGCCCACTGTTCTATGTTGTGGCATACACGGTCACGATAGCCGATGTGTACTGCTTCGTCAAGTTCGAGTCGCCTCTTAACCCCTCCATACTCATGCTGGTCGGCGAGACAGACCCTCGGGAGGCGGGCGAGTTCCTCACTGCGTATCTGTCTCCGGACATACTCGTTAGCAATGTAGGATGGGTGGTGTTGGTGCTTTTGCTGCATATTGCCTGGACCATACTATGGCGCTTCGGGCTGCCGCGTCGCCTTCTCCGTCAGTCTCGTCATAAACCCTCATCCTCAGGCGTATTGTCATCCGCCGCAGGCATGGCCGTCCTCGTGTCGCTCGTGTCGGGCTGCATATTGAGCTGGCAGAATCTGAGGGCGATGCATACGCTCATGACGCTCCCTACCATCGGCAGCGTCGAGCACAAGTTGACAGAGAAGGATTGTGGGCGCCAGTTCATGTCCATGTACCGTATGGCATTCAGCGTCTATGCAAACCATCTCACAGCGCGCCAGGTGACGGTGCTCAGCAGGGTGGCCGAGGATGTGCGTGTCGATAGCTGCTCATACCGCTCGCCAGAGATAGTGTTCATAATCGGCGAGGCATACAACAAGCGGCATTCACAGATATACGGCTATGAGCGGCCGACGACACCCCGCCAGCTGGAGCTGTACCGCCGTGGAGAGCTTATACCATTCAAGGATGTCGTCTCGCCATGGAATCTGACAAGCTATGTCTTCAAGCTGATGATGTCAACATACGCTGTCGGCGACGAGGGCGACTGGTGTGACTATCCCCTCTTCTGCGAGGTGTTCCGCAATGCCGGCTATCATGTCACATTCCTCACGAATGAGTTCCTGCCGCAGGCCAAGCAGCAGGTGTTCGACTTCAGCGGCGGATTTTTCCTTAACGACCCCGCGCTGTCTGCCAAACAGTTTGACGACAGAAACCATAAGCTGCACATCTTCGACGAGGGGCTCATCTCTGACTATCGCACCATACAGGAGGAGCACCGTCTGACAGGCGACACCCTGCATAAGGGACACCTGACAATATTCCACCTGATAGGCCAGCATCAGGACTACCGCATCCGATGTCCTAACTCGCGCAAGCGGTTCACATTGGCCGATTATGCCGACAGGACAGACCTCGTCAAACCCCGTTGGCGGCGTAATCTCTGCAATTACGACAACGCCACATTATACAATGACTCTATCGTTACTGCCATAACAGAGCTTTTCCGTGACAAGGATGCCATCGTCATATATATGCCCGACCATGGCGAGGAGGTCCATTCAAGAGAGCTTCCCCACTTCTCCGGGCGCATGCATTCGACAAAGATAGTGAAGAGGCTCGCGCGGGAAGAGTTTGAGATACCTTTCTGGATATGGACATCAAGACAATACCGGCAGAATCATCCTGACGTGATGGACGCTGTCCGCAGGGCTGCCTCATTGCCCTATATGACCGACGCCATCCCACACATGCTGTTCTCGCTGGCCGGCATACACTGCCCGTATTATCGTCCAGACCTTGACATCCTCTCGCCCGATTATAACCCCAAAAGGCCGAGAATGCTGAAAAGGCAGACCGACTATGACGAGCTTATGGGCGGGAGCCATACCTCCATCCAGCCTCAGACACCCTCTTCGGGCAAAGCGGAACGCTGGCTGGCAAGATAGATGGCATTCCCCCCTCCTGATGTGCGGCTCTACTCCCCGTGCGTATGCCCTCCCATGTGTTGCCATGCACAGGGCTGTATCCCACCACAATCTACACCCACTATAAAGCAAGATAATGACACGACAAGAATCCTCCGCCATGCGCGGCATCGCGATCCTCGCCATCATGCTCCACAACTACACCCACTGGTTGGGGCCTATGGTAAAGGAGAACGAATACACCTTTGACCACAATAACGTCAGGAGGCTTCTGGCAGAGTTGTCATCGCCCACGACAGACCTCCTCCCCCATCTTCTCTCCTTCTTCGGCCATTACGGTGTCCCCGTCTTTGTGGCTCTCAGCGCTTATGGCCTGTTCAGGAAGTATGAGACGGGAGGGGCGGAGAGCCGCGTGACGACGTTCATCGCCAACCATTGGCGCAAGCTCTTCCTTATGATGGCCATAGGATATACAGCCTTTGTCCTTGTCGATTATATGACTCCGGGCCATTACCACTACCGCTTCTCGAATGTTGTCGGCCAGCTGCTCATGGTCTCCAACTTTTATCCTGATCCTGACCATGCCATCTGGCCCGGCCCATATTGGTATTTCGGGCTTATGATGCAGCTGTATGTCTTCTACCGGTTTGTCATGCACGATGGTAAGATGTCTCTGCGCACACTCCTGCCACACAGGCTGTGGACACTCCTGATGGTGTCCATGGCCTTGGTGACACTTCTGCTCCAGCTGGCCTTTGACCCTATGGGCGACGATCTTAACTGGTATAGATATAATATGTTCGGGGCGTTGCCGGTATTCATCGTGGCCATGCTCGGTGCACGGTGGGTTGACACTGCGCCAAGCAGGAGGAAGTGGGAGCATGGGCTCATGGCTCTTGTCTCCTCGGCCCTCGTCGTTTTGGGGAGCTTGTCGTTCTCCACATGGATTCTTGTCCCCTTCCTTGTGTGCGTAGCCACATACAGTCTTGTCAAGGCCGTCCCGCTATGGCTGTTGAGGCCGTTGGAGTGGGTGGGGACCATCTCCGCCGCCATCTTCGTGTGCCATCCTATCACACGTAAGGTGCTCATACCCATCTCCCGCCATGACGACCTTTATGCCGGGCTGCTGCTTTATGTTGTGGCGACACTGTTCCTTGCCATGCTGTTCCACCGTATGATATCCTCTCTTACGGGACGATAAATCGTGGGCGTAACCTACATATAGAAGCCTATGAAACCTTTCCAGCTTTATGCCATCAGCCGTTATCGTGCCGAGTTGATGGGTCTGGCGATGATATTCATCATCCTCTTCCATGTCTCCCTGCCACGCCACGCGCCGCTCTACGGCCTTGTGCGTATGGGGAATATCGGCGTTGATATCTTCCTCTTTCTCTCAGGCATAGGGTTGTGGTTCTCATGGGATGGCATGGCAGAGCGCTCCGGCCCGTTCTTCAGGCGCTGGTTTGATTTCTATGTGCGGCGTCTCCGCCGTGTCTTCCCTGCTTGGTTTATAGTGGCGTCACTTTTCTATGTACCACGTTTCCTTGAGAGGACAAACCATAGCCTTGCCTCTTATATCGACCTTGCCGGAGATGTTCTCCTGAACTGGGACTTCTGGCTGCATGATGAGCTTACGTTTTGGTATATCCCCGCCACGATGATGCTCTATGTCTTTGCGCCGCCTTATATGGAGGCTGTCCGCCGCCATGGTGTCATGCGGTGGCTGGTTGTCATTCCGCTCATGTGGTGTATATTGGTCCAGTATGTCACACCTCTTCATGCGTGTTTAGGCCATATTGAAATCTTCTGGAGCCGTGTCCCGATATTCTTCCTTGGCATAAACATAGCCGAGAGTATCCGGCGGCGTGAGGTGTGTGACGGCCCGGTCGTCTGGCTTGCCCTGATGATGCTTGCTGTCAGTTTCCCCTCATGTGTGTGGCTTGAGCAGATGCGCCATGGACATTTTCCGCTATTCCTTGAGCGTATGCTCTACATCCCGTTTGCTGTAAGCCTCATCATCCTCGCCTCACGCCTTCTGCTCCATGCTGGCAGATACGTATGCTCTGTGTTGTCATGGATAGGAGGCATATCGCTGGAGACATATCTTATCCATGCCGAGTTTGTCCTGAAGCCTATGAGGAGCCTTCATCTTGGCTATTGGCTGACAGCCATCGCCACAGCCCTCGTGTCGTTCCTGCTGGCTTGGGTGCTCCATAAGGCTATACAGCGCATGATGCCTTTGCTGCGGATATGACTCCATAGCCCGTTATGCTTAGGTTATGGCCTGTCCCCGCCTCGTCGGTTCCGGACGCTTGTCAGGCTCACAGCCACCATCCCCACCAGTCATTTACCCACACCCTCTAAATACCCCCATAACAATGATAAACCATCTCGTTCGCCTCACAAGGCCTTACCAGTGGGTTAAGAACACGTTTGTGTTCCTTCCTGTTTTCTTCGGTGGAGCCATAACAGACATCACGCTCCTGTGGCATGCTGCCATAGCGTTTCTGGCGTACAGTTTCACGGCGTCAGCGATATACTGTTACAATGATATTGTCGATGTCGAGGACGACCGGCGTCATGCTGTGAAATGCCATCGCCCGATAGCCTCAGGTGCGGTTAGCGTGCGGGCAGGCTATTTCTTGATGCTCCTGCTTCTGCTCATGGCTGCCGCGATGATTTCGCTGCTTGGAGACGGTTGGGAGCAGCTTGCAGTTGTCATAGTGGTCTATTTCTTTATGGATATAGCCTATTGTCATATTCTCAAGCGCTTTGCCATTATTGACATTGTGATCCTCTCGTTCGGTTTCGTGCTGAGAATCCTTGCCGGAAGCGTCTCGACAGGCATCGCGGCGTCCCACTGGCTTGTGCTCATGACATTCCTCCTCACCATGCTTCTCGGTTTTGCCAAGCGCCGTGATGATGTCAACCGCTTTATCAAGACCGGCGCGCCGCCGCGTCATAATACTAAACGTTACAACCTCACGTTTATCAATCAGACCATTAACGTGACATCGTCAGTAACTATCGTCTGCTATATCATGTACACACTCTCTGCTGAGGTGACAGCCCGCTCTGAATGCCAGTATCTCTACCTCACCACGATACTTGTTATCCTCGGCCTGTTGCGCTATATGCAGCTGACATCTGTCGATGGCAAGGGCGGCGACCCCGCGCGCCTTCTCCTTACCGACCGTTTCCTCCAGTCGGTCATCGCCTTGTGGATATTGTCATATTTCGTTGTCCTTTACGTCTTGTGATGATAGCGGCCAGAGACAGTTCGGGGTGGCACCGTGAATAGCTCTTCAGTACAGTAATTCTTGACGCATACATCTGCTATAACCCATATGATATGAAAGAAAGAATCATCATATCAGATTTTGACGGGACTCTCACACTCCGTGACACACTGTTTGAGATAATCGCCTTCAATGTAGGGCACGTCGCCCTGTTATGGTGTCTTCTTGTCCTAAGTCCCTGGCTTGTCCTCATGAAACTTGGCCTTTATTCCAACCAGCGTGCCAAGGAGCGGTTGCTGTACAGCGTGTTCCGCGGCATGTCACATGATTCTTTTGCTGAGATGTCCGTCCGCTTTGCACGTTCGTGCCGTGGCCGTATCATGCGCCATGACCTCCTCTCCCTCTTGCAGAGTGAGGCTGAGGGTGGTGCTGAGGTTATTGTCGTCACAGCAAGTCCGGCGGTATGGGTGCGCCCTTTTGTCCCGGGCTTCACTGTCATAGGGACGGAGATGGAGTTTGATGACAAAGGTTTCACCGGCCATTTCTCCACTCCCAATTGTTATGGGCCGGAGAAAGTGAGGCGCGTTCTTGATTACAAACCTGACATCTTGTCGCGCCGCGCAAACTATCACATAACAGCCTATGGCGACTCAAGGGGCGACAGAGAGATGCTTGAATATGCCGATGAGCCACATCTGGTGAGGTGAATGTCCCGCCATGGCCTCCCGGTACATGCTTATACCACACTCTCCTCGTTCAGCCGGTTATCCTGCTTATATATCTGTATGCTTTATGAGACATATTGCCCTGATTGTATTCTTCGCTTTTCTGCCTATATCTGCCGTCTGCCAGACATCAGAATTCTCCGAGTCATGGCAGGACATATTCTCTTTGCTGACAGACGCGGCCGATTATGACGACGAGGAGATAGATGACGCATACGAGATTCTGACCACGCTCGCAAGAGACAGGCGCAATATAAACGATGCCAGCATTGACGATTTGAGGCAGATACCTTTCCTGCCAGAAACTATGGCACTCTCTATACTTAATTACAGAGCGTTATACGGCCCGTTGCAGACGATGTCAGAGATACAGCTGATCGCCAGTATAGACAAGGCACGGCGCATGATTCTCAATGCCATCTTCTATGCTGCTCCGCCTTCGGTCAAACGGTCTTACTGGGCAGAGCGCTTCCTTACTGACGCTCTTGACAGCCTTGCCACAGACTCCATTAGACGTAATGCCATGCGTCATTACCCTGTTCTGGACAGACAGCGCCATAAGATACTGTTCACCATGAACATCCCCTTTTATGAGCGTGAGGGATATAAGGATGGCGACTATTTGGGCAGTGCATTGAGCCATACGCTGAGATATAAGTTCCGTGAGCGTAAGATTGATGCGGCCCTCACTGCCGCACAGGATGCGGGCGAACCGTTCTTTGCGGGCAAGAACGCCAAAGGCTGGGACTTCTATACCGGCTTTGTCCGTCTCCGTAACATGGGTTGTCTGCGTAGTCTTGTCCTCGGCCATTATCAGATGTCATATGGCATGGGGCTCATCATGAACAACACTTACCGTGTCTCCCGCTCGTCACTGCTTATGGCTGTCCCGCAAGTCTCAACCGTATTGCGCGGCCATGCCTCCCGTCAGGAGTCAAATTATCTGCAAGGAGCGGCGGCCGTCTTGGCTTTCCGCTGGGGCAAAGGCGAGCTGTCACTCGCACCCTTCCTCTCCTGCCGGCCTCTTGATGGGCGTTTCTATGACGACTCCCAGTCTATCCTTGCGTCAGTCTCCTCAACAGGCTATCATCGCACACAGACCGAGATGGCTCGCCGTGGCGTTGCCCTTCAGTATGCGGGAGGCGTGTCGGTGGGGTACAGCCGGCTGCCTTTCCGTGTCGCTGTGAATCTGCTCCATGTCAGGCTTGACCATTCCCTTCATCCGGAGACCAATTATCCCTATCGCCGCTTCTATCCCTCAGGCAAGAATTTCTCTGCCGCCTCCCTGTCCTATTCGTATATACATCCAAAGCTGCAGGCTGGGGGAGAGACAGCTATCACAGAGCGGTCCCACCCTTATGCTGACGACCCACGTGGCGTAGCCGTATCTACCTCCAACTATGTCCGGTGGAAGTTCTCGCCCGTATGCTCTGTTGTCGCCCTCCACCGTTTCTACGACTATAGGTTCCAGAGCATCCTCGGGAAGTCTTTCGGCGATATGGGCACGTCGGCCAATGAGAGCGGCTTGTATCTTGGTCTGGTGTCCGATTGTTTCGCCAGCACTGTTATCTCAGCCTATATCGATTGTGTCTATCACCCCTGGAAGCGTTTCGGATTCTCGTCATCCTCACGCACATGGGACACATATGTCCAGGGTGTCTATACCGCGGGCGACGCCATGTTGTCTCTTCGTTACCGATATACAGAGAAGGCTCTTGCGCCCGACGGCTCGCCCATGCCCTCTTTCCTTGGCGGCACAGATGGCGACGCGCGCCACATGTCGCGTGTGATATTCAAGGTCTCCCGCCCGCGCTGGACATCCCAGTCACAGCTACACGCGTCATACATCCCCACCTCGTCCGATTATGGTATAGCCGTGTCACAGGGTGTCGGCTATAAGCTTTCCCGATGGTCCTTGTGGGTCTCTCTCGCCTATGCCTATACTACTGACTATGCCTCACGCCTTTACATCAATGACAAGGCCCAGCTCTACACGTCCATGTTCAATATGATGTATGGCCATTCTTTGAGAGGCAATATTATTCTTGAGGCTGCTGTGACACCCCATGTGGTGTTATCTGCCCGTTATGTGGCGTTACACTATTTCGACCGTGACACCATATCGTCCGGTCTTCAGGCTATCGACTCTCCGACACAGAATGATTTGATGATACAGGCGCGAATATCCCTGTGATACCGCTTCTCTTGTCATTTTCCTTCTTGTGGAACACAACTCAAAAACTCCGCGCTATGCAGAATGAATATATAAAGACCTGGCCCGATATCATGAAGGGCAAGAAAATATTATATGTACACGGCTTCGCCTCCAGCGGCCAGTCGGGCACAGTGACACTCCTCCGCACTCTGCTCCCCTCGGCCACAGTGATAGCCCCTGACCTCCCCATCCATCCCGATGAGGCCATAGAGCTGCTCCACAGCGTCTGCCGTGACGAGCACCCTGACCTTATCATAGGGACATCGATGGGCGGCATGATGACAGAGATGCTCTATGGCTATGACCGCATCTGTGTCAATCCGGCATTCCAGATGGGAGACACGATGACGAGCCATGGCATGGTGGGCAAGCTGACATTCCAGAATCCGCGCCGTGACGGCGTGCAGGAGATGGTCATCACGAAGGCCATCGTCAAGGAATACCGTGCCCTCACCGAGCGTTGTTTCTCGTCGGCCGCCGCTGATGCTGACAAGGTCTATGGCCTTTTCGGTGACAATGACCCTGTTGTCCATACCTTCGACATCTTCCGTGAGCATTATCCACGTGCCATCTCTTTCCATGGCGAGCACCGTCTTGTTGACAATGTCGTGCGCGCGTCGCTCATTCCTGTTGTCCGCTGGATTGACGACAGGCAGAACAACCGCCAGCGGGAGGTGGCCTATATAGACTATGACGCGCTCCATGACAGCCATGGCCAGGCGACACCATCCATGCGTAAGGCCGTCTATGCCCTCCTCGATACCTATGACATATATTTTGTGGCTAAGGCTCCGGCTTACGACACGGCATATTACAAGGACGTCTTGGCGTGGCTTGGAGAGTATGTCAATGTGCCAGCTTATGGCCGTGTCATATTCACTAATACTCCCGATACGCTTTACGGCGACTTCTATATCTCTCCCGCACCGCCGCCATCGTCTATGGCCACCGCTATAGAGTACGGCTCAGACCAGTTCAAGACGTGGGAAGAGGTGATAACATATTTCTCCAGACTGGGATGACAGCCTTTACCGACGATTTTTTCAGCCGTATAGAATGGCTTGCCACGACAGAGAGCCTTACGCTGCGTGCGCGCCGTTTGTATATGCATGAGCTTCTCGTCCAGATATGCCATGAGGGACTGAAGGACACGGGGCAGGGCTTCGGCAACCTCTTTGCTCAGGTTGACTGGCTCTGCCGCCATCATCATGTCTCTATCCCTGACACGATAGAGATACAGCGCATGAGGAGAGACACGAACAGTTCCTCCCCGTCTTCATCATCCACTTCGTCACAGTCCGGCGCTTCTTCGGCCGATAGCGTGCCCAACTCGAAGCCCCTTTCCGAGCGTGAGATGTGGCTGTATGACTGCCGTGCCCTTGCTGTCTTCGTCTCAGCCGTCTTCTCTGTCGATATTCCCTCGCCGGTTGTCAGGCTTATCCCTGCCCATGGCCCACAGCGCCGTCAGGCCCGCCATATCGACTATAGGCAGATGAGGGGCATTGTCCACTCTGTCCGGCGTCACTCCAAGCCTCAGGGCGAACGCCTCTTTGTGGGCCATATAACCATGCGCATGGACGACAGCGTGACATTGCGTGAGGTAAATGTCGTACAGGCCGACGAGTATCTCCTCTCCACTGCCTCAGAGGGGATGACACTATCTGTTGTTGATGTCCATGAGGAGGCCGACGGCAGTCTGTCACCACGTTTTATAGCCTTAGAGCCTGACTATCTTCTCGATATCTCGTCCATAGCCCGCTGCTTTACCGACTGGGGCCACCATCCGCTCTCCTATCTCGTCAACCAGTTCCAGCCGTCAGCCAATTCACAGGCCATACTGCTCGGTAATTATGCCGGCTGCCTGCTCGACAATATCCTCCGCTCGCCGTCGGACAGTGACATCAGCCTGCTGTGGCGGGAAACCCTCAAGACACATTTTGCCGACGAGGCGATGGCCTATGCCACATGCCCGGACTTTGACACACAGGAGTATAAGAGCCAGTGTTTCTCGCAGGCGGTCAATATGTCCCAGCTTCGTCAGACTCTCGATGCCGCCCTTCTTCTTGCTGATGGGCGTCCGGCTGGGGCCGTCTCCCAGTCAGCCAAGCCCGGGAAAAACAGCCAGGGCACAGGGACAGGCCATGAATATCTGCTCGAGCCGTCATTCCTTTGCCCCTCTCTCGGGCTGCAGGGACGTGTCGATCTCATGACAGAGGATATGCGTCTCCTTGTCGAGCAGAAGTCTGGCAAGAACTACAACATCGAGTGTCGCCGCCCCGGGAAGCATGGTGCCATACAGCAGGAGCCTCATTATGTCCAGCTGTTGCTCTATTATGCTGTGCTCCACCAGAATTTCTCCATCTCTCCCTCTGACGTTGATATCCGCCTGCTCTATTCACGTTATCCTATTGTTGACGGCCTGCTCTCTGTGGGCTATTATCAGCAGCTGTTGCGTGAGGCCATGATGGTGCGCAACCGCATCACAGCCAGCATGGTCTATTTTGCCCGCCATGGCTTTTCCGACGGTATGCTCTCGCGCCTCACACCTGAGACCCTTAATGAGCGTAACGACCGTTCCCCGTTCTACGAGCGCTATATCCGTCCGCGCCATTCCCAGCTCCTTATGCCCCTGCATCATTGCTCAGACCTCGAGAAGAGTTATTTCTGCCGTATGGCGACATTCCTTTTCCGTGAGAATGCTGTGGCATGTCTTGGCTCGCAGGAGGGCGTGTCGCGCTCCATGGCCGACATCTGGAACATGCCATATGACGAGAAAGTGGCGCAGGGAAGCATCATGACAGGCAGGATAGAGGTCGATATGGACTCTCTGACCACACGCGACCTCGTCCTCTCGCGCAGTGATGACAGCGAGGTCGATTTCCGCATTGGCGATTATGTCTTCATATATAGATATGCCGCAGACAAGGCTCCCGACGCGACAGCGGCCATTCTGTATAAGGGCTGTCTGACCAAGCTGTCGCCCACAAAAGCCACCTTGCGCCTTGCCGACCCTCAGCCACTAAGCCGTCAGGCTGTCTCGGCCACTACCGGCGAGCCTACGTTATGGGCTGTCGAGCACGGCTATTCGTCGTCGGGCATGACACCGGGATTGCGTGCCCTGTATATGTTCATGACAGCCGAGCCGGAGCGCCGCCGCCTTCTGCTCGGCACGAAATCCCCGCAGCGTGACATGACACGCCGCCTGACACGCTCTTACCATCCGTCATACGACGAGATACTGCTACAAGCCCGTCAGGCCCGTGACTATTACCTGCTCATTGGGCCGCCGGGGACGGGCAAGACCTCTATGGCCATGAGGTATATGGTGGAGGAGGAACTTGTGGTGCCGACGGCGGAGAATGGGTCGATACTCCTCACGTCATACACCAACCGCGCTGTCGATGAGATATGCGGTATGCTGACAGATGCAGGCATTGAATATCTCCGCATAGGCAACGAGTTTACCTGTGCCGAAATCTTCCGCCCGCGTCTCGCCTCACGTCTCTTTGCCGAGATGGCCAATATCTCCGCCATCCGGCGTTATATCTCTGAGGTGCGTGTTGTCGTCGCCACGACATCCACCCTGATGTCCCGTCAGGAGATACTCTCTCTGAAGCGTTTCTCCCTGACTATTGTCGATGAGGCGTCACAGATTCTTGAGCCCGCCATAATAGGCCTCCTTTCCCGTCTCGGGAAGTTTATCCTTATCGGCGACACAAAGCAGCTGCCGGCTGTAGTGCAGCAGGACGAGCGGGAGTCGCTCGTCACGGAGCCTGAGCTGAGGGCGATAGGGCTTACTGACTGCCGCCGCTCGCTCTTTGAGCGTCTCGCGTCGCTCGCCACTCCCGACAGTCCTTATGGCGTGCTGCGTCGTCAGGGGCGTATGCATCCACTTGTCGCGGCATGGCCTGGCGATGCTTTCTATCGGGAGGAGCGTCTCTTGCCTGTGCCCCTTCCACACCAGGAGGAGACGAGGCTGGCTTATGATGAGCCGTCGGCAGATGATGTTGACGAGATGCTGAAACACTACCGTATGCTATTCTTCGATGTACGGCGTGACGACATTGCTGGCGATGTCAAGTCGAATGCCTCTGAGGCGCGTGCTGTCGCCAGCCTCGTGGTGAGGTTGAGGAGACAGATTGGAGAAGTGTGGGACAGCCGCAAGACGCTCGGGGTCATTGTACCTTACCGCAATCAGATTAGTCTCATACGCCGTGAGATAGCACGCCTTGGGGCGGCTGATGTCGCTGAGAGCATCAGCATAGACACTGTGGAGCGTTATCAAGGCTCGCAGCGTGATGTCATCATATACTCATTTACTGTCAGCCAGCGCTGTCAGGTGGAGTTCCTGACAGCCAACCGCTTTATGGCAGGCAGGGACGGCGATGCGTATCTTGTGGATAGGAAGCTGAATGTCGCCCTGACACGCGCCCGTCGCCAGATGATATGTGTGGGCAATATGGCTCTCTTGTCACAGGATGACATCTTCCGTTCAATGATAGCCCACTGTCATCTTGCCAGCATGGATTAGCCGGACTGCCGCCTGTCTTATTGCAAAGTTACAAAAATCAGCGTCCGATTCCAAACATCATGTGTATAATAATGTGTATCATTATGCGCATCAAAATGTGTCACATGGCCTCTCGCTTTCTCGTGCATGGGTCTCTTCTTGTCATGCTTCCAGCCTTAACCTACCTTTATAAAAAAAAGGCGGCGACACCTCATCACTGAGACGTCGCCGCAGAATAAAAATGTATAGAGATATTAACTTCAACGATTTTAGAGCTGTGGACCAGCAGCTACGAGAGCCTTACCAGCCTCGTTTGATGTGTACTTCTCAAAGTTCTTGATGAAGCGTGCTGCGAGATCCTTTGCCTTCTCCTCCCACTGGCATGCGCACTCGTATGTGTCGCGTGGGTCGAGGATGGCTGGGTTCACGTTAGGAAGAGCTGTTGGAACCTCGAAGTCGAACATAGGAATCTTCTTTGTCTCTGCCTTCAGGATTGAGCCGTCGAGGATGGCATCGATGATGCCACGTGTGTCAGGGATAGAGATACGCTTGCCTGTACCGTTCCAGCCTGTGTTAACGAGGTATGCCTTTGCGCCAGACATGTTCATCTTCTTAACGAGCTCCTGGGCGTACTTTGTTGGGTGGAGCTCAAGGAAAGCCTGTCCGAAGCAAGCTGAGAATGTCGGAGTCGGCTCTGTGATGCCGCGCTCTGTACCAGCGAGCTTTGCTGTGAAGCCAGAGAGGAAGTAGTACTGTGTCTGCTCTGGAGTGAGGATAGATACAGGAGGGAGCACACCGAAAGCGTCAGCAGAGAGGAAGATGACGTTCTTGGCTGCTGGAGCTGATGAGCCTGGCTGTATGTTGTTGATGTGGTTGATTGGGTAAGAGACACGTGTGTTCTCTGTCACTGACTTGTCGTTGAAGTCGATTGTGCCGTCCTCAGCCACTGTCACGTTCTCGAGAAGAGCGTTACGCTTGATGGCGCCATAGATGTCTGGCTCGTTCTCCTTAGAGAGGTTGATGACCTTTGCATAGCAACCGCCCTCGAAGTTGAACACGCCGTTGTCGTCCCATCCGTGCTCGTCGTCACCGATAAGGCGGCGCTTAGGGTCGGTAGAGAGTGTTGTCTTGCCTGTGCCAGAGAGACCGAAGAAGATAGCTGTGTTCTCACCGTTCATGTCACAGTTGGCAGAGCAGTGCATAGAAGCGATGCCCTGGAGAGGGAGGTAGTAGTTCATCATAGAGAACATACCCTTCTTCATCTCACCACCGTACCATGTGTTGATGATAACCTGCTCGCGGCTTGTCACGTTGAATGCGACACATGTCTCAGAGTTGAGGCCGAGCTCCTTGTAGTTCTCTACCTTTGCCTTTGAGGCGTTGTAGATAACGAAGTTTGGCTCGAAGTCTGCAAGCTCCTCGGCTGTTGGCTGGATGAACATGTTTGTCACGAAGTGTGCCTGCCATGCTACCTCAACGATGAAGCGGACTGCCATACGTGTGTCCTTGTTTGCGCCGCAGAATGCGTCAACAACATAGAGGTCCTTGTTGCAGAGCTCCTTGACAGCGAGCTCCTTCACCTGTGCCCAAACGTCCTCAGACATTGGGTGGTTGTCGTTCTTGTAGCCCTCTGTTGTCCACCATACAGTGTCCTTAGAGTTCTCGTCCATTACAATGTACTTGTCCTTAGGAGAACGGCCGGTGTAGATGCCTGTCATGACGTTCACAGCGCCAAGCTCAGTGTTCTTGCCTACCTCGTAACCTTCGAGACCTGCCTTTGTCTCCTCCTCGAACAGCTGCTCGTATGAAGGGTTGTGGGCTATCACTGTCGAACCAGTGATGCCATACTTTGTCAAATCTAAATTTGCCATTGGTTCTTTTATTGTTTTAATTGGGTTTGTAATCCTATTGATGTGTATTCGTGTCTTCTGGCGGGACAGAAGCCCGGCAGGTGACACTTTCCTGTCTGTTGTCATCCTGAGCAGACCCCCATAGGGGTCATACCCTCTTTTTCCGTTGCAAATTTACTAATTTATCAGAACATATCCAATACTTTCTTACCTTTTTAAAATTATTTTACTAACTTTGCAAATAATCAGAACATATTTTATAATCTATATCAAGAATCATCATGGGCTATGGCTCATGCGCGGGAGCAGCATGAACGCTCGCGCCAAGGTGCGGCCACAGCCCAAAAACGAAACAGAATCATCATGAAAATCATCGATTTCAGCCGTCAGAAATCTATCATCGGGAAGTATCTCAGAGAGCTTCGCGACAAGGATGTCCAGCGTGACCGTCTGCGCTTCCGCCAGAATGTCATACGCATAGGCCATGCCATGGCTTATGAGATTAGTAAGTCGTTGGAATACAGGGATGTCGAGATAGACACGCCTCTCGCCAAGGCTGTCGCCGCAGTCCCTGCCGACGACATCGTTCTTGCCACTGTATTCCGTGCCGGTCTGCCTCTCCATCAGGGGTTTCTTGATGTCTTTGACGATGCCGGCAACGCCTTCGTCTCCGCCTATCGCTATTATAAGGACAAGGAGGGCACAGAGGTGGGCATACGCATAGAGTATATCGCCACGCCGAGCCTTGAGGGCAAGACGCTGATTCTCGTTGACCCTATGCTCGCCACAGGGGGCAGCATGGAGCTGGCCTATGAGGCTTTCTGCACCAAGGGACACCCCTCGCGCCTTATCATGGCGTCGGTCATAGCCGCAAAGCCCGGCGTCGATTTCCTGAAGAAGGTGTTCCCCTCAAACGATGTCATGCTCTATTGCGCCGCCATCGACCCTGCGCTCAACGAGCATAAGTATATCGTCCCGGGTCTCGGCGACGCCGGCGACCTTATGTATGGTGAGAAACTGTGACATGCAACGGAGGCGTGTATTACTCGTGCGGCGGTCCTGTGAGCTTTGCCTATGCTCGCAGGGCCGCCGTCTCTTCATTCCTTTGTCGTGAACGCCTTGCCGCGCCACCGCTGTGAGTGCCAGCGCCGCATGAGTATTATGCCGCGCAGGTTCTCGTCCATGCAGAAGGCTATCCACATGCCTATGATGCCGAGGCCCATGGGTATGCCGAGCAGCCATGCCACGCCGACAGCGACAGTCCACTGGCTTATGACGCCGACAATGACAGGATAGACAGCGTCGCCCGTAGCGCGCAGCGTACCGCAGGCGAAGATGTTCTTCACACGCCCGTAGCTCAGGAAGAAGTCAATGCAGAAAATCCATGTCCCGAGGCGTATTATCTCGCTGTTGTCCGTCAGGCATGTCATGAGCGAGTGTCCGCCGGCCGCCAGACATGCCGCCACCACGAGCGTCAGCGCCATGCCTGTCTTGAAGACATAATTGCCGAGAATATAGGCGGCCCTGTATCTCAGTTGGCCCACATAGTGTCCCACGAGGATGTCACCACCCTGCACGATGCTCGTGCTGAAGAGAATGACAAAGGTTATCGTTGTCGTGCAATAAACCTTTGTCGCGAGGGCCTCGGTGCTTATCTGGTTTATGAAGTATGTTATGGCTATCTGTGACAGGGAGTAGGACATCTCCTCGCTCATGGCCGGTATGCCTATATGGAACAGATTCTTAAGCTCCTGCCACGGGAAAGGGCAGAAGTATCTCTTCAGCGATATGTTGATGGCGTGTGCGGCCGACACCGACCTCGTCATGGCCTTCACAGGCAGCGTGACCACGATGTACGACGCGCGCAGCGTGTATAGCGGCAGTTGCAGTATCTTCGCCTTGATATTGCGTGGCATGGCCGCTGTCGCTATCTGCTGCAGCCTCTGCACGGCGCTCTTCCTCACGCCGGCTGCTCTATGCTCTGCCTCAGGCCATATGGCGGGCATGAAGCAGGCGAGGATTATGGTCGCCGCGATGCGGCTGCCCGCTGTAGCCCATGCCGCTCCTTCCACACCCATAGCCGGGCATCCCCAGTGGCCGAAGATGAGCGCGTAGTTGCCGGCTATGTTCAGTATGTTCACGGCAACGGTGGCGAGCATAGGCTTCACCGTCTTTCCTGTGGAGCGCAGCGACGCGCTGAATGTCAGCGACAGGGCCTGGAAGAACGACAGCGCACCCGTAATCTTCAGATACCTCGCGCCGTCGGCCATAAGGCTCTCCCTAAGCCCGAACCCCCTCAGCAACTCCTCCGACCATATCCACAACACTCCGCTTACCGTCATGCCGAGCAGCGTGTTCACTATGATGGCGATACCCACTATCTGCATGAAACGCATACGCAGGCGGGCGCCGAAATACTGGGCGCACAATATGGCGGCACCCATGGAGACAAACTGGTAGATGAGGAAGACGAACGACACAAGCTGGTTGTCGAGGCCGACAGCGGCGACAGCATCGTCGCTGTATCGTGACAGCATGACCGTGTCAACAGCTCCGAGCAGCATGACAAGCGCAATGTCGATGAATATCGGCATTGTAAGGCGATAAAGGCTTTTCTTTACTGAGACGTTATCCATATATGTGCTTTCTTTCTGGGGCAGATGCATGTCCCGTTTTTTTGCGGCTGCAAAATTACTTATTATATTTTTATTTCCTGTGTTTTCTCTCCATTTATTTGTTGTTAATAATATTTAAGGGATGTTCTTTCGATTGTAACTATTCAGCGAATGTGTTTTGTAACAAGAAAATATAGATTTATATTGTCTCGGTCAGCACGCGCTGAAAGCGCAGAAGCCCATAGCCCAGGGCAGAACGGAGCGTAGCGGAGTGACACCCTGGGGATATTGTTCGTGTGGGTAATTGTCGCGCTGTAAGCGCAAAAGCGTAAATGAGCTATAAGGCCATAACGCTTTTGCACTTTCAGTGCGTACAAGCGGTATGGATCCTCAACCCAGGGTGTCGCTACGCTTGCCC
>JBJEAW010000168.1:0-7998 GCA_051869435.1 Prevotella sp. | reverse complement strand
CCCCATCATCTTCAAGGGGTTTATATTGGTTTTCGTGATACGTAACTGACACAGGCTTTTACTGGTGCCCCCGTGTATCGCCTCTTCGAAGCTCGTTATAGAGACCTCTTGTTCACCCCACCTTACGTTCAGTCGTCGGCCTCGCCATCTCCCATTTCCTCCCGTTGGTCAGTGGGTCCAAGGACAAGTCTCCCGAGCTACGCTCACTTACCCGTAGCCTTTCACTTCAGGTGGGGCTTCTAACAGTCGCGCCCCTCCGGGGCTTGTTAGGCGCAATTGTTAATCCAACAGGCCGTCCGGATAAATCAATGAAATTGTACCAAGATAGTTTTATCCGGACAGTAATATATAACATTCAAACCCGAATTGTCGCTGTATATCAAGAAAATGAAGTAACTTTGCACACGATTAGCGACAACAACGCCCCCCTCAACGCTCAGAACGCCGGGGGTGGCGCACAACATATCACACAAAACCAATCTGCACCAATATATCTATTTGGCAGACAACAAACAGGAAACACCACTATGCTCACATCAATCAGCAAGACCCTATCCTCCCACTCCTCATTATTCGTCATTCTGGCAGCTATGCTCGCATTCCTCTTCCCCACCCTATTCTCATGGGTAAAAGGCGACTGTGCGAGCGTCATCCTTGGCCTCATCATGCTCACCATGGGGCTGACGCTATGCGTAGAAGATATCCGTGTCCTGATAAGACGGCCCGGAGACATCTTCATCGGCGCATGTGCCCAATACACCCTGATGCCCGCCGTGGCCTTCCTGCTGACAAGGCTCTTCGGACTCGACCCGTACCTCGCGATAGGCATCATCCTTGTAGGCTGCTGCCCCGGCGGTGTCTCGAGCAATATCATGTCTTACCTCTGCAAGGGCGACGTGGCATACTCTGTCGGCATGACCACTGCATCGACCCTGCTGGCGCCTCTCATGACGCCATGGCTCGTATGGATGCTTGCCGACACAAGGGTTGAGGTTGACGCCATAGGGATGTTCAAGGGAATACTGCTGATAACGCTCCTCCCTGTCATAGCCGGGCTGCTCTGCAACCAGTTCCTCGGCAAGCGAGAGGTCTATCAGAAGATACAGGGTGTCATGCCCGGCACAAGCGTCATAGCCCTGTCGCTCATCGTGGGCGGTGTTGTGGCACAGGTGAAGCCGCAGTTGGTGGCACAGGGCCTGACGTTGTTCATGCTCGTCATGGCCGTCGTCTTCTGTCATAACACGACGGGCTACCTGCTCGGATATAACGTGGGGAGATGGTGCAGGTTCAACACCGCCAAGCGGCGCACGCTGTCGATAGAGGTAGGCATGCAGAATGCCGGCATGGCCACAGTGCTCGCCACTGCCTTCTTCGCCAACGACAAGATACTGGCAGAACACCCGGAAGCGATAATATGTGTCGTCCCGTGTGCCGTAAGCTGTGCCTACCACAGCATCTCAGGCACAATCCTCGCCAACCTTTTCTCTCTATCAGACAAGAAGAGGGGGACAAAAGAGAAGACAGAATAACAGGGGTTGACGGGAACCGCATCCCCGCCCTCACCAGACGACTGTTGCACACACATCGACCATACAGCGACATACGCCATGGGGCGCAACCAGCAGAGGCATAGAAACAAAAGTCAGCTTGCCCTCTGCCGGTTGCGCCCCTCTGTTATTTACGCGCCACATACCATGCATCCACAATCTGCCAGACAAAATACGATAAGCCATCCGCATAAATGTAAAACATACAACTAACACTAAAATGTAGTTAAATGTACACTTATAACGGTTAATATATGTTATATAAATGACATACATCAAACTATTTACTCAGGATATATATATCTTTGTAAAAAATTAATTAAAAACTCAAACAACTTCGAGCAACAGCTTTAACATGCAATAATGTCTTTTCAGACAAACATGCCGAATCCATATGGACGGCAGAAAAAAGATAACCTATTTATAACTGATACTACTTTATTATCTAAACCTAACAAAAAGACTATGCAAAAGTACAAGAATGTTATTAGTACAGGACTGCAAGCTGTACTGATTGCAGGTGCGTTCATGTCTCTCAGCCCGTTACAGGCGGCAGCAGCGGGGGAGTATGAGAATGCGCTACATGCATTAAATCAAAAGAACGTTATCAGATGTCATGTTACCGACCAGAATGGCGACGCCCTGATTGGAGTCACCGTCATGCCCGTCTCCGGAAAGGGCGGCACAGTGTCAGACATTGACGGCAACTTTGCCATCGAACTGCCCAAAGACGGCAAGGTGACACTGTCTTATGCAGGCTACAAGAGCCAGACCGTAAAGCTCAGGGAGGGCATGACCATCAAGATGGAGCCAGACCTTGTCGGACTGGAGGATGTAGTAGTCATCGGCTACGGCACAGTGAAGAAGAAAGACCTCACCGGAGCTGTGACAACGATGAAGACCGAGGACATCACAATAGCCCCGACAACTAACGCCATGGAGGCCCTTCAAGGCAAAGTGGCAGGTCTTGACATCACCAAGAGCTCAGGCCAGGTAGGCTCAGGTGTGAGCATACTCCTGCGCGGCAGCCGCTCCATATATGGCGACAATGCGCCGCTGTTCATCATCGACGGTGTGCAGGGCGGCAATTATGAGGATGTAAACCCGTCGGACATAGAATCGATCGACGTGCTGAAAGACGCGTCATCGACAGCCATCTACGGCTCGGCCGGCGCTAACGGTGTCATCATCATCACCACCAAACGAGGACAGGAGGGCAAGGCACGCGTGAACTTCGACGCATACTACGGATTCTCCGGAACGCCTAACTTCCAGCATGGCATGATAGGCGACGAGTGGATGGCCTACCAGCGTGAGGCATACAAATACACCCACGGACAGGCTCCGGCAGACGATGCCTCGCTATTCGGCAACTCTGACTATCTGCAGGCATACCAGCAGGGGAAATGGATTGACTGGGTTGACCAGATACACAACACGGCGACACAGCAGAAATACAGTCTCTCTGTCTCTGGCGGCACAAAGAAGACAAAGGTGTTCGCATCGACAGCCTACACAAAGCAGGAGGGCCTCATCGAGACTGACAACCAGAAGGTTTACCAGCTGAGGCTCAACATCGACCAGGAGCTGAACAAGTGGCTGTCAGCGTCATTCACATCCAACCTTAACTATTCTAACCGCAATCTCGGCAACCGCCACACATTCATCAACGCCTTGAAGGCTATGCCGTTGGGCGACCCTTACACTGAGACCGGCGAGATAAACTACCGTTACCTTGGGGGCCTCACCACTCCGCTCGGCGACTTCATCGAGAACCAGTATGCAGAGAACATCCGCACCACATACATTAATGTAGCAGGCTCTCTCACATGGACACCTTTCCAGGGGCTCTCGGCCAAGACATCAATCAACGGCATACTGAAACACTCGCGCAACGGCAAGTTCCGTGGCGAGCAGTGCAGCGCGACAGCGCCATCATACAGCTCGCTGCCATTCGGCGAATCGTCAAACACCAACAACTGGCAGTATAACTGGGAGAACGTCATCTCATACAACAAGACCATCGGCGACCACTCTTTCGGCGGACAGCTCATATCGTCATACATCGTGGGCGAGACAGAGTTTGCACGCGCATACTCTAACGGCCTCGCCATGGACTCATACCAGTGGCACCAGCTGAAAGGCGGCGACTCTAAGGCTTACTCTGAATACCAGAAATGGCAGAAACTCTCTTACGCCGTACGCGTCAACTACTCTTACAAGGGCAAATACCTGCTGAACTTCTCTAACCGCTGGGATGGCGTGTCATGGTTTGTTGACGACAACAAGTGGGATGTGTTCCCCGCTGTCGCTCTCGGCTGGCGCATCAGCGATGAGGGCTTCATGTCGTCTGCCGCAGAGAGCTGGCTCGACAACCTGAAGCTGAGAGTGGGCTACGGTATAACAGGCAACTCCGGCCTCCTGTCACACGATACAGAGAACGGTATCTCTGGAGCCAGCGCATACGCCACACAGTCCATACCTTACTATTTCACAGGCACTGGCATGAGAGACGGCGAGCGCGCCGATGTCATACAGTATAATACCTACGGCTCGAGCACTCTCGGATGGGAGAAGTCATACAACTGGAACGTCGGTCTCGACTTTGCAGTGCTGCGCAGCCGCATAGCAGGCTCTTTAGAGTACTTCCACACCACGACAAAGGGACTCCTCTTCCGCCAGCAGGTGCCTATCACATCAGGCATCACGATGTGGGGCTCGCCTATCACAACATGGCAGAACCTCGCCAAGACAAAGAACTACGGCATAGAGGCCACCATAACAAGCCAGAACATAGTGAAGAAAGACTTCACATGGAGCACCACACTCACAGCGACATGGGCTCGCGAGAAGATAGTGTCAATGCCTATCGAGGCCGGCTACTATCTCGACACGACCAACGGCAAGAACCTCTTCGTCGGCGAGGCCATCAACTCGTTCTACGGCTACAAGTATGCCGGTATATGGTCAACAGACGAGGCTGACGAGGCCGCTAAATACGGCTCTGAGCCAGGCCTCATAAAGATAGAGACAAAGGACAAGGATGGCGACGGCGGCGTACACCCTTACGGCACGGACGACCGTCAGGTGCTGGGCCACTCTAATCCTGACTGGGTGCTGGGCTTCACCAACAACTTCCGGTATAAGGGCTTCGACCTCAGCATACACACCATGGCACGTCTCGGACAGATGATACAGAGCGACATGCTCGGCCGATACACCGCCTCTGACGATATCACCGTCAACCAGATTGCCGGCACTGACTACTGGACAGAGTCAAACCAGGGAGCTTACTTCCCACGCGCGGGCTCAGCAAAGAAGCAGTCGGCCTATTACTCTGCACTGACATACGTCGATGGCTCATTCTTCAAGATAAAGAACATCACTTTCGGATACACCCTGCCGACAGACTTAGTGCGCAAGGCCTTCATGGAGAGAGTGCGCTTCTACTTCACAGCCTACAATCCTTTCATCGTATGCAAGAGCATCCTGAAAGACACCGACCCCGAGACAGGCGGCTCAGACTCATTCCCTACATACCGTGAGTTCGTATTCGGCGTGAACGTGACATTCTAACCATGCGCACGACACACACACCGGCAATATACGCTACACATACAATAAATATAAAAAAACGAAACCAAGACATGAAAAAGACAATATCGACAATCATCGGCTCTATCCTTCTGTCAGGCGGGATCGTCTCCTGCACTGATATGCTCGAGGAGTACAACCCTGGCGGTGGCACTATGGAGCAGTATGCGGAGACCGACAACTATATAGCATTTGTCAACCAATGCTACTTCGCGATGGCGAGATACTTCTACGGCACGGCCGACGGCACATCATCATGGGGAAAGCCACAGGCACTCGCTGCCGGATACATGGCTCTCTCTGAGGCAGAGACAGACCTCTGGACATCAGCCGCCGACTTCGTAACAAACCAGCAGAACTACTTCTGGTATATGGGAGGAGCGACAAACACCACCTATACAGCCGGATTCTGGAACTGCGCCTACGACGGCATCGGAGCCTGCAACACCGCCATCGACATGGCAAAATACAACAAGACATACACAGCCGAGCAGCTTAACTCTTACATTGCAGAGGCACGCATGATGAGAGCCGTCTATTACTTCAACATCGTAGAGCAGTTTGGAGGCGTTGTCATGATCACCGACACCAAAGGCGAGAACATCACATACTCGCCTAAGCGCACTGACCCGCTGACAATATACAACGAGGTAATCATCCCCGACCTCGAGTTTGCGGCCGAGAACCTCAACATAGGCGACGACGCCACAACCACCGACCCTCCACGCAAAGCCGCGATAGCTTTCCTCGCAAAGGCATACCTGCAGAAGACACGATGGGACAGCGACAAATCGACATGCTACCAGAAAGCGCTTGAGGCAGCAAAGCGACTCATCGACGACTGTGAGAGCGGCGGAGCAAAGTACAACACACACATGTACTCAAATCTGGCAGACGTGTTCGCCGAGGAGAACAACTACCTCAACAAGGAGGCACTATGGAAACAGCGCTGGGCTGTTGACGGAAAGGCACAGTCAGGCTCGACAGGCCTCGCCAACCTCAACCGTAACGACGAGCACTTCAACTGCTGGCTCTCCCACTTCGGAGCACGACAGAATCTCGGCGAGGACCATCAGAAATGGGAAGGCTCAAAAGAGGGAGACTTCATGCCGACACAGCATCTCCTGAGCCTCTTCGTGCAGAACGACGGCACGCTCGACCCACGATTCCGCCAGTGGTTCACAACACAGTGGAACTGTAACCGCGAGAACGGATACGAGTGGACACAGTCTGACTGCTCCATCTACGGCAAAGACCCGTCTATGGTAGGAAAGAAGATAAGCTATGGCGACCTCGCCATAAAGATTGTCATGCCTCAGGACGCCGACTATGCCGACGAGGTGGCCAAGGCAAGGACAAGCAACTATCTGCTCGTTGACTACAACAAGCTGTACAGCGACACACAGAAAGAGATCATCGACAACAACGCCGACGGCACAGAGAACCAGCTGAGATACTACTGGCCAGTACTGAACAAGCACAACTCGTCGAACTATATCGTCGAGTCATACGCCAAGTACCGTCTCGGCAATCTCAACGCCACATTCATCATGCGCACACCAGAGGTTTACCTCATAGCAGCAGAGGCAGCACTCCAGCTTGGCGACGCATCCACCGCCGCACGGTATGTCAACAAGATACGCAGCCGTGCAGGTGCCAACAGCCTCGCCTCTGTCAATCTGCGTGACATCATCGACGAGCGCGGACGCGAGCTGTGCGGAGAGTACAACAGATTCTTCGACCTCGTGCGTGTCGGATACCTTGACGACGCAAGCTATCTGCAGCAGACCCACCCGAACCTCGCAAAATACTACAAGAAGGAGTACGTGCTCAAACCAATCCCACAGGCATATATCGACCTCATGGAGAACGGCTCTGACTTCGTCAACCCAGGCTATTGATTGACAGCCCGCACTTCTCAAAGTTTTCACCCGTACAGGTCGAAATAAGGCGACACGCTGACAAGACCCAATAATCCCAAGCGGGAGACAGACTCGAATTGATATGAGTCTGTCTCCCGCTATCGTTTCTCAGCCTTGCGGCCGACTTGTCAGGAAGAGCCATCACTGTGTTTTTCATAGATATCGTTTGGTGCCATCATCGAGTACATATAAGCTCATCATTCAGCACGTATGAGGCCGCCATTCAGTACTTATCACCAGACGTGCCCCCATGGCTTGAAAACATTCTGACATCTTCCGCCCGCTCATCTCTCACATTTACATAATGTTAGCCAACAGCTTGACACATTGGTTTCATAGACAAAGCGACCGCAAAAGCATCATTTTCCTTTGAAGGCTTATCACCATCATTTCTACCAACAAGTACCCACGCACGAAACAACTTATTCATTGCTTCGTTGTCTGTATCTCTCATACTCTCACTCTGGAGCGTGTCGCCACCTGCGACTGTACACGATAACCTAAGGCGATGATTACATCAAGATTACAGTGTGCAATATTGCGTTGCACATTACGTTTACCCTCTTGGCGAACTAATAAGAAATCCTTATAAATTCGATCTTAAGTATTGTTTTACCAAAACTATTTCAGCACTACCCAGAATCCATTGTTTTTCTTTCCTTCCTTACGAATGAAGCCATTGTTTCTCAGAAAGCTAATCTCACGTTCCACAGTCCTTTTGCTTAGTGATAAAGTAACTGCCAAAGTATCCACCAAAGTAACCGCCATTTCTTTGGCGGTTACTTGCGTATAGTTCTAATCACATTATAAATTATTCGTTGACGTTCAGTTAGTTGAGTTCTGTCAACACCATCAACATTGTAACCGCCACTTTCCATGAAAGTAACCGCCAAATCGTCATATTCTTTTGGAAGTTTATAACCATTGTTTATATC
>JBJEAW010000167.1:0-8059 GCA_051869435.1 Prevotella sp. | reverse complement strand
CCTGGGCTATGCGCTGTTGGGCTTTCAGCCCGTTTTCAACCGTACAGGTCGAAAATATCCATTGAAAGTTACACGTATCTCAGTTTTTATTGTTATCTTTGCTGCATCGTTGCCACGGCTTTACCATCTTTTTGTCTGTGATATGAAAGGATGGCGAGGAGGCTTGATGTTGTGAATTATAGACAATGGCTTGTTATTCAGCAGCTTACGAAACCGATAATCGGCCAAACATCATAGTCAATGCTTGCAAAGGAAAATGCCATAATTGTCTATGGTAGGCGATGGAAATAAGTTTCCGACGAAAGAAATGATAGATGATGTTAAACATGAAATCTAAATCCATGAAAAAAACAGCAATCATATTCTTTATGTCCGTAATGCCATGCATCGTATTTGGACAAAATATCAAATACAGTTATGACAATGCGGGCAATCGCATCAAAAAGGAGATAGTGATGAACACAAGGGCTATCTCGAAAGAAGAATCTTCAAAGGAATGTTATTCTTATATGCTTTTAGAACGAAATATCAGAATATATCCTAATCCGACACAAGGGAAACTGAAACTGGAGATTATGGGCTATATGAGTTCTGACCAATGTGCCGTATGTGTTGTCAACGCCTCAGGCCAGCAAATCTTATCCACCCCTATAACGTCGTCATGGACAGAGGTGGACATCAACGCTCAACCAAACGGGATTTACATACTTCATGTTTCCTTGAACAATAAGGAAACAACTTGGAAAATAATCAAGAAATAACCCCCAAATCTCATAGAGGCAACCCATGAAAGGCATCATATATCTCGCAGGCATATTGTCTATGTTGAATATCGGTATGTGCTTCTCTAAAGACATATCGATATATGGACAATTGAATCAAAAAACTGATGATACCACTAAAAAAGTTGTTGACACGTCTGACGACGATAAATTCAAGAACTGGACCGAAGAGCAATACAAGCATTACGAGGACTCTATCCTTGCAAAGTTGTATACTCCGGTAATAGCGCAAAAGGCCGACAGCTCCACCTTCGGAAATACTTCGGATGTAATGGCTCGGGTGTCCCTTAATCTTATTGAAAACACCCATGTGCCCAACACGGTATATCCAGACCGTCAAAAAGAAGCGGGGCAGATTACCATTAACTCAGGCACATCACCCACAGGAGCAAAGACATACAATGTCCCGATTAACGTGTATCCGGGAATGAAAGGCTTTAACCCGAATCTGTCCTTGGCATATAACAGCCAACAGGGCAATTCTGTCATGGGTATGGGCTGGGCTATATCCGGAATTTCCATGATTACCCGCAGCGGCAAGAACATGTATTATGACGGGAAGCCTCAAGGTGTTGTCATGGATAACAGTGATGCGTTTATTCTGGACGGCATCCGTTTAATCAAGACACAAACATCAGGGGATTGCTTCCTTTATGAGTCGGAACAAGGGAATATCAAGGCAAAGGGCCATGTCTCTGGGAACATCATGAGGTATTTTGAGGTTTTCTATCCAGATGGCAACAAAGGCGTTTTTGGCCACGCATCCAGTTATCAGAATTACCTGTGTTATCCGCTCATGTCACTGACAGATTTGGACGGAAACAGAATAGACTATTCGTATTCGTTCGCGAACAACCATTTTTATATTTCCAATATCTCATACAATGGAGCTTCTGTTGAATTCCAGTATGAGGCATCACGTCAGGATCCTATCCTTTATTTCGTCGGTGGCCTTAAAGTATATGAGCCGCAATTGTTGAAGAGCGTCACATGTAAGTTAGGCTCAGCAGAGTTGGGAACTTACACGATGCAATACACCACCCAGAACGACAAGTCGCTTCTGACCCAAATAGGCTATGAGTCTTCAGGGAAATCATACAACCCGTTACGGTTTTATTACGGCAACGGCACCATTCTGTCTGCTTACAAAAAGGACAGCACGCAACTGTATGAATGGTATGTCGCTGATGACCCGGGCATGATAAAGGTGGCCAAGGGCAAGTTTAACTACGACAGCGGTGCTGACGGACTGATAGCTCTGCCTAATCTGAACCCTTACTGGAAACATTATATTCACTCGACAACGTTCCGAAAATCAGAGAAACGGTTTGATAATATGTATACAGGCGAAGAGAAGATCTTCCTGTATGCCGGTCTGACAGACGGTTGGGCTTACCCTATGCCAAGCTTTTACACAGAAAAAGGCTTCGTCGATATTCTCTGTGCCGATTTGGAAGGTAAACAAGAAGAATATATTGTCAAGGTAAACAACTCTGTGGTCAACGATAATGATCAGGTTGTTTTCAACGTTTACAGGTTCAACCTCTTTCCGAATTTCTCCAAGCACTATACCAGGACATATAATTTCCCGACAGTATTTACAGACGCGAAGGACGAGAAAAGCGTTCAGCCAAAATTCTATTATACTGGTGATTTCAACGGTGATGGCAAGATGGAAATCTTGGCTGTCTCCGTACACCAGCCATTTGAAGATACCAGCAAGCCATCTAAATGCTACATCTTTGATTTGGAAGGCAACAGAATCCTCTTTCAAGGCCATGTGTTCCAGTATAACGTGGATTTCTTAGGCACACTGCAAAGCGACCCTAAAGCAGCCGCAGACAATACCGACAAATTGTTTGTCATGGATTATGACGGCGACGGGAAAAGCGATATCTGCCATATCAATGAGAGTGGCACAAACATATACACCTTTGACGTTTCCGGCGGCACACTCACTGCTCGCAAAGTAGTCACCTTTACAGGACTGAACAAATCAGAGGTGGCGGGCCGTGATGTATTGCCCGGTGAATATAATGGCGACGGAATGATGGACATCCTTGTCTCACCTGCCGACTATGCATACACATGGACGATGTATAACTCTAAAGGCAATGGTCAGTTTGAGAGCTCCACTTTCAATGGAACAGCGAAGACTGCAGGTGATGACAGGGGATTCGTTATACAAGATGTCAATGGTGATGGAGCCACAGACCTGATTAATTATAATGCCGACGGCTTCTATACATATTTGGCCAACAACAACAATGTAGGTTCAGTATGTGCACACGCAAGCTACCCTTCATCAAAATCGATTCTCATACCCACAAATATAAACTCCCGCAACAGTTCCACACAGCTCATAAGCCTTAAGAATGGAGTTGCGACAAGATACTCGTTCTCGCGTAACGACAGCAAAGAAGCCATGGCTACAGGCATGGCAAACAGTCTTGGGGTGATCGAGAAGAATGAATATCAGCTTATTAATGATGAGGGAGTATCTGACGGATTATACACAAAAGGATATAATGCGACCTATCCTTATGTGAACATCCAAGAGCCGCTGCCCGTAATAGCGTCATCCGAGATTTACATGGATGGCTCCCAGATTGACTATACCACTTTCAAATATCATAATGCGGTTGTCCATCGTCAGGGACTGGGATTATGCGGATTTGAGAAAATCACGACCCAAAACAAGAGAGAGCAAGACCTTGTCAGGACTTACGAGCCATATCGCCGTGGTTTGCTGAAAAGCGAGGTGACACCAGCTTATGAATACTCATATTCATACACGGTAAACACACAGGCAAACAAAATCACGAAGATCCGTTTGATCTCAAAAGTTGAGACCGACCTGCTTAAGGGCATCTCAGCTAGCACATCATATCTATATGACACGTATGGGTATCCGACAGAGGAGACAACATCGTATACAGGAAATATCACAGTAAAAAAGACAAATACATATTCGTCAAATACGGCTGTGGAAGACGGTTACAATCTTGGCTTCCTTGTAAACCAGGTTGTAACAGTGACGCGCGATGGCGATTCTTACACAGAACGCATGTCCATACCGGCATTCTCTTTGCGAAAGCCTAATGTGAAGATTTATTATAAAGACGGGAACCAGGTCAGACAGCATACTTATATTTATGACACTCATGGCAATCCTGTTTCTGAGACTCTGAAGCTGTTTTCTTCACCTAATACCCCAAAGACAACATACGAGTATGACTCATACGGACGGTTATCGAAGGTGACCAGTCCGATGGGCTTGGCTAATACATTCGCCTACGATGCCTTGGGCAGAGTGTCAACAGTTCAGGACTATAAGGGCGGAGTCACCACTCATGAGTATGACGCTCTTGGACGAGAAATATCCACCTGTTATCCTGACAGTACGAGAGAGGATATAGCATACACATGGTCTTACTCCGGGACTAACGCACGGTATGCCATCACACGGACAAAGACAGGCAAACCGACCACTTCTGTCGTGTACGATGCCTTTAACCGTGAGGTCAGGACAAGCGAGACCGGAGCTGACGGACTGACAAGGAGTATAGACAAGCTATATGATGCTTACGGCAATATACAGAAAGTGTCTTTGCCTTTCACAGGAGCGACGCCATCGTTGTGGAATACATACGCTTATGACGACTTTGACCGCATATTGTCTTGCTACGAGGCATCCGGGAGAGTGACAACCTACAGCTATAATGGCAACAGCGTGACAACTGTCGCCGATAATGTCACTACGACCAAGAGCTATGACGCCATGGGAGACATTATCTCCGTCACGGATGCGTCAGGCACAACGACTTACAATCTGGCAGCCGACAGGCAACCGTCGTCAGTTGTCGCTCCAGGCAATGTCGTGACATCATTCGGTTACGACAACTACCGCCGTCGCATCACTATGGTTGACCCCAGCCAAGGGACAACCACATCAGAATATGACGCGGCAGGAAATCTGAAGAAAGAGACTAACGCCAATGGTGAGTCGATCCTGTATGCTTATGACGAATATAACAGGCTGACAAAAACCACCACACCTGAGTTTGAGACATCTTACACATATAACGAGAAAGACGAGCTTACGGGTATCGTATGCAATAACGGCACCTCAAAAGCGTATGGGTATGACAGCTTTGGCAGGCTGGTCACAAGCAGAGAAAACGGTGTGGACGGCACATGGCTGCAAAAAGATTTCTGCTATCAGGACGGAAATGTCAGCTCCATAACATACACCTCGCAAAATGGACACCTGGCCACAGAGAATTACACATACAGAAGCGGCCACCTGAAGACGATAAGCCTTGGCGACACAAAGATTTACGACCTTTACAAGGTAAATAACCTGGGGCAGGCAACGGAGATTAACACAGACTGTATAAAACGCACATACGGTTATACCGATTACGGTCTGCCGACAAGCAGAAGCGCAAGCTTTCTGTATAGGAACCGTCAGGACTTCTCGTACGTCTTTGACCCGGCTACATCATTGCTGACATCAAGGACAGACAATATAAGGGGCATCACCGAGAATTTCGGGTATGACAATCTTAACAGGTTGACATCATATTCGGGCAAGACAGTAACATACGACGAGAAAGGCAACATCACAAGTAAAAGTGACGTAGGGTCATTTGAATACGATATTGCCCAAAAGCCGTATGCGGTTTCCGGGGTTACATTATCTGACAATGCCATTCCTACACATACCCAGGATATAGACTATTTCTCGTTCATGCGCCCGCAGTCTATAAGCGAGAATGGCAATGTCGCGACATTCACCTATAACAGCGAGTATGAAAGGGTGAAGATGAGCGTCTCGCAGGATGGCAGCAGCGTCCTGACCCGTTATTATCTGGGCGGTTGCTATGAGATGGACGAGACATCGTCTTCCACAAAAGAGAAGCTATATCTTGGCGGTGGCTACTATGATGCCGGGGCTGTGCTTATAAAAGACGGCTCCTCAAGCACCATATATTATATTGTCCGTGACTACTTAGGCAGCATCACCCACATCATGTCGCCTGACGGCACTGTTGTCCAGGAGTTGAGCTACGATGCCTGGGGACGCTTGCGTGACCCTGAGACCCATGAGGTATATGCGCCTGACCAACAACCAGTATTGTTCTTAGGCAGGGGCTATACCGGCCACGAGCATCTGACACAGTTCGGGCTTATCAATATGAATGCGCGGTTGTATGACCCTGTGTTGGGCAGATTCCTCTCTCCCGACCCGAATGTTCAGGAGCCTTACATGCCCCAGAACTTTAACCGTTTCTCGTATGCCATGAACAACCCACTGTGTTATGTGGACGAAAATGGAGAGACTCTATTGGGCATTATATGCGCAATCGTCGGTGCTTATATAGGAGGAGCCGTGGCTAATAGCGGAGAGCTGAATCCTTTGCAATGGAACTACAAGTCTGTCACCACATATTTAGGCATGGGTTTTGGTGCGATTATAGGCGGTGTTACGTATACAGGCATTGCCACTCCCGGAAGTGTTGTGTTTGCTGGTGGAATAAGCACTCCATATCTGTCTGCGGGACTTGCTGTAGGTGCTGTAGGAAAAGGCAGTAACTGGAAATTTGATTTCCATTGGACCACAGTGGCCGGTGGCGGAGGCAGTGTGACAAACTCTGTTTATGATGTCGATGCTGCTGACAAGGCCATAAAGAAGGCGCAATGGGATTACAGCGCATTCCAGCATGCTACCGCCATCTCTGTGGGACTCGCAGTCGACGATATTACAGGAGTTGGTGTAGCTGATAATGTCCTGATACCTGCAACCTTTGCCGTTGCTACAATCGGATTTCTTGCAGATAATATTCTCAGCAAACAAGAGGAACAAATGCAGAGGTTGGCTCTGAAGGACAGACCGGGGAATGGATTTGCGTATCAATTAGAAGCTATCACAGATGGATATTACAAAAATGTAAGAACAAATGAAATGGTTTATTTGAAAGAAGGAGAGGTCTGGAAATATGGAGAAACGACCCAAGGAGAAAAACGGTACAAAAAAGATTCATATGAGAAGAATTTTCATATGCTTCCCATATTTTATGGGTCAAAAACTGAAATACTAATACATGAGAAGAAGATGTTGATTGAATATTATTATATACATCGGGAATTACCTCCTGGAAATAAGATATTTAAATAATGAGCCAACTTGGAAAAGTCTTGTTGGAAAATCTGTGCTTATATTATGATATTTATATAGGTCGTTTATTGTATATAGTCAAATATAGATAGCGTGTTTTATATAAATTATCTAGGTGCTCAAGCAGGACGTAAGTGCGTATTTGACAGTGGACTTCTTTAAGTGGATAATGCATCGAAGCATATAAATAATAATTTCGTTTGAAATAAGGAATAATGTATTCTCTACCCTAAGAAATAAGAATATGGAAATATCATTAGTTTTAACAATGACAGAAGAATTTCCTACCTTAGGTTATCATTCAGAAGCTGTCAACAAATTTGAAGATTTATTGTCAACAGGTTTTATGGGCTATAAATCTGATTTAATAGAAGAAATGGATATCAGCTTTATATGCGTTTCACCTGAGTTTAGAAGGTTCTTTAAGCCTGTTCGCCCTAAATACTATGCGGATAAGACTGTGAAATCTTCAGATCCTGTAGTTCAAGAAGTTAGATTGTATAAATATCTGTCATTCGATTTCTTCATGGATTTCGAGACATTTCTCAATGCAAAAGATGAGAAGGAATGTCTCAGGGTCTTGGCCATCGCTTTCTTGAAACTGTTAGAGGAACTTAAATACCCTGGCAAAGTGAAGAAGTTTGAGCGGGAAAAGTTCAATCAGGCAGTGAAGGAGTTTTTCATAAAGGAAAACATCATATCTGAGGCGGACATAGACTGTAAGCAATCTGAATAGAGAAGCTATATCTTGGCGGTGGCTACTATGATGCCGGGGCTGTGCTTATAAAAGACGGCTCCTCAAGCACCATATATTATATTGTCCGTGACTACTTAGGCAGCATCACCCACATCATGTCGCCTGACGGCACTGTTGTCCAGGAGTTGAGCTACGATGCCTGGGGACGCTTGCGTGACCCTGAGACCCATGAGGTATATGCGCCTGACCAACAACCAGTATTGTTCTTAGGCCGAGGCTATACCGGCCACGAGCATCTGACACAGTTCGGGCTCGTCAATGTGAATGCGCGGTTGTATGACCCCGTGTTGGGCAGATTCCTCTCTCCCGACCCGAATGTCCAGGAGCCTTACATGCCCC
>JBJEAW010000166.1:0-8082 GCA_051869435.1 Prevotella sp. | reverse complement strand
TGAGAAAGATTAGTACAGTCTTCAAACATTCTTGATGTAACGGCTCTTAAATTATTTGGCAATTTTACTTCCTTCAAATAATATGATTGAGCAAAAGTAAGTCCAACAATTGAATCGATACTATTTGGCAACGTTATAGAAGTAAGACGAACACGCTCAAAAGCACCTTGTTTGACTATTTTAATAGTGTTTGGTAATTCAAGAGACGTCATTCTTCGACAATCAGCAAAACAATGTTCACCCAACGCAACCACCTTATATGTTTTTTTGCCTAACATAACTGTTGAAGGAACAACTATGTCACCAACATATTCCTGTTCATTACGAACAATTTCATACTTATTAAAACTTTTGTATGTGACTTCAACAGTTCCTTCTTCCACAGATAAGAGATTAAAATAGAAACCATCAATTTCTAAATCATAGGCATAGCCAAAAGCCGATGCCAACACAAGGCACAGAGAAAAAAGCAATCTCTTCATTATAAAAAAGAATAAGAGAAGGGGCGTAACCCTGTCCGATCACTTATTCTAAATCCAGGCACCGCCAAGCGCCTTGTAGGGAAACAAGCAGGACGAGAGGTCACGCCCCTAACGGGACGTGAGCCTGTCGCTAACTCGTTCTCCCCTATCTTCAATTTGGCGGTTTCGGATTTAGAGAACAAGAGCGAAAGCTCAAGTATATGTATGTATCGAAATTGGTTACCGCTTCCTTCAAGTTAATGATATCAGCCTTTAGTCATCATGACAGAGTTGGCCTGTTAACTCATAAGGTGGGGTCTATTAATGCCCACCATAAAAGAGGAAGTGGCAGAGACGAATCTCACCAATCAAGTTCAGTTATGTCTGTTTCGTAGTGCCCAAGGTTTCTGGGCTTATTGTTCCTTTCTTTATTTATGGTTATACAATACGTGATATCTTTCTGGCAGCTAAGCATAATCGCTCGGTTTGCACTGCCATCGATTGCAAAATTACATAATATCCGTTAAATTAACGAATAAAAGCAATAGAAATTATGACAGCAAGCCTGTTTTTCTCATATTTGCCAACCGTCCACCTCATAGGCCGCACGGCTTAGTCATTTCATCTCACCTCTATCGTGAGGACAGTCTTCCTGCATCCCGGGGCGGTGATGGTCACAGTGGCCGTGCCTGTCTCCATATCGTCAGACATCACAAGCAGCTGGGCACAGCCATTGAACGCGTCGAGAGTGAAACGGCGTGGAGATGCTGACGCTGACGGCCTCTCTATTGTGCGGAAAGCGGGGTCGCCATTACCCATGCCGAGTATCGTGGCAGGACCTTCTATCTCTACCGACAGAGGCAGACAGGCTGTGGGGACAGTACGCCCCTTCTTGTCCGCAAGATATATGTCAACCACCGCCACGTCTCCTGTGCCATGCAGGATGGCAGGGCGATCAGGTATGGCGCGTATCATTGTTGCCGGCCCTGCCGTGGCCACCACGCGTGTCATAGTCTTCTTGCCACCCTTGTAGCCTACAGCCTTGAGGGTGCCGGGCTGATAGACGGCCTCCCACTCAAGGTGGCCATACTTAGGCATCGGCTTGCGTCCCAGCGACTTCCCGTTGCAGAACAGCTCCACCTCGTCACAGTTTGAATAGGCCCATACGCTCACACTCTCACCCTCATGGCCGTCGAGATTCCAGTGGGGCAGGACATGCAGCACAGGAGTGTCTGTCCACCATGCCCTGAGATACTCAGCCTCATCCTTCGGGAATCCGCAATAGTCGAGAATGCCGAACTCAGAGCCTGTGGCCGGGAACGAGAGCGGATTAGGCTCGCCACGATAGTCGAAGCCGGTCCAGAAGAAACATCCTGCCGCCCATGGACGCTCAGCATAGAAGTGCCATCCGCGCTCTATGGCGTTGAGGGTGCTGTCGCGCGCGTCAGGGCTGCGGTTCAGCGCGGGCATCCACCGCCCCTCTGGGTCAGGATAATATACGCCGCGTGTGCCACAGCCTGTTGTCTCCTCTGTGCCACAACACTTGCGGTCGGGATACTGCTGTCTCAGCTTCTCTACGGGGTTCTGCATGATATAGTTATACCCCGCCACATCGACAGGCACCTCTACCGTGGGGCCTCCGCTTGTGGCGAATGTCATCTCACGCGTAGGGTCGAAGCGGTGGCAGTAGTCGCGCATGGTGGCAGCGATGCGCTCGCCCTTCTCGTCCCATTCTATTCCCCACTCCTCATTGCCGACACTCCACAGTATGACAGACGGATGGTTACGGTCACGCCGTATCATGCGCTCAAGAGAGTTTATCTCGTAAGCGCTGCTTCCCGCCAGCCTGTTCTCGTCGATGACAAGCATACCGAGAGAGTCGCAGACATCGAGCATGGCGGGCGACATAGGGTTGTGCGACGAGCGGTAGGCATTACATCCCAAGGCTTTCAGCCGTCTGATGCGATAAGTCTGGAGGGCGTCAGGAATGGCAGCGCCCACACCGGCATGATCCTGATGCATATTCACACCCTTTATCTTCAATGGTTTGCCGTTCAGCAACAGTCCGCGGTCTTTGTCGAAGACGACATCACGCACACCGAACTTAACAGCCTTGCTGTCGATAGCCTCGCCATCGACAACAACCTCTGCCACGAGCGTATAGAGATAAGGCGTGTCTGGACTCCACAGCAGGGGATTGTCTATAGGAATGATATATTGGAATGCCGAGCGGCGTGTCTGCATAGGCATGAATCTGAGGCTGCGCGTAGGGTCTCGCTCATCCTTGCTCCGGCCTATCACGTTGCCCTCAGCGTCGAGGACAGTGTAGCGCACACTGCCACGAAGGGTATCATGCGATGCGTTGAAGAGGTCTGTCCTCACATTCAGCAGAGCCCGTGAATAGCTTTTGCGGAATGTCGTGGAGAGCGATATGCCGTCTTGCGGGATATGCAGCGGACTGGTCTTTGTCAGCCACACATGGCGGTATATGCCTCCACCCTCATAGAACCATCCCTCCTCAAGGGTGGCATCCGTGCGGACACAGACAACGTTTTCACCGCCGTAGTTGAGATAGTCGGTGATGTCATAGTGATGTGAGAGGTAGCCGCTCGGCTCGCCTCCACAGTAGAATCCGTTCACCCATACGCGGCAGTCACGGTATGTGCCATCAAACAGCAGCTCGACGTGCCTGCCCCTGTCGCTCTCCTCCATACGGAATGTCTTCCTGTACCATCCCACTGATGTCTCAGGATATTTCCATCCTACAGTCTTATAGCCATGAGAATGGCTGGCATCCTTATGGAAGGGCAGGTCAACGACGAAATCATGCGGAAGCCTGACTGTCTGCCATGAGCTGTCGTCAAACTTGTTGGAGTAAGGGCCTGTGTTGTGTACAGAGTTGGCCTTGGTGAGATAGTTGAAATACTCTGTGCCACACCCGAAATCCTTCTCAGGGGACGAGGCGTGGCCGAATGCGAATTTCCATCCTGCATCAAAGTTAAGCGTCTCTCTCTGGGCCATGCCGTCAATGGCATGAACCAAAGCCAAGAGCGACAGCAGGAGGACATAGCGAATAGAATCTTTTGTCATAGTTTTGGCTTTTTCTTAGTTATGTTCAGGCTAAAATGTCAGCTTCATTCTGTCTCCATGCGTCCGTATCTAAGTTCCTCTCCGTTGGCATCATACTGCTTGCGCTTGCCGACAGGCGGCTCTGTCAGCGTGATGCGTACTACGGCTGTGCGCCCCATGCTCCGCCCTACGGCAGCGTCAAACGCGTCCATGTGTCCCGGGAGGAAACGCTGGCAGATGTCCCGGAGAGCCTCACGCTTCTCATCGTCGTCGGTGACTATCTCTGCCTTGCCGAATGCTATGGCAGAGTTGAACTCCAGAGTGAAGCTGCCATCCTTAGGGCCTACACATGGCTTACACTTGCTCACAGCAGTCAGGCATACATGGGGGTGGGCTCTCAGCATGTCAAGCTTCTTACCCTCTGTGGCACAATGGAAGTAGAAGGTGTCGGCGTCTGTGCGAGCCAAGGACAGCGGGACAGCATAAGGCATACCGTCGTCATCGGACATGCTGACTGTGATAAATGGCGACTTGTCCATCACGTCCAGCGCCCATGCGCTGTCCATCTCTCTGCTTTTCTTTCTCATAGGGATTGTATTTGTGTGTATATGTGTGGAGCATTCGCTCCGCAATCTAAGGTTTTATCGTTATAGGGTGGTTTCTAAAATCTACCGAATGGCATGGCAAAAATACAAATAAAAACTGAGAAACCATCTCATTCTGCCAGATTATTTCGACCTGTACGGTTGAAATACTGGTAAGTACATGCCGTTTCATTCATAAACCATTGCTGTCCGGTAAGACTCTTTGAGTACATGATTTTACCCAAACAGTCTTATCGGACAGCAATAGTCTTATATCATACGTCCTGTACACAAGCCTCGCACCATGAAGACAGCGTCACTTTATCCTTACCATCTCTACCGGCTGCACCTTAATCTTGTCGAGAGGCTCTGACTGGAATTTCACCTTGTTGAACTTTATATCATTAAGGTCTATACAGCGTATGCTGCTGTTGTGCATCGTGCGGTAGTAGATGCGTCTGCTGGCTATATCTGTCGCCACAGTCCATTGTGTCGCGCTCGGTATGTCAGGCACTGTCTGCCTCTCTGAGAACTGGATGCCTGTCGGGATATCAAAGTTGTTAAGGATATGGAACGCCTGCATCACGGCCTTCTCTCCCGTGGACTGCTTGGGGGCAGTGGCCTGGAAGAAAGCCGCCCTGACAAAGCGTGATGGCGGTGTCATATCGCCTGGAATGCCATGCAGTCCGCCACCACCGCCGAAAGCCGTCAGCGTGAGGTCGCCTATCTCACGGGTGTGTATGGGGCCAGCGAAAAGGTTGGTGTAGTTGTTGAGGTTTGTCAGATGCCAGTCGAGTCCCGGAGAGTTGGTCAGCACGCCGAGCTTGTTCTCATAGAACCTCAGCTGTTTGTCCACAATCTCAAGCACTACCTGCCGGCCTCCAGGCTCTGTTATGCGCCAGTGGACGGTAGAGCCGCGAGGGTCGATGGTGACAATATGGATATTGTAGAGCTCACGCTTCATCTCGTCGATAGACTTGAAATTGGAGAGAATCCATGACACGAGCTGAAGGTCGCTGATGGTAGAGGCCTTGTTTGCCTCGCTATATCTCTCATACTCGCCGTATGAGGGGAAATAGAACAGTCCGGCACACAAGCCGGCCTCATTTATCCCCTCGACGACAAACTCAGGCTGCTCGACAGCCAGTCCCACATACCCATAGCGTGCCGTGAAGGCCATGCCGTCGCGTGCGCCTCCGGGGGTGAAGGAGCGTTGGGTATAGCCACGTGGCACGACAGAATACCTGCTCTCAAGGTCATTCCCTGCCCACTCTATGGTGCGGGCTGTGACAGTAGTGCCACTCGTCGTGCGGAGCGTGATGCCCGTACAGGCCGATGCCTCATGGACAGACGAGAGCATGGTGATGATGATTGTACATAATAATAACCGTTTCATGTTTACCTCCTTTTTTAGAAATTGAATATGCAGAATGTGTCTGTATTCTTATGCAAAGTTAATCATCACACAGCTATCCACAAAGCAGTCCTGCCCGTTTTTATGGATATTTATGCTTTGTTCGTTTTTATGTACCATTATCCAGCCTGGCGAAAACATTCGAATAAATTCAGACGTTTTCTCGCCAAAGGCTATGGGTAGGCGAGCAAAGCTCGGGAATTGGCAATGATTGAGGCAAGCTCATCATTGCTCATCTGGCTTATCGAAAATGTTCAGATAAATGCACCTTTTCTCGCCAAAGGCTACGGGTAGGCGAGCAAAGCTCGGGAATTGGCAATGATTGAGCAAGCTCATCATTGCTCATCTGGCTTATCGAAAACGTTCGTTGTATTAGAAAGGAATGTAGGGAAATCCCCAAATCTTTATTGTCTGAGCCTGATTAATCAGCGGCCAGACTTACCTTTTGGTTAGTGTCTTCTTTGCATGTTCGGTTGCATGGCATTTGGTTTTTGCGTAGTTTTGCGCGAAAAAAACGATGAAAGAACCTGTTATGCATTTTGACGGCCCAGTATGGAGGCCGCCTTATGAGGCAACATCACAGTTGCTGCAAGTGACAGCAGGATGCACATGGCATCGCTGCAAGTTCTGTACGCTCTACGGGGAGCAGCGTTTCCGCATGTCGCCGATGGAGGAGATTGAGGCTGACTTGAAAGTGATACACCAGTTTCAGCCACGTGCCCGCAAGGTATTCCTGACTGGTGCGAATCCCTTCGTCCTGACAGTCAGCCGGCTGACGGACATCGCCCTGATGGTCAGAAAATATGTAGGTGAGGGAAGCCCGACAATAGGATGCTTCGCAAGGATAACTGACATAACGCGGAAATCGGTTGAGGAGCTGACGCAGCTTCACCATCTGGGCTTCGACTTTCTGACAATAGGTGTGGAGAGTGGCGACACGGAAACTCTGAGGCGAGTCAACAAGGGATATACGGCAGAGGACATCATAGAGCAATGCGCCAAACTTGACAAGGCCGGCATACGCTATAACTTCTTTTATCTCGTGGGGCTTGCGGGCAAGGGGTGCGGAGAGCGCAACGCCATTCGCTCGGCCGAGGTGTTCAACAGGCTTCATCCTGTCAGCATAGGCTTCCTGTCGCTGACTCTGTTTCCGGGAAGCCGTCTGTATCAGGAGATTGGGGAGGGACTGTATGAGGAGGCCTCTGAGCATGAGCGCATCGACGAGATGGTTTGTCTGATAGAGAGCCTCACATGCAAGACGCATATCCTTGCCCGGACGGTCAGCAATCCCGTGCCGTTTACAGGCTTACTGCCCGAAGACAGGCAGACGCTGGTTGACAGCTTGCGTGATGTGAGAGAGCGTCTGAGCGAGGAGCAACTGCGAGGGTACAGGGACAGCATCGAGTCGTTATGACGTCTATCCTGCATTATTCATACACGTTCCTGCTGCAAAGCCTTTCGTGACAGAACAGCATGAATAATGCAGGCTAATGCCGCTGATGTCTGGCGCGCTGTATTTCCTCGAAATGCAGTTGTCCCCATTCAATGACGTAGCTTATTTCCCGAAGGAAGTTGCGGGCGAGGGGAGTGAGGGTATATACAACACATGGAGGCATGGAGCCGTGTGATGTGCGCACCACAAGTCCCTCACCCTCAAGATAGTCGAGCGTGGTGGCAAGCACCTTTTCTGATATATGAGGAATCGTGCGGAACAGGTCGCCGAAGCGTATGCCCTCATCCCTCTTGTCGCCACACGCCTCGTCTATCCTCATCATCGTCACCAATGCCCATTTCTGGCTCATCCACTCCAATACGGGGGCAGCATGGCAGTAGTCGTAATCAAGTTTCTTCATGTTATCATTGGATAGCAGGTAAATCTGTATTATGTTTTGCAAAGTTACGATAAAAAAAGGACTTACGCAAGAGGTGACAAACGGGAGAGAGATAGTTAGCTGTTAATAACAGATGCAGATAATGTGTGCCTTGCATCATGCAGGTTTAGGATTTATTTATGATATCCATGATTTCCTGTAACTATTCTCTGCCATATTGCTCTTTGGCGTGAACAATATCAGGATATGACAGCTGAAGAATCACATCCCCATGTCTCATTGTTCACACCAGCCAGAAAGATACACTCCTTTATCTGTACTTGAGAGGGCGGCGGCAACGGAGGATATGACATGGGGCACAGCTGAATATATGTATGGCCACAGCAGATTTTCTGCCATTTTATGAAAGAATCTGCAATATTTGTTATATCTTTGTGGTCAGAATGCACACCGTACCGGAGAATGACTGTCTGCCAGGACAAGACCATCCTATGGGGGGGCGGCTGTCTGGGGGAGAAAGGCCTGCATCCAAATGAAAAGACAGGGGGAGGAAGACTCTATTGGGAGCAGGACATCAAGCTTGGTTGGTTTAACCCACATCACTAAAAAAAAAGGAAGCCTTATGAACAACTTATCTCATTTCCGCTCGCTCGACGAACTGATACGTGCCCTGGACAGGGAGCGAAAGCTGCTGCATGCACTCTTTCAGGACAGGAAACGGC
>JBJEAW010000165.1:32526-34255 GCA_051869435.1 Prevotella sp. | reverse complement strand
GATGGCAAGACCAACCAGAGCCGCTCACGCATAGACTATGTCAATATCGTTCCTGCTACAGAAGAGTATATTGATGTCACACGTCCGTCAGGCATACACCATGAGCCTGTCTCCACTCCGGGCTATGACTGTGAGTATCTCCTCCTCCGCAACGCAGTCTTCACTGATTCCCTCGCCACTATTGGCACCAAGGGAGAAACACAGGTGAAGGACAAATACTGCTCTTGGATATCAAAGACAGCCGAGGGATATACCGTATATGTGAAGCAGACAGCTATTGTGAAGCTCGTCTATAGGGATGAGACCGGCAAGGAGACTGAGGTTGTCCACAATCTTGACAAGAATGAGAGCAACGAGGTGGCAGCGCCAGCCACAACAGCTGACGGCACGCTCTATGCCATCCGCCTGTACAAGAACCAGCCGACGAAGACCATCTACCGCAAGCCTGTTGCTGAGGCTGGCAAGGATTATGAGCTGGTATGGTCGCCCGATGTCGTATTCCTCGACAGCAAGGGCCTCAAGGGCGATGCTGGCAAGGTGCAGATGCGTGACGGTTATGAAGAGTGGATAAAGTATTATAACCCGTCGGCCAACGAGGTACAGGCGAAGACGGGGGTTAAGGGCTTTATCGATCCTGTCACAGACAAGGAATCTTCAGGCTTCTTGCCGAAGGGCGCTGACGGTTGTGAATACTCGTATGTCGTCGGTACAACAAAGAACATGACATACTGTCTGCAGGGATGCAGCCGTATCAAGTTCTACTATACAGGCACAGGAGGTGCGGCGACAAGCGTCATGCTGACAGTCGTCAACCTTGATACTGGTGAGGAGGTGATGTTCGAGGGTGAGGCAGCTCCAGGCAAGAATGTCGTCTCTAATGTGACAGAGACAGTTCTCGACCCGTCTTACCGTTATGCTGTCCGCATAGCCGGCACGACAGGCGACATGCTCATATACGCCGTCAAGCTATGGCCGGGCGAAGGTACAGGGACAGCGATAGAGAGCGTCACCGGCGACAATGTGGATGGAGAAGGCGCATACTACAACGCTGCGGGACAGCGTGTCGCGCGCTCGGCACGTGGCCTGCTGATACACAACGGGCAGAAGACCGTCGGCAGATGAAGTGGACAGGACATCAATAGAAAATGTCTTTGAGAATTAGAGAAGTTTTGTTAGGTAAGAAGACTCGTGGCCGTAATGGCAGCAAAGCCGCTACCGCTGCCAGCCACGAGCCTCTATTGGCCTGACAGATTCTTTTTCGTATAAGCGATGTGTGGCAGCAGTGGGGTGTCCCGCCGCTGCCACACATCGTTCTTATTGGATGGCACTCACTGGCTTGTCTCTCTTGTCGTTGGGGGCTGACGCTGTGACGTCATCTCGATGTTGTCTTGAGTGAATGACATTGTAAAGGGGATAGTTTTTGGGCATAATGCCGCCTGATGAATAAGATGGCCAAACCACAGGGTGTTGTTTTGTGTTTGCTTACAATCTATAAGCGGCGGGGGTGGTTTTGCTTACGGTTTTCTTGTGCGTTCGACAGGAAACCAAAAGGTATTGGATGGGGCGGTCATTTGTATTGGATGACGCTCTCATATGGTAGAAATGAGGGTGTGAAAGGTATTGGTTACGGATGTTAGGCGGGGGGGGAGGTATGGGGGGAGGGGAATGGCGGCGATTGAATCGCCGCGGTAATGACGGCACAATGGGGAAGGTTTTACAACACAGTGGA
>JBJEAW010000165.1:0-32426 GCA_051869435.1 Prevotella sp. | reverse complement strand
GCACAATGGGGAAGGGTTTTATGGCACAATGGGGAGGGTCTTGACGTGGCGGTTGTCATGTTGCTGCTTCCCGCTTCCTTGCCGTTTAATCTTTTTTATATAATTATGTGGGGGGATAGTTGTAGGGATTAAGAAAAGTTTTTGTATCTTTGCATCTGTAAATACTTTTTCTATTTTGGCATTGCCGGCCATGCCCTCCCTAACATGCAGCGGGGCGATGGCTCTTCACACTAATCTTTCTAATATATACTATTGAATTTTATACTATGATAAGAACGAGAATGTTTTCTGCCCTCGTCATGCTGATGTCTGTCGTGACGTCGGCTGCCCAGGGCTATCGTCTGTGGTACACCTCCCCCGCTGAGGTATGGACAGAGGCGTTGCCTCTTGGCAATGGCCGTCTCGGGGCGATGGTCTTCGGGCGCCCGCAGATGGAGCGCATACAGCTTAATGAGGAGACGATATGGGCAGGCCAGCCCAACACGAACGCCAACAAACATTCGCAGAAATGGCTCACGCCTGTGCGCGACCTTGTCTTCGCCGGCCGTTTCGCCGAGGCGCAGCAGATGGCCGAGGAGCATCTGATGTCCGGCTCAAACAGCGGTATGCCCTACCAGACCTTCGGCGACCTCACCATCTCCACCCCCGGGCATGAGGCTTACACCGGCTACGAGCGGTGGCTGTCGCTCGATTCGGCCGTGGCCGTCACCACATACACCGTCGGTGGCGTGACATACCGTCGCGAGATGTACACCTCGTTCACAGACAGCGTGCTGCGCATACGCTTCACGGCGTCGGCCAAGGGCGCCATATCGTTCAACGCCCAGCTGTCGTCGCCCCATCATGATGTCATCATCAAGAGCCGCGGCGGCGAGGTGTCGCTTGAGGGCGTGACGCCAACCCACGAGCTGCTTAAGGGGAAAGTGAAGTTCCAGGGCCGCATAGCGGTGGCGACGACAGGCGGAAAGGTTGTCTCGCGCGATGGCATCATCAGCGTTAGTGGTGCCGACGAGGCTGTCCTGTACGTCAACATAGCCACAAACTTCGTCTCGTATAACGATATCAGCGGCGACGAGGAGCGACGCTGTGTCGAGACCCTCCACAGGGCAATGGCTCATGGCTACGAGGCCGACAGGGCCGCCCATGTGGCATACTATAAGAACCTTATCGGCCGCTCAAGCCTCTATCTCGGCCCTGACCGCCACAAGGGGCTGACGACAGAGGAGAGGGTGGCGTCGTTCGGCAAGAACGATGACGCGTGGCTCGTGGCCACATTCTACACCTTCGGGCGCTATCTCCTCATATCGTCATCACAGCCCGGCGGACAGGCTGCCAACCTCCAGGGCATATGGAACGACAAGCTGCTGCCGTCGTGGGACTCGAAATACACGTGTAACATCAACCTCGAGATGAACTACTGGCCGGCCGATGTCACCAATCTCATGGAGATGAACGAGCCGCTGTGGAGCCTCATACGCGATGTCAGCACCACGGGAGCGAAGACAGCCGACACGATGTACGGCGCGAGAGGATGGGTGTTGCACCACAATACAGACATCTGGCGCATCACAGGCCCTGTCGATCACGCCACGTCAGGCTTGTGGATGACAGGCGGCGCATGGCTCTCCCACCACCTCTGGGACCATTACCTCTTCACCGGAGACAAGCGTTTCCTGAGCCGTTATTATCCGATAATGAAGAGTGCGGCAGAGTTTCTTGACGATATACTTGTCAAAGACCCTAACACGGGGCGCATGGTCATCTGCCCCGCCGTGTCGCCAGAGAACTCCCATCCGGCCGACCAGGGCATGAAGAACATAGCCTCAGGCGTCGCCATGGACAACCAGCTGTGTGCCGAGCTCTTCGGCATTGTGGCCCAGGCCGCTGAGGCTCTTGGCCTCGACGCTGCCGACGCGGCACACTACCGCGAGCGCATCGGACAGCTAACGCCCGGCCAGATAGGACGCTGGGGGCAGCTGCAGGAGTGGGCGCAAGACTGGGACAACCCTGACGACACCCACCGCCATGTCTCCCATCTCTATGGCCTCTATCCCGGCGCGAGCATCTCTCCGCTGCGCACACCACAGCTCTTCTCCGCCGCACGCACCTCGCTCATACACCGCGGTGACCCCTCCACCGGATGGTCTATGGGCTGGAAGGTATGCCTGTGGGCGCGTATGCTCGACGGCGACCATGCCTATAAGCTCATAAAGGAGCAGCTGACACTGACCGACGACAAGTTTGTGCCCTACGGAAAGGTGAAGAAGAAGGGCGGCACATACGGCAACCTCTTCGACGCCCACCCGCCGTTCCAGATAGACGGCAACTTCGGATGCACGGCCGGCATAGCCGAGATGCTCGTCCAGAGCCACGACGGCGCTGTCCATCTGCTGCCCGCCCTGCCCGCCGTATGGAAGAAGGAAGGCCGTGTGACAGGGCTCCGCTGCCGTGGAGGATTCGTCATCGACGAGATGGAATGGAAGGACGGGCGCATCACCTCATGCCGCATCACATCGACCATAGGCGGGAACCTGCGCCTGAGAACAGCACAGAAGATGGGCGGACTGAAGCGTGCGCGAGGCACAAACCCCAACCCCCTCTTCGCCCCGGCTGTGACGCTCCAGACAGAGAATAACTATGACGGAAAGCTTGATGCCGTCACCCTGCCCGCCACTTACGTCTATGACATACCCACAAAGGCCGGGCAGACCGTCACGCTCCCATGCCCCCGCTGAGCGTAAGGGCTGAGACAGAGCCCCCTCCCGATAAGAACATAAAGAAAAAAAGACATAACCTGAAACCACAATGAAGAATCTACTCTTAGTATTAATGTTAGCTTTCGCGCTTGGCGCCAGCGGCCAAGGCAACAAGAAACCATGGGACAACGGCAAGCTGCGCGTCTCTGACAACCAGCGTTTCCTCCAGCATGAGAACGGCGCACCATTCTTCTGGCTCGGCGAGACCGGCTGGCTGCTGCCCGAGCGCACTGACCGTGCCGAGGCTGCCTACTACCTCCAGCGCTGTCGCGAGGCGGGATACAATGTCGTGCAGGTGCAGGTCATCGACGGCGTGCCTGCCTATAACCATTACGGACAGATGTCGAACACCAACGGATGGGACTTCTCTGCCATCGACCGCAAGGGTGTCTATGGCTACTGGGACCACATGGACTACATCGTCCGTCAGGCCGAGCACGAGGGCATATACATCGGCATGGTCTGCATATGGGGCGGTCTGGTGAAGGCAGGGCTGCTCAGTAAGGACGACGCCGTGAAGTACGGGACATTCCTCGCCAACCGCTATAAGAACTCTCCGAACATCATCTGGTTCATGGGAGGCGACATACAGGGCGACATAAACACCGAGGTGTGGAACACACTCGCCACGACGATAAAGTCGATAGACAAGAACCACATCATGACCTACCACCCCCGCGGACGCTACACAAGCGCGAAATGGTTCAGCAAAGCCCCATGGATAGACTTCCACACATTCCAGTCGGGCCACCGCCGCTATGGCCAGCGCATGGGCAACAAGGACTACCCGATACCCGACAATACCGAGGAGGACAACTGGATGTATGTCGATTCGACATGGGCCTATAAGCCTGTGAAGCCTGTCCTTGACGCCGAGCCGAGCTACGAGGACATCCCACAGGGCCTCCACGACGCCAACGAGCCACGCTGGATGGCAAGCGATGTCCGGCGATACGCCTACTGGTCGGTCTTCGCCGGCTCATGCGGACATACCTACGGGCATAACGCCATCATGCAGTTCCTGAAGCCCGGCTACGGCACAAGCTACGGCGACGCCGGCGACGTGAAGTCATGGTACCAGGCGTTGAACGACCCCGGCTTCTCACAGATGAAGCATCTGAAGAACCTCATGCTCGCTTTCCCATACTTCGAGCGCATGCCTGACCAGACCATCATAGCCGGAGAGAACGGCAAGAAATATAACCGCCTCATAGCCACACGCGGCACTGACTGGCTCATGGTATATAACTACACCGGCCAGGACATGAATATCGACTTCGGGAAGATAAAGGGCTCGACGAAGAAAATGTTCTGGATGGATGCTGCCACAGGCAATCTGCTCTACATCGGAGAGGTGAAGAGCAAGGTTCACCATATCAAGATGGACATGGTGAGGACAGGCATCAACGACGGTGTCCTCATCGTCTTCAACGCCCAGAGGGAATATCTGAAGCCTGAGACAGAGCGCATACCAGAGGCGACAGACTGGAAGAGCCTGCGCGACCTGAACGAGTAGAGAGACTGTTCTTCCATAGCGTATTATCCACTTTCTGACACCTAATACCAACAATCATGGCGGGCCGCTGTGGCCCGCCCATATCCATACAACAAGCATGAAGAAACTATCTGTAACCATGATGCTGCTCGCGACAGTAGCGGCAGCGTCAGCCCAGCAGTCCCAGCCAGGGCCTGTACACACGTATGACGTGCTCGCCGCACAGATGAAGGCGGGCAAACACATGACCGCCAAAGGCGATGCCGACGGCGTGGCGGCCTACCGTATTGTCGCCCGCGACCGTGTCCCGTTCGCCCAGCAGGCCGTCAGCCAGCGCCGTGCTGCGGGCCGCCGTGTCACCACACGCCCCTACTACCGTGTGCGCATGGCACTCCCCGTGCCGTCGTGCTATACCCCTACCGAGCAGGGCGAACATGCCGGACTCGACTGGGGGGTATATACCCACCTCCATTCCGGAGCCCTTGAGGTGCTCCCTAACGGCGATCTCCTCGCCATATACTTCTCCACACCGATAGGAAAGGCTGAGGCCGACACCTGCACCACATTCGTACAGGCACGCCGCCGCTATGGCTCTGACGAGTGGGACATGCCCGAGCTGTTCTTCGCCACACGTGGCGGCAACGACCAGTCGGCACTCCTCTTCCAGGACAAGGACACACTGTGGTTCTTCGGAGGCGGACGTGACATGACCGATTATGTCCCCTTCCGCATCTGCCGCTCTACCGACAACGGCCGCTCATGGACATTCTCCGTGCCACAGATGGACAAGAAGCTCGACCGATATACCGCCCAGCCCATCAGCAACGCCTTCCGCAACGCCAAGGGAGAGATATTTGTCGCTATCGACGGACAGGGCGGTGAGAGCCTCCTCCTCAGAAGCCGCGACAACGGCGTGACATGGCACGACATGGGCGGACGCACCTCGTCGCGCCACTCTACCATCGTCCCGCTCGACAACAAGGGCACACTCCTCTCGGCAGGAGGCAAGAACAACGCCATCGACGGCTGGAACCCGCAGAACATCTCGCACGACTGGGGTGCGACATGGGAGAGCCCCACACGGGGAGTCATGCCGCCTTACGGCACAGCACAGCGTCCGTGCATGATACGCCTCAAGTCTGGCGCGCTCTGCCTCGTCGGGGACAGCTATATGCACAAGAAGAAGATTGCGCCCCCAGCAGGATGGAACAAAGGTAACGACTGTTTTGCGGCCATATCGCGCGATAACGGAAAGACATGGACCATGCGCCGCCTCCCTGTCGCCCTGCCACAGCACCACCGCACACAGCACCCGTCTTTAGGATATGTCACTATGAGACAGGGGCAGGATGGCATGATACATGTCCTCACCACAACCAACTATCCCGGGCTTGAGATAGAGTTTAACGAGGCATGGGTGATGCAGGGAGACACCGACGCGCCTGAGGCGACACACCTCACGCCCGACTGTCTCGACTCCACACCCGAGGGACGCAACGCCGCGCTCTCGCCTGTTACTGCAAGCGGGGCGTATGTCGCCAACGGGACAAAGGTGACACGATATGCCAACGGAAAGAAGCAGCACGAGGTGACATACCGCAACGGACGCCGCACCGGCACAGAGACTCTCTGGCGGCAGGACGGCACCGTAGAATGGAAGTGGGAGAGAGACCTGAAGGCCAACCGCGGACTGTGGACACAGTACTGGCCTAACGGAAAGAAACGTGTCGAGAGCTCATGGCTGCTCTACACCTCACCACGCGACATCCCGGGGACACCTCTCGTGGGCGCCATAGCCGACGGCACAGCATCACATTATGACCGTGAGGGGAACCTCGTCGCAAAATATACGTTCAAGAACGGCGTGGAGGAAGGCACCGAGACAACAGAGAAAGGGGCTGGAATCATGAACGAGGGGAAATGATGACAGCATGACATAAACACCCCGCCATTCATCTGCATATTCTCCATCCAGAGTGATGTGGGAGACTGGCGGCAGGCATATATAAAACAGTTTGAGCACGCTATTCGTCAAGAATAGCGTGCTCAAACTCATGTTATGGGGGCTGTCTGTCGGCATTGCGTATTGGCGGATGACAGCAGACCAGTGTCCCTGCCCTGCTGTCACGGATTGTCCGGCCAGTCGTGCTTGGGGTATCTGCGCCTCAGTTCCTTCCTCACCTCGTAGTATGTCGTCTGCCAGAAGCTGCCGAGGTCTTGCGTCAGCTGGACAGGTTTGAAGCCCGGCGACAACAGTTCCATAAGCAGCGGGCGTCGTCCACCGTCTATACGGGGCGTCTCCCTCATGCCGAAACACTCCTGTATTCTTGCCTTCACGACCGGAGCCGCCGCTCCCTGGCGGTACTCAATCTTCTTCTCACGGCCCGAGGGCAGGGTGATATGGGCAGGTGCAAGGCGTTCCACCTCCCGCCGCTGCTCGTATGTGAGGCGCGACCATACCACCTCGCGCATATCAATCTTGTGCAGCTCGGCCGCTGTTGTCCTGTCTCCGAAGAACATAGGCCCCCATTCCTCGGCCGACGAGAGGATGGCCGCGGTGTCACAAGGCGGGAGGCATAGCTCGGGGTGCCAGTCGCTGACAACGGCTATGCGCTGCTGAAGCTGCCTCACCTCGTCTGCCGCAAGCGACAGCATACTCTCGCCATAGCTCCTCACGGCTGTGGCGAGAGTGTCGTGGACAACGGTTTGTGGTATGCCCGTAAGCGGGCGGCTCGACATGACAATATGGCCGAGACGCCGCTCACGCTGCATGACAAGCACCCCCGCCTTGTTGTCCCAGTAGATGTTGTCATACTCTATGGTGCTGTCTTTGACATCCTCTGTGTCGAGAGGTGCCGCCATGTGTATGCGCCCCTCGTCGCCACGCATGGTCATGGTGGCCACGGCAATATACTTGTGTACGGTGAGGGCATCGGTGTCAGGCAGCAGGGCTGTGGCTCCTGAGGCGAGGCGGTAGCGTCTCATGAGCTGGGGTGAGGCAGTGTTGCCGCGTGCCGATGTGGTGTCGGTTGATATCGCCACACGCTCGGGATAGGCTGCGGCGAGCAGACGCCCTGCTGTCCATGCCGTGTCCGTATGGTGTGGCAGCTGGTGGCTCTGCCGGCGTGGGGTGTGGGGCGAGATGGCCGACAGCAACTGGCGATACTGGCGGGCAGACGTGCGGAGACGCTGCCAAAGGGCTCCACGCTGTGCGGTATGAAGCATCTGGAGCCGTGTCTGTATGTCTGCGTCGTTCTCGGCTGCCATGGGGTCGAGCGGGTCCTTGTCCTCAAGAATGGCCGCGATGTCGGCCGCAAGGTCTGCCTCGTGGCTTGTCTTTGAGGCGAGCAGCATGGCCGCGATGCGCGGATGACAGGGCAGCGATGACATCCTCTGCCCATGGCCTGTTACCGCTCCGCTGCTGTCAATGGCACGCATGGAGAGCAGAAGGTCTCTGGCGCGCTCCACACTCTGCTGGGGTGGTGGTGTCAGCCATGGCATGTCGCTCAGCCGCTCGCCACCCCATGAGGCGATGTCAAGCAGAAGAGGGGCGAGATCGGCATTCTGAATCTCGGGCGTGCGGCAGGGTTGCATGCGCGTCTCGGTGGCTGTGCTGTACATGCGGTAACAGACTCCAGGCCCCAGACGGCCGGCGCGGCCGGCACGCTGAGTGGCCATATCGAGCGATATGCGCGATGTCTGGAGACGTGACAGACCGCTGCGGGCATCGTAGGCTACAGCACGGCAGAGCCCGCTGTCTATTACAATGCTGACACCCTCAATGGTCAGCGAGGTCTCTGCTATCGGCGTGGAGAGGATGATGCGGCGTGTGCGGCCGTCGCCAGGGGCGGTGGCACGGCGCTGTGACTCAATGGGCAGACTGCCATAAAGCGGAATGACACTTGTCGGGGAGGGCAGGCTGGAGAGGAGAGCCTGACACTGGAGTATCTCTGCCTGGCCGGGCAGGAAGACGAGTATGTCCCCATCATGCTCTGACATGGCGCGGCGCACGACAGAGGCTGTCGCCAAGGCGATGTCACGCGCTGGGGATGTCTCTGTTATACGGTCGTCGTCAGCCCGCTCGATGGTGACGGGGAATGACAGACCGTCGCACGACAGCGCCTCACACCCTAACGCCTTGGACAACGGCTCGGTGTCGATAGTGGCCGACATGATGACAAGGCGCAGCTCGGGACGTAGCACACGCTGTGTCGTGAGAAGCATGGCGAGAGCCTCGTCGGTATATATGCTGCGCTCGTGGAACTCGTCGAAGATGACGGCCGAGACACCATCGAGCGTGGGGTCGGAGATAATCATACGGCATAGGATGCCCTCTGTGACCACCTCTATGCGTGTCGCCGCCGATGTGCGGCTCTCCATCCTCATCCTGTAGCCGACGGTGTGGCCCGTCTCCTCGCCTATAAGCTCTGCCATGCGCTCTGCTATGCTGCGCGCCGCGATGCGCCGTGGCTCGAGCATGATGATGCGCCCTGAGGGGCTCTCACTGTCAAGCCATTCAAGCATGGTGAGCGGGAGGAGAGTCGATTTGCCCGCTCCTGGGGGAGCTGTGACTATAACGGCAGACGCCATAGCCAGCTCCTTGTTCAGGGAACCGGCTATGGCGTAGGCGGGAAGGGCTCGTGCCCCGTCAGGTATCAGCATAGTCGTGTGCCGTTTATGACAAGGCTGAACTGAAGGCCGAGATACTCGGCGGCCTTGACACATAGTTTCATACGTGACATGAAAATCTCAAAATATTCCATCACAGAGCTGATGCCTGTATCGACAGTGAGGTCGAGGATGAATGTCTTCCCCTCACTGTCATAGTGGGTGTTGTTATGGGTCACAGCGTAGTTTACCCTGTAGTGTATCTCACGGCAGTCTGAATTGCCTCTCACACGTGTGCGGCGCACATCGCTCTTGTCGGCAAGTATCAGCGCGGCGGCCACCTCATTGACAGGCCATGCTGTCGTCTCGTCATGATTGCCAATGGCCGCAATAACCTTGGCGATATCCTCGTAGGACATCCCCATCTTGTCAAGGATGCGGAAAGACATTATCGCGCCCGACTGGGCGTGGTCTATACGGTTGACGACATTGCCTATGTCGTGCATGAAACCGGCTATGCGTGTGAGGTCCTCCGTGTGGGCGTCATAACCCAATTCATGGATAAGATTGCCGGCAATAGTCGCCACCTTCGTGACATGGGCAAGGCTGTGCTCGGTGTAGCCCATACGCTGGAGCGAGAGGTCGGCACGGCGTATATAGGTGACAATCTCCTTAGATGAGCGGACATCACTGAATGTTATTTCTCCTTCCATAGGCATGGATATTCTCTTGCGGATTAAGATGATGATAATATTTGGGGCGGATGATGTGCCACGGGGGCTATCCTCCATACAGCGTGACGGCATGTGTGGATGCCTCCCGGCATGGCAGTGTCAGCAAAGACTGTGATGAGCCTCCCAGCCTAAGCCTCTCAGCTTCTGCGTGGAGAATATTGAGCGCGTGACGACATTATACCCACGGCGCTCGCTGTCGGGTGGTATCTGCATCACGACCCTGCGTCCATGGGCGGCCGCTATACGCTCTGCAAACTCGCGTATTGTTATGTTCGACGCCTCGTCGGCTATGTTATATGCCTCGCCGTTAGTGCCTTTCAGCATGATGTAGAGCAGCGCGCGTGCACAGTCGATGACATGACACCATGAGCGGAACTGGCTGCCGTCGCTCTTCATCACGATGTCCTCGCCCCTCATGACATTACGCATGAACTGTGCGAAGACCCTGTTGTCCGCCTCCGTGAAGTTAGGGCCATAGACATGGCAGGGGCGTGCGATGACAATATTGGCGCCATACTCTGCCCTGTAGGCTATGCAGAGTGTCTCTGCGGCACGCTTTGAGGATGGATAGCACGCACGCTGTGTGGCACAATCGACGTAGCCGCTGTCGTGCTCGCCGAATGCCATGCCGTCAGCTGTCGCTACCGTCGCGCCACCCTCGCCGTATATCTCGCCCGTTGAGACATACAGCATGCGCTCCATACCGTGGCTGATGCCATAGTCCATGAGGTTGGAGACACCGAGGATGTTGGCCTTGACAACCTCGACAGGTGTGTTGGCAAAGGCTGCCGGAGCGGCACCGCTGGCGGCGTGGACGATATAATGGAATGTCTCGTCTGATGACAATGGCTGGCAGACATCATGCTCGATGAAATGGAAACGGGCATCGGAGGCATACCGTGAGAAACGCTCATGGGCACGCACCGCATTGCGGCCTGAGGCGAAAACATGATACCGCACCCCCTCACGCGACATGAGTATGTCTGTCAGGCAGCTGCCTATGAGGCCGGTGGCGCCGGCTATGAGTATGTTCTTGCCGTCAAGACGCTCCCAAGGGAGAGCCTCGGCGGCAGCGGCGATGATGCCTTCCTTGTATGTCATAATCTGTCAGTTGATTTAGTGTGTGAGGCCAGTGGGCTATGTGAATATCTGAGAGGAAAGACCTACGTATGGCTTATATTGGCTGTTATCTTATGTTATGATATGTCTGCCTGCCGCAGGATATCACTTCAGCCACGACTCTTTCTCGACATGCATGAGGGCTTTGAGTATCTCAAGGTCCTCGACAGTCGTCACCTTGATGTTCTTCTCTGAGCCCGGCACGATGTGCATCTCCCTCCCGCCAAGCTCGGCCATCAGCGTGCACGATGCCACAGAGTTTGTTATGCCACGCTCACGGGCCTCCTCATGTGCGGCGATGAGATTGCGCAGACGGAAAGTCTGGGGGGTCTGGGTGCGTATGAGCTTGTCGCGGGGGATGCTTGTTGAGGTGGAGAATCCGTCGTCGCTCTCGAGTATTGCCTCACGACATTTGATGCCAGTGATGGCATATCCATACTTCTGGCATATGGCGATATTCGACGATATGATGTCCTGTGATAGCAACGGGCGCACGGCGTCGTGCACAAGGACTAGGTCATCACCGCCGATGCCGGCATCCCTGAGGCCGTATATGCCGTTGTGTATCGACTCCTGTCCGTTGTCTCCGCCCTTGAATATCCATTTCAGCTTTGTCACCATAAACTGGTTGGCATACGACTGGAGCACCGTCTGCCAGCCGTCAAGACACACGACAGCGATGGCGTCAATGTCAGGATGGCGCTGGAAAGCGAGCATCGTATGGATGATGATGGGGCAGTTATCGACGTGCATGAACTGTTTAGGGATGTCCTGTCCCATACGGTTGCCGGAGCCTCCGGCTATGATAAGCGCATAATTCATAGTTTCTTCAAGACTTCTTTTATTGGTTCTTTCCGGTCCATGTTGAGGTAGGCGCGGTGGTGTTTCTCCACCCTCTGCTCTACGGGGGGCAGCTGCATATAGTCGCCGAAGAAATGCCGGAGATACTTGTCATACTCTTCTGGCAGTCTGACCTCCAGCCCCTCGAACGGGAAGACACTGCCCGCCCCGAGCCATGACTTCGGGAATATCTCCCTGTCGCCATAAGAGCCCGTGAACACCTGGACATTCTTGGCAGAGGCATAGTCATGACGGTGGCTCATGAGGTCCATCTCATTGAGCAGTCTGCGGCGTATGGCATTGCGGAAGAACCATGCGGCGGTCTTTATCGCGAAGCGTCCCCACTCCTTCCTCTCCTTAAGCAGAGCGATGTATTCAGGGAATGTGTTGCGCGTCGAGATGGCATTGAGGCGGTTGAGGAGTTTGCTGTATCGGCGCCGCTCACGGCGTGCCTCGGCGATGTCGTCAGCCGTGGCATCGAGCGGGAATATATCGACGAAGAGCCCTATCACACAGGGACGCTCACGCTCCTCGACAAGTGTCGTGGTGCGGTCGGATAGCTTGGCGAAGTAAAGAGGGTAGGCGGCATTGTCGTATGGAGTGATAAGCTCATACTGCCCGAAATCCTCCTCATGCGCTATCTCCAGCAGACGGTCATAGTCAGGGCGTGGCATGATGACGTCGATGTCGTCGTCCCATGGTATGATGCCATGGTGGCGGACGGCACCGATGGCTGTCCCTGCACAGCAATAGTATTGCAGGCCGTGACGCTCACAGATAGCCATGAACTCACGGAGGATGCCGAGGATAGTGGCGTTCCAGCGCTCCTTGATATTCTTTATATCCATTGTCAGATGTTTATTCTGATGGCAAAGGTAGCTTTTTTTCTGCATACAGCAAAATAATTCAGACAATAATTCAGGCTCCCCCGAAACTCATCTGATATCTATTCTGTAAGCTCCAGCCTCATCACCCTTATTGGCCTGTCTGCTCCTCGATAGAGCTGTGGGTCGAAAACTGTCTCTCCCGTAGGCAGGAAGCCACACTTCTCCATCACCCTCCCCGAAGCGGGATTGTCGATGAAATGTCCGCTGATGAGCGATGTGATGTCGGTTGTCTCTCGGATATGGCTTATCATCAAGCTCAAGGCTTCAGTGCATATGCCCATGCCCCAATACGGCTTGCCGACCCAATAACCCACTGTCGGCTCGCCCTCGCGAGACGGCAGAGAGCAGTCGCATGATGGGCCATAGCCCATTGCCCCTACCACTTCCCCTGTCTCTTTCAGCACTATGGTCCATGTTGTGGGGTTATTGAATACAGTGCGGATTATCTCTAAGCTCTCCTCGCGCGATTTGTGCGGTGGCCATCCTGCGCGCTCTCCAACTTCCGGCTCCTTGGCATATTCAAATAGCGCATCGGCATCACTGTCCTGCCAGCGGCGAAGCAATATTGACTCCGTCGAAGGCTGGCTGCACCTCAGCATAGCCCGAGCGAGCTCGTCTCTGCGTTCGGTTTGCACAGCCATTCTATCTGTTTCCATAATCATTTCTGCTTATCATACCAGGCAAATAGCGCCACGCCAACAGGGCGGGTGCCAACGACGAGAACAGTTCAATATAAGAGAACGACCAAAGGAGAGAACCAAGTCCCAAGGCAGCACGCATTGTATAAAGAGACACTATAGCAATGATGGCAATTCGTTGCAAAGGCAGACGCTTAATGTCGCCCGCTGCTGACAGGGCATATAGTCCGGCAACAGCAAAAGCCAAGGCTATGGCTATCGTCACTGCATACAGGAGCCAAGTCTGTCCGAAACAGAGTCGCGTCATCTCATCAAGAATGTTGTATGCCTTGAATGCCTCTTCGAGGAAGAAGAGGCAAGCAAAGTGACCGATGGAAATCATGAAATGGAGTATTGCTCCTAAACGCAATCTTGTCTTCATAACATTATGGGTTTTCCAATATTGATTCATATAATTCTTTTCACCCCTGGAATCAGCCGAAGCAACCATGTCAGGATGAATGACAGAACCGTTGTGACAACACCGATGAACATAAACTTGCCGAAGGCTCCCATCCACACTCCGTCAAAAACATTCTGAATACATATCATCAATGGCAAGTGGACTATATATGCGCCATAGCTCTGAGCCGAGAGCCATGACATGGTTTTATTGCTCATATTGACTTTCTCACGGAATAGCCATAACAAGCCGAAGCTTATGAATACGCACATCAGCGACTCATAGATGCCAAACCAATGCCATACGAAATCATTCCATGCGCCATCTTGCCGAACATAGTTTCCGATAGCCAAAGCTCCACCAATGGACAATGCCATAACGCCAGTCTTGTTTGTCACCTTGTCGAGCCAGCCAAACCTGTAGGCAAGTATGCCCAAGACGAACATCATGACATATTGGAGATTGTGGGCCGGTTCAAATTTCCACACACCGAGACTAATCCAATGGTCTTGCGGACTTGCCTGACGAATGAGATAACTGCCGATGCCCATCACTATGGCTACGATAAACAGTCCCGCAAGTGTAGGCCGCGAGTGGCAGCCGTTAGAGATTACCGTACATCTCTTCCTGACCACGGCATAGAAGAAGCTGAATATCAGCAGGCTTTCTACAAACCACATGTGGGCTATCTCCACCTTGCCTGTAAAATAAGTCAATAGACCACCCATCAACAACAATGGGACTCCGAGACGTAGGATCTTCTTCCAGACAAATGTGCCGAACCCCTGACGGTCGTAACTTCCAGGAACGAAATAGCCCGAAATGAAGAAATACAGCCCCATAAAGAAAGCGGCATTAGTGGAGAAGAAATGCCATATCCAAGGCATAACCTCAGCAGGGTTTGACGGGGTATAACCCCAATCGCCACCATCGCCATACGCCTGTCCCGCATGATGAAAAATCACCAATAAGGTCAACATGACCTTCAGATTGTTGAGATAGTTCTGTCGTGCCATATATGAAACTAAAAACTCCAATATCATTCAATCACGAAGCTGCGGGGATAGAAGTCGCTGTAGAAACGGCCTTCTGAGGCTGTGAACTTCAATACACAATAGCTAGGGTCGGTTACTCCGCCAGGGTAATACTGTGTGTCACCCTCACGCCATATCATATTCTTGCTGTCCTGGTCAGTCAGCACCTCCATCGTCCCCTTGAGCATGACGGCACGGAAGTTCTTCTCGTCGCAGAAGTATATCGAGGCCTTGGGGTTAGCCCTGTAATGAGCCACACGCACAGAGAAAGTGTTGGTGGTGAAGTAGAACACCTTGATGCCCTCGCGCTTGCGTGGCGACAGCATGGCCTTGGTGCATGGGTAGCCTTCCTCATCGACCGATGATATATATGTTGTGGGCAGATTGTCAGCCATATCCACGATAAGTTGTTTCACGGGAGCGAGTCCCCCCGCATCCATCGTGTCCTGAACGTCGTGTGGCGTGATGGTTATCTCCTTCCTCCATCTCTTCAGATGTGGGAAGAACATCTTCATCTGTCCTATGGCTTCCTCGCGCGTCACTTTGTGCTCTGAGTCCTTGTTGAATTCCTCGACAAACTGCGCACAGTGGTCTATCATCTCTTCCATGGTACACTGCTGTGTGAACTGTCCGTTATTATAACAGTATTTGCAGTATTCCCCGTTCCTGCTTCCATCGGCATTGGTGCCGCAGTCGTTCACGTCAGAGAGCGGCATTCCGCAGCTCTGACAAAATCTTTGTTCTGTATTCATTCCCGATACTTTTGGTTTATCTACTTCTGATATTATACGTCTCCAACATATCATCTCTCTCCTCCTCGCTTAGGCTTCTGAGGTATGCCTTCCAGCCTGGGCAGAAGCGTGTGTGCCAATGCCAGAAGCGTGCCACAAGCGACTTGGGATTCTCTTCGTATTTGCGCCGCATCTTACATTGCACGCATGGAAATACTTTTTCTTTCATGATTTCTTGACATTTATAGCAATTCGCGAATCTGTCCGAAGTGCAGATTCAGATGGTCTATATACCCGCGTATCATCATGTCGAGCGTCACACGGCAGCCCTCATAGTCTGTCCAGTAGTTGTCGAGCTTTGTCTTGTCAACCGAACGGATGACATGGCAGATGTGGCGGTTGTACAGTTTCAGCAGCATCACGAGCTGGTGCCAGTCCTCATGCTGGTAGTCCTGGAGCTCTATCCACAGGTCGTTGTCCTGAGTGTAGTCAGGGAATACGAGCATACCCATCTCGGTGTTCGGCATTGAGTGTCCGCAACGTGGGGCATACTGCAGACGCACCATGCGCTGATGGTTATTGGATGCAGAGTCGATGAGATGGCCCACGAGCATCTTCACCGTGCGGTGCTGATGGTTTCTCCTCACGCTCACTTGCTCGTCCGTAAGGGAGAGCAACATAGGTATCTCGCGGTCCATGACCTCGTTGATACCGTCGATTACTTCTTGATAGTCCATATCTCTTGTCATCGGTATATAGCTTATTCCGTTTGTTGTTTGTAGTGTGTCCGTATCCTTGAATCCCAGTTTGTGGTAGAAGTCAACGGCAATGGGCGATGAGTTGACGGTGATGGCTGCCCCTCCTTTGTCAAGGAGGATGCAGCTGAACAGCTTCCGGCCGATGCCTTTGCGCTGGTGGCTGGCAAGGGTGAATGCCAGGGTAAGATGACGTGGCTCGCGCATCGCCATCATACCTACGAGTCTTCCATCGTCATATGCCCCATAATAGTCGATAGCCATATCAGGAGCCACATCATGGATGAAATGGGTAAAGTCCTGTATGCCTTCCTCGGGGTAAATCGGGGCTTCAAACTGCATGAAAACATCAAGAGCCAGCTGCAGGGCAGCTTGATGTTCTTCTTCTTCATTGAGCTTCCTTATTTCCATGGGTTTCTTTTATGGTGGGTTCAATCGTTCCGACCGTGATAGTGTGTTGATATTATTGCCATTTCTTATTCAGTACAAATGAGCCTCCCATTCAGTACAAATGACGCTCTCATTCAGTACAAATGAGCCTCTCATTCAGTATCTTTTAGAAAGGTGGGGCTAAAGCGTTGTAATAGAGAGGGTTGTGTCGTGGCTGTTTGTCCGCCATAGTTGCCAGGGGCAGGATGCTCCTGACTTGACCGCACAGACGGCTCTGCACGCCCTGCGTCTTTGAGTGTCGTTATTCAAAGAATGATGATATCTCTATCAGGTTGCCCTCGGGGTCGGCCACATAACAGGTGCGTTGTCCCCATGGTTCTGTGGTCGGCTTGAAGACAGGCTTTGCTCCCATGCCTACGGCACGCTCATACTCCTTGTCAACATCAGCGAAGCACGGGACATCGAAGGATATCTCCATTGTGCCGTTAATGCCTTGGGGATAGGCATACTCTTGTGATGTCATCTGCTCGAAGGCGTCGCGAGGGAACATGATGATGCGTGAGTCGCCGAGTGTCATTTCCACGTTGGGGTCGGTGCCGTTCCATTCCGTATGGAATCCGAAGATGTCACGATAGAATGCCACCATCCTTGTGTTATCTGTAGTGAATAAGCCGATGGTGTTGAAATAGAACCGTGGTTTCGCCTGCGACATCATCCTGGCGAAATCCACAAGCCCCAACTTGTAGAATGTCTTGTACGTCTCTATCTCCTTGGGCTCATCGTTTTTCAGGAGCGAGAGTATCTCACAGGCAAACTCCAAGTGTCCACTGCCGTTGGCTGTGACTATGTTCTTGTCGCTCACGGCCTGGGCATTGACATAGTTGGCGGCATTGGTATAACGCTCTCCACCCCATAGCTGCAACTGCTCTATGCCATTGCCAGTATGGCGGACGGCGTTGAGGAGTCCCTTGCTCGCCATCCATGAGGCGGCATTGCAGATGGCTCCTACTATGCGCCCTCGCTTTATGGCGTCTTCAACGAGGGGCACGACACGCTCTGCCGCCTCGCTCTGCCAGCCATAGCCTCCGATTAGCACCAGGGCGGCATAGTCGGCGGGGATGGTCTCAAAGGTATAGTCGGGCAGCATCCTGAAACCGCTGATGGCCTCGACAGGCTCCATCGACTCTGCCACAATCTTGTTCTCATACTTGGGCTTATCCTTCATCGCCATGGCGTCAGAGCGCAATGGCTGGGTGAGATATGGCAACTCATGCTCCGCAAACTGCGGGAGCAATACATATAATACTTTCTCCATGTCGTATATCTGCCTTATATTACCACTGCCGTCCCGCTTGCTGTAACCATAAGCATCGAGCCCTTGGCGCCGAGAGCCTCATAGTCAAGGTCAACACCTACAATGGCGTTTCCACCCATCATCTCCGCGCGCTCTTCCAGTTCTCTGAGAGCAATGTCCTTCGCCTCACGCAAGACACTCTCGTATGAGCCGCTGCGCCCGCCCACAATGTCGCGTATGCTAGCGAAAAAGTCCTTCACAAAGTTGGCGCCGATGATTGTCTCACCCGTCACCAATCCCTTATACTCTCTGATTGGATGTCCCTCAATGGTGGGAGTTGTTGTTATGATCATAATGCTTTTGTATTAGTTTAGTATGTGTTTCCTTTACGGTTTCTTATTTTATTAGACAGTGTCACACGAAGAAATACTACATATGTGGCAGATTGTTCCTGCCCGTCTTGCCGGTGAAGATTGTAGTCCCCCTGTGCTGTCCGATGCCTGTCGTGAGGGCGTGTGAGGCTTGAGGGGGCATATAGAGGCTAGCCCCTCTCAATCCTTCGGTATTCCGTCAGTCCATACGCTTCCTGCCATGCCGTACATCCCTGTGCCGCTTCAGAATACACCTGCAAAGATATGTATTCTTTGGAGAATACCGCACATTATGGGACAGATAACATGAAAAAAGTGACGAAAAGCCCTCCGTGGCGGCTTCTCCCAGCCCCCCGACAGGGTGTCGGACAACATCAGGACGGTATATGATGATATGTGGGAAATAAAAAAATGGTGGGGCGGGGAGTATGACCCTCATGATGGGCGAGAAAGAAGAGGTAAATGAACGGGCGAGAAAAAGAAAAACGGCAGCCTGCGTGACACGCTTGTCATCGCATGGCTGCCGTACATTCATAAAAGGGAAATGTAATTGTCTGCTGTCTGTATGCCGTGTGGCATGGGGAGAATCGCTCATGTCAGCGACGGCAAGACTGTATGTATATGTGAAGCGTATATTTGGGGGAGAGTTCTCTCCCGCTACTTGAGGTATTCATCGACACGCGCGGCGGTGTCGCGTCCGCTTGCCATCGCCCTTACCACTAACGACGCTCCGCTTGCGGCGTCACCACAGACGAAGACGTTCTGTGGGAACTCAGGCTGTTGTGGCTTCAGGAAACCCATGGCGAGGAAGCATATCTCACACTTGATAACCTCCGGTTCGCCGGCCTCGACCATGATAGGGCGGCCGCCCTCGGGGTTAGGCTTCCAGTCGATAGGCTGCACGCGGACACCTGTCAGCTTGCCGTCCTTGCCTATGAACTCCAGCGTGTTGATGTTCCAGCGCCGTGTGCATCCCTCCTCGTGCGATGATGTTGTCTTCAGCGTCCGTGGCCAGTTAGGCCAGGGATTCTGCGGGTCGTCAGGCCCATCGACAGGTTTCGGCATGATCTCTATCTGTGTCACAGACTTGCATCCCTGCCTGTGGGATGTTCCGATGCAGTCAGAGCCAGTGTCGCCACCACCGATGACGAGTACGTCCTTGCCCTTGGCCGTGACACGGTCGGCCTTTGAGAACTCCATTCCCGCGAGGACACGGTTCTGCTGGGAGAGGAGCTCAAGGGCGAGATGCACACCTTTCAGCTCACGTCCCGGAGCGTTAAGGTCGCGTGCTGTCGGGGTGCCGGTGGCTATGACATAGGCGTCAAAGCCCTCAGGGAGATGCGTCACGTCTATCTCCTGCCCATACTCGAATGTTATGCCTTCCTTGACAAGCAGGTCAATGCGGCGGTCGATGATGAGCTTGTTGAGCTTGAAGTTAGGTATGCCATATCTGAGCAGGCCTCCGGCAGCCTCGTTCTTGTCGAACACAGTGACGGTGTATCCCTTCTTGTTCAGACGGTTTGCGGCGACGAGTCCGGCGGGGCCGGCGCCTATGACGGCTACTGTCTTGCCGTTGCGCTCATACTCTTGTGGCTTGATATAGTTCTCGCGCCATGCCGCCTCGGTTATGGCACACTCGTTCTCGCGGTTTGTTGTCGGTGCGTGGTCGGTAAGGTTCAGCACGCAGGCTTTCTCGCACAGCGCGGGACAGATGCGTCCGGTGAACTCAGGGAAGTCGTTCGTGTCGTTCAACCGTCTGTATGCTTCTTCCCATTCTCCTTTATATAATGCGTCGTTCCATTCTGGCGCCTTGTTGCCGAGAGGGCATGCCCAGTGGCAGAAAGGCACGCCACAGTCCATGCAGCGGGATGCCTGAAGACGGCGGTCGCTCGTGTTGAGGGTCTGCTCCACCTCGCTGAAGTCCTTGACGCGGTCATGTAATGGTCTGTATCCTGCCTCTACGCGAGGCACGGTAAGGAATGCTTTTGGATTTCCCATTGTCTTCTTTTTCGTTTGGTTATAGGGGTGATGGTTGTCAGTTGTTTATAAGCTGCATGTTCGCAATCTTCTCCTGCAGCTGTCTCATCTTCTCTTCCTGCAGCACACGCTTGTACTCTATAGGCACTATCTGCACGAAATCCTCAACGTAGCGGTTCCAGTCGTCGAGCATCTTGCGTGCGAGAGCCGAGCCGGTGTAGAGGTAGTGCTGGCGTATCAGCTCATGCAGCTCCTTGCGGCTTGATGCCTCCTCGACAAGGTTTATCTCCACCTGGTCCATGTTACAGAAGTAGTCGAAGTTGTGATTCTTGTCCCAAACGTAGGCCACACCTCCCGACATGCCTGCCGCGAAGTTGCGTCCTGTCTCGCCGAGCACTACCACGCGGCCGCCTGTCATATACTCACAACAGTGGTCGCCCGCGCCCTCAACGACAGCGATGGCTCCTGAGTTGCGCACAGCGAAACGCTCGCCGACACGTCCGTTGACATACAGCTCGCCTGTCGTCGCACCATAGAGACCCGTGTTTCCGGCTATGATATTGTCCTCAGCCACGAAGCTCTGGCTTGAGCGTGCTGGCGGGAGAATGGATATGCGGCCGCCAGAGAGACCCTTTCCGAAGTAGTCGTTGGTCTCTCCCTCAAGCTTCAGGTTGACACCCTTCACGGCAAATGCGCCGAACGACTGGCCTGCCGAGCCCTTGAACTTGATGTTGATGGTAGAGTCAGGGAGACCTTCCTCGCCATATTTCTTCGCTATGATGCCCGACAGCATTGTGCCGACAGCGCGGTCAGTGTTCTTTATCGCAAAGTCGAGGTTCACCTCCTCTTTCGTCTCTATGGCTTTCTCACATGCCTTGATGATCTCCTCGTCCTTGACATCCTGAACCTTGGTGAAGGCTCCGCGGTCCCAGTAGAGAGGCTTGTCGGTAGTCTCCATGTGGAGGAGGCGTGAGAAATCGATTGTTCCCTGCTTGGTTGACGCGTCGGCAGGATGCACCTCAATGAGGTCGGTACGGCCGATGATGTCCTTCAGATGTGTCACACCCATCTCTGAGAGATACTCCCTGACCTCCTCGGCGAGGAACGTGAAGAAGTTGACGACATATTCATAGTGTCCGCGGAACTTGGCTCTCAGCCTCTCGTCCTGTGTCGCTACGCCGACAGGACATGTATTCGTGTTACACTTGCGCATCATGAGACACCCGAGAACGATAAGCGGCAGCGTGCCGAACGAGAACTCATCGGCGCCGAGCATGGCCATGATGATGACATCACGCGCTGTCTTTAGCTGTCCGTCAGTCTGCAGGCGCACCTGGTTTCTCAGGCCGTTCATGACGAGGGTCTGCTGTGTCTCGGCGAGTCCTATCTCAGGCGATATGCCCGCAAAGCGCATCGAGCTGGCTGGCGACGCTCCTGTGCCGCCCTCTGCTCCAGAGATGACGATGAGGTCAGCCTTCGCCTTTGCCACGCCGGCGGCTATCGTGCCGACACCGCTCTCAGCCACAAGCTTCACGCTGACGGCTGCTGAGGGGTTGATGTTCTTCAGGTCGAAGATGAGCTGGGCGAGGTCCTCGATAGAGTATATGTCATGGTGTGGCGGGGGAGAGATGAGCGTGATGCCGGGGATGGCGTTACGTGTCTTGGCGATAATCTTGTTCACCTTGAAGCCTGGCAGCTGTCCGCCCTCGCCTGGCTTGGCGCCCTGGGCCACCTTAATCTGTATCTCCTCAGCATTGACAAGATACTCGGCTGTCACGCCGAAGCGTCCTGACGCTATCTGCTTTGTCTTTGACGAGAGGCTTATGCCGTCAACCTCAGAGTGGTAACGCTCGTTGTCCTCGCCGCCCTCGCCTGTGTTGCTGCGCGCGCCAAGCTTGTTCATGGCCAGCGCGAGAGCCTCGTGGGCCTCGATAGACAGTGCGCCGAAAGACATCGCTCCTGTCACAAAGTGTCTCACGATGCTCTCGACAGGCTCCACCTCGTCTATCGGTGTCGGTGTGGCTGACTTCTTGAAGCCGAGGAAATCCCTGAGGAATATCGGGCGCTCCTTATTGTCAACGCTGGCAGCCCACTCCTTGAACTTCTTGTATGAGCCTAAGCGTGTCGCTATCTGCAGGTTGGCTATCGCCTCCGGGGTCCACGCATGGTCGATGCCGTCCTTGCGGTAGTTGAAGAGACCGGTATTAGGGAGGAAAGTGCCTATCTCGCTCTTGAATCCCTCGTCGTGGAGGCGTATGGCGTCGCGGGCTATGTCGCGCAGGCCTATACCGCCTATCGTGGAGACGTCAGTGCCGAAATACTTCTTCAGCAATCCCTCGCTGACACCTATCGCCTCGAATATCTTGGCACCGCGGTATGAGCGGATGGTTGAGATGCCCATCTTCGACATTATCTTCTTCAGTCCCTTATCGACGGCCTTGATATAGTTTGTCTCGGCCGTGTTGTACTCTTCCTGTATCTTGTGCTCCTTCACGAGGCGGTCGAGTATGGCGAATGTCATGTATGGGTTTATGGCCGACGCGCCATAGCCGAGGAGCAGCGCGGCGTGCATCACCTCGCGTATCTCGCCCGACTCTACTATGAGGGCTGTCTGCACACGCTTCTGGACAGAGATGAGGTAGTGGTGGACGGCGCTGACAGCGAGCAGCGACGGTATGGCGGCATGTGTCTGGTCGATGTCACGGTCAGAGAGGATGATATAGTTCACGCCGTCATCAACGCTCTCCTCTGCCTTCTTGCAGAGCTCGTCGATGGCAGCCCTGAGCCCGCTCTCGCCCTTGCTTATATCGAAGAGCATGGAGAGTTTCTGGGTCTTGAAGCCCTTGTAGCGTATGTTGCAGAGAATGTCGAGCTGGGTGTTTGTCAGCACAGGCTGTGGCAGACGCACCATCTTGCAGTTCGACTCGTCGGGGGTGAGGATGTTGGTGCCTACCGCTCCGATGTATTCTGTCAGCGACATGACGAGTTCCTCGCGTATAGGGTCGATGGCAGGGTTAGTGACCTGGGCAAACTGCTGGCGGAAGTAGTTGAAGAATATCTGTGGCTTGTCAGATATGATTGCGAGCGGAGTGTCGTTGCCCATGGCTGCCACAGGCTCCTGTCCGTTGACAGACATCGGCACGATGGTCTTGTCTATGTCCTCCTGTCCGTAGCCGAAGACACGCAGGCGGCGCTCGTAGTCGCTCACAGAGTTATCGACCTTGCGTCCTGATTTGAGCTTCTCGAGCTGTATGCGGTTGGTCGATAGCCACTGGCGGTAGGGATGTTCCGTGGCCAGCTTCTCCTTTATCTCTCCGTCATAGTATATCTGTCCCTCCTGTGTGTCTATGAGAAGAATCTTGCCTGGCTGCAGACGGCCTTTCGACACGACATCAGACGGCTCGAAATCCATCACACCCACTTCTGACGCCACCACCATCATGCCGCTCTTGGTGATGGTGTAGCGTGAGGGGCGCAGACCGTTACGGTCGAGCATACCGCCGGCATAGCGGCCGTCGGAGAACATGAGTGCGGCAGGACCGTCCCATGGCTCCATGAGTATGGAGTAATACTCGTAGAACGCCTTCAGGTCTTCAGAGATAGGGTTCTTGTCGTTGAACGACTCTGGGACGAGTATCGCCATGGCCTGTGGAAGCGACATTCCTGACATGACGAGGAACTCAAAGACATTGTCCAAGGAGGCGGAGTCAGACATATCCTCCTGAAGTATAGGGCGTATCTCCTTGATATTGCCTAATGCCGGAGACGAGAGTACCGACTCGCGGGCCTTCATCCAGCCACGGTTGCCACGCACTGTGTTTATCTCTCCGTTATGGCAGAGGAAGCGGAACGGCTGGGCGAGCTTCCATTTCGGGAAAGTGTTGGTGGAGAAACGTGAGTGGACAAGGGCCAGGCCCGATGTCAGATAGTTGTTAGAGAGGTCAGGGAAGAATCTTCTTAGCTGGCCCGATGTGAGCATACCTTTATATATGATGTCCTTGTTTGACAGCGAGCAGATGTAGAAGTCCTCGTCGTCAATGCGGTTCTCTATCCTCTTCCTGAGCTTGTAGAGGATGCGGTCGAAGACTGGTACGTCGCCGTCCTTCACTCCTGTTATGAAGACCTGCTTTATATCTGGCTGCACGCCACGTGCGCTGACGCCTGGCACATCATCGTTGGTGGGGACATTGCGCAGATGCATCAGCGACAGTCCGTCGCGCTCAGTCTCCTCGATCATTATGGAGAGAATCTCGCTCTGGCGCTGCTTGTCCTTAGGGAGGAAGACGAGTCCTGTGCCGTATTTTCCCTTCTCTGGCACAGGTATGCCTTGCAGCAGAATAAATTCGTGTGGAATCTGTAGCAGGATACCTGCTCCATCGCCCGTCTTGTCTCGTGTCTCTGCTCCACGGTGCTGCATGTTCTCGAGCACCTTAAGGGCGTTATCGACAAGCTCGTGACTTTTGTTGCCATGAATATTGACAACCATACCTACACCACATGCATCGTGTTCGTAGGCGGCGTTGTAAAGCCCATTTCCCTTTTTCATATTGGTTTTGTTTGTGTTTGTTGTGCTTATCCTTACAATACGTTTGCAAAAGTAGTAAATATCTTTCAAAATGATACTCTGTATATCCTTCTTATTCGCTATTTGATATCTCTTTCTTGATGTATGTTAAGCGTGGCGGCCGTGAGATGCTGTCGTCGCATGTCTTCGGGGTGATATGCCTGCCTGCTGGATGTCTCTGTGTCAGGGTTTGTTGGATATACGCCAAGAGGTGCCGGACAAACTGGTTGTCCGGCACCTCTTGGCGCGTTTCTTGGTAATGTTCAATACTCAATCCGGCCTGTGTGACTGGAATCGGACTGGGCTTTTTTGAACGTCTCTTCATGTATCTGGCCTTGTCCTTTCCTCCTGATGCTGCCTGTGCGGTGTCACACACCGCCCTTTATCTTAGCCCTCACGTACATGCCCGGGCGGAAAGAGGGGTGGGCGTCCTTCACCCGTGCGTATGCCTTTATGGAGTAGTCGGTCTTATCGACAGCCTGGTCAACAGATATGACAGTGGCCGAGAAAGTCTTCTTCCCCATGCCGTTCACTCTGAATGCCAGCTCTTTCCCGACAGTCATCAGGTGGAGGTCCTTCTCATAGACAGTCAGCTGCAATAGCTGTGAGCTCTTGTTTATGATGTCACATATAGGGCTTCCCTCCTCGACATATTTGCCGATATTGGCGGTGAGGTTGGTGACATAGCCGCCTATTGGGGCTGTGACGGGGAGATAGGTCATTATCTCGCCGTTCCTTATTGGCTGGGTGTTCACGCCCAAGGCCCTCAGCTGTGCCTCGGCAGCCATGGCGCGGCTTCTCATTGAGAGATACTCGGCCTTGCTCTGTTGCACCTTTTTCTGCGATGCGGCGTCCTTCGTTCCGAGTGCGTGCTGGCGGTTGTACTCCTGCTTCAGATACTCCAACTGGGCCGATGCCTCCATGTATGTCTGCTGGAGGGATATGAAGTCGGGGTCGTCGAGGGTCGCTATCACCTGTCCTTTGCCTACGGCCTTGCCTGGCATGACATGCAGCTTGTGTATGCGTCCGCCCATTGTCGATGACACGGTGGCAATCTGGTTGGGCGACACGACGAGCACACCGTTGAATGTCGGGCTGTTGGCCACGTTCGTCGCGCTTGTCACAGCGTCAGCCACGAGAGTGTCCTTGCTGTCTTTGCCGGCCTGTGTGGTGTCGGCTTTCGCGCCTGTCTCTGTCTCGGGAGTCTCTGTGGCGGTCTCTGTCTTTCCGCCACATGCTGTCAGCAGTGATGCCGTCATCACGGCTGCTGCGAGGTATATAGGGTATGGTCTCATGATGTTTATGGTTGTGATGGGATTATTCTGAGTAAAGTTCCAGCTCTGTCGCTGTCACGTTATATTCGTGTACAGCCTCTATGTATTGGCGCCTTATGTCGCGTGCGGCGTTCAGGCTCTGTATCAGTTCTGTCATGCTTGTCTCGCTCTCCTTGTACAGGGCGATGGCATTCTGCTGCAGAGCGTCAGCCTCACGTAGCGCCGCGTCGGTATAGTAGGCTATCCGCTTGGCCTGTGATGATGCCTGCGCCCTCAGCTCCTCCACCTTCTGGCTCAGCTGCCTGTGGTTCTCCTCCGCCTCATACTGTGCCGACAGCGCCTCAAGGCGTGCCTGTCTGACACGGCTCTTCTGTGGGAAGAAGACGAGCGGGAAGGAGACACCGACCATCCATGAGTTAAGTCCTGACATCGGTGATATCTTCTGCCGTGTGTATCCGAGTGACAGCTCAGGGAAGAATTTGCTTTTCTCTATCTTCACCATGTCAGCTTTCTGCTTGGCCGTGAGGTCGAAGTACCGGCCGTATTCTGGTGCGCCGCCGCCGGCTATCGGTATAGCCTGGAGTGTCTGCACCGTGTCGGCAGGGACAATGGGCTGCTCAGAGCGGCAGACCCACTGGAACCGTCTCGCGGCGAGCGCGAGCTTGTCTTGCGCCTCCATGAGCTGTGTGTGCTGCTCGGCCGCCATGGTGTTTATCATGGCATGTTCAAGTTTGTTTATGTCGCCCTGCTCAAGTCTCAGCTCGCTTATGGAGCGCAGGCGTGCGGCTGTGGCTTCCTCGCCCTGCCATAGGCGGCAGAGGGCGAGCGCGGCGAGATAGTCGTGCCATGCGCGTCTTACCTCGGCTGTCAGCTCCCTTCTCACAATGTCGCGGTGGGCCTCGCCCGTGGCAGCTATGGTTTTGGCCAGCGCATCCTTATAGAAAGGTGTCAGCAGAGAGCCTAACGACTGCTCTACGCTAAGCTCATTGTCGCCCTTCAGCTCGCCGTTCAGCTGTCCCCAGGCATAGCTGACGCTGGTGTTGCCGCCGTCCCATGCCTCGCCCCGCATGGCGTGGGCGCGCTGTATGTCGGTCTCGGCCATCTTCATGCGTGGCGAACGCTCTATGGCCATATCGACAGCCTCTTGCAGGGAGACGCTGTGTGGCTGGGCTATGGCCGTGGCTGCCGGTATGGCGACCACCACAATGAATGCCATCCAGCGGGGCAGGATGCCCCGGCGTCTCATGCTGCGGAGCCTGGCAGGGAGGCTGTTGACGATGCGGTAGAAGGCGGGGATGACAATGAGTGTGAGCACTGTCGATACTATCAGGCCGCCTATGACGACCGTAGCCAACGGGCGCTGCACCTCGGCTCCGGCCGATTTGGCCACTGCCATAGGCACAAAGCCTAACGACGCCACAAGGCCAGTGAGGAAGACTGGGCGCAGTATATGGCTGCAGCCGGAGAGTATGGTACGGTCAGTGGAGCGGCGGTATGTGCCGCCTGAGCGTATCTCGTTCAGATGGTTGATGATGAGGATGCCGTTAAGCACTGCCACACCGAAGAGGGCTATGAACCCCACACCGGCCGAGATGCTGAACGGAAGGCCGCGCACCCACAGCGCGGCGATGCCGCCAATGAGCGACAGGGGCACCGTGGAGAATACCACCAGCGAGTAGATGACACTCTTGAAGGCGAAGAAGAGCAGCAGGAGGATGAGCATCAGGGCTATCGGGATGACAACCATGAGCGTGTTGATGGCGTTCTGGAGATTCTCAAACTGTCCGCCATACTCGAAGTAGTAGCCCGGCTTCAGCTCTATGTTCTTGTCGAGAGTGCGGCTTATGTTATCTACAACCTTCTGTATATCGGCGTCGCGGACGTTCACACCGACAACGATGCGCCGCTTTGCCGCGTCACGGTTTATCTGCAGCGGGCCGTTGACAAGGTCGATTGTTGCCACCTCGCTGACAGGTATCTGCATGTCGTCGCATGTGCGGACAGTGAGGGCGTTGAGGTCAAGGTCTTTCACCAGCTCGTGGTCGAGGCGCACGACGAGGTCGAAGCGGCGCTCGTTCTCGAACACCACACCCGCCGCCTCGCCGGCGTAGGCTGTGCGTATGATGGCGTTCAGCTCCTCTATGTCAACCCCGTAGCGGGCTATCTTCGTGCGGTCATAGTGGACGACGAGCTGTGGCAGACCGACAGCCTGCTCCACGATGACGTCTGCCGCGCCAGGCACTTTCTCTATCAGCGCGGCCGCCTCCTTGGCCTTTGAGTACAGCTCGTCCATATCCTCGCCGTACAGTTTGATGGCGATATCGGCCTTGGCGCCTGTCATAAGCTCGTTGAAGCGCAGCTGTATAGGCTGGCTGAAGTTGAACTCGGCACCCTCAACCTCCTCAAGCGCGGCCTTCATCTTCTCTACCATCTCGGCACGGCTGCCGGCTGAGGTCCACTCCTTGAATGGCTTCATGACGATCATCACGTCAGCATCCTCGACCGACATGGGGTCGGTAGGGACCTCGGCGGTGCCTATCTTCGCCACGACATGTTTTATCTCCGGGAATTTCTCCTTCAGTATGCGCTCCGCTTCCTCTGAGACCTCGATGCTCCTTGTCAGCGAGCTGCCCGCCGGCAGGGTCATCTGCATGGCGAAGTCGCCCTCGTCGAGCGTCGGGATGAACTCAGCCCCGAGGCGCGAGAACAGCAGCAGCGAGGCGGCAAGCAGAGCGAACGCACCGCCTATCGTCGCCCATGTATGGCGCAGGGAGAGGCGCAGCGAGCGGGAGTATATGCCGTTGAGCCAGCCGAAGAAACGGTCGGCAAACGACGGCTTGGGGTCTATATGGCGCGGGAGGAACAGCGATGCCATCATTGGGACATACGTCACGGAGAGCAGCAGCGCGCCGATGATGCAGAAGACAAGTGTCTTGGCCATAGGCGTGAAGTACTTACCCTCTATGCCACTCAGCGTCAGCAGCGGGAAGAAGACTATCAGGATGATGAGCACGGCGAATGCCGAGCTGCGCACAACCTTACGCGCGCCGGCCTCCACCTCGGCGTTCATCTCCTCAGGAGACAGACGCTTCCCCATCAGACGCCGTGAGTAGATATGGGCCAGGATGCCCTCGATGATGACTATCGACCCATCGACAACGATGCCGAAGTCTATCGCACCGAGGCTCATGAGATTGGCCGAGACACCGAAGAGGCGCATCAGGATGAACCCGAAGAGCATGGCGAGAGGTATCACAGAGGCGACAATCATGCTCGCGCGCACATTGCCGAGGAACAGCATCAGCACGAGGAAGACAATGATGGCGCCCTCGACAAGGTTGTAGATGACGGTCGAGATGTTGCGGTTGACAAGCTCTGAGCGGTTCAGGTAAGGCTCGATGGTGACACCCTCCGGCAGCATACGCTGCACCTTCTCTATGCGCTGCTCCAGCTCTTTCGTCACGACATTGGCGTTAGCGCCCTTCAGCATCATCGCGATACCGCCCACACACTCGCCCTCGCCGTCCATCGTCATAGCCCCGAAACGCTTGGGGGAGCCGAAGCCGACACGCCCGATGTCGCTGACATGAACCGGCATACCGTTGCGGTTGGCCACAACGATGCGCTCGATATCCTTAAGGCTTGACAGCATACCCTCTGAGCGGATGTAGTACGCGCGCCCCTTTTTCTCTATATAGCTGCCGCCTGTATTCTGGTTGTTGCGGCTGAGGGCCTCGAAGACATCGCCTATCGTCAGCCGCATGGCCGTCAGCACATCAGGGTCGATGGCTATCTCATACTGCTTCAGATAGCCTCCGAAACTGTTTATCTCCACTATGCCCGGGATGCCCGAGAGCTGGCGGCGGACAATCCAGTCCTGTATCGTGCGCAGCTCCATGGCGTCATACTCGCCCTCATGGGCCTTATCGACCCTCAGCACATACTGGTATATCTCGCCCAGACCGGTCGTGATAGGCATCATCTCAGGCGTGCCAAGCTCTGACGGTATCTCGCCCGCCACGGTCTGTATCTGCTCGTTGATGAGCTGCCGCGCCTCAAGCGTAGGGACGCTCTCCTTGAACACCACAGTGACCAGCGAGAGCCCGAAACGCGAGACAGAGCGTATCTCCGTCACGTTCATGATATTGCTCATGGACGTCTCGACAGGGATGGTGATAAGCTGCTCCACCTCCTGGGGGGCGAGCGTAGGTGACACGGTGACTATCTGCACCTGGTTGTTCGTGATGTCAGGCACAGCATCGACAGGAAGGGTAAGCATAGCGTAGATGCCTCCCATGAGCAGGAACAGTGTGGTCAGAGCCACAAACAGCTTCTTGCGGACAGAGAATTTGACGATATCATTAAACATAGGCTGCTGTTTGATGGGTTATTTGGGGCTGTTGACAGCTATCGTGAGGCGGACAATGGTGGGGGACTTAATTGATTCTCATCGGTGGGGACTGGGAATTTATTCAGCCCGCCTGAAATATAATCCGCCATAATCCATAGCATCATACCACGAAAAGAGTCTCTCTTCTTTCTACCCGATTACAAAGGTATATATTCTTTGTTACAACGGCCTATATGCTCCCCTTTTTTTCGCCCTCTGCCATATCCTTTATATATGTTTAATGTTTAGTGCCGTATTTTAAATGCTGTTAACAGTCGGGTGGTGTGCAGAAACCATTCAGCGAATAGACTAAGCAGCACGCGCTGAAAGCGCAGAAGACCACACATCCCGCCAGCCTCTCCCTCTCTCCCCCTCCCTCATCGCCCGTTTGCTTATAGATTGTAAGCCGTCGCCCGTGATTTGCTTACAGTTTTTCCGACCTCTCGCCAATTTCCTCATTTGTACTGAATGAGCGCGCCAAACGTGCTGTATGACGGCCTCATTCAGTATGAATGACACGCCGGGAAGCACTGCTTACAATCCTTAACTGCCGTCTCTTGGCCTCCGTTGCATATTTCCACCTGGTTGCATACGCCTGTTTACGGATTTCCTGACAGTACGATGCTCCTCCGCACGTTACTCAAATGACAATTTATCATATACAGCAGAATAATAATGTTTATGTTCTTTGCCATTTCAATAAAAATGCGTATCTTTGTCCCAAGAAAACGGCTGGCTCGTCAGGACATTCTCTTTTGACGAAAGCCTCATGACCATCAAAATTATATAGCGTAGCAAAAGAACAATATACAGACATATACAATAAACATATAATGCATTGACTATTATTTTGCGTTCACCTGAAAAGCCTCGGAAACTTGTAAGGAAATAAGAACGACCAAAATGATGGTTGGTATTCTCGGATATTGGAGAATGCCTTTCCACACGTTGAAATAGTTGATGCCTCCACCAAACGGTGTAGGCATTTTCTTCCATAAACGTGTGGACAGGTTTCCATTCCGAGGCTGCCTGGGTGAACGCATGAGAAGGGTGTCTGCACCTTTTTTATGTCCTATTCGCCCGTAAAGGCGTATCGTGATACTAGAGATAATAGGATGCAGCAACAAAAAAGTATTATCTCATCATGGACAATCAGCATCTATATCACGAACTCTATTCCACTCTTCGCATGGAAGACCGGTATTGTACCGATGCAGGCGAGCTGATCAAGAGCAACATTCAGGAGGATGCTCTCAATCTTTCTCCCAATCTTTTTTTAGGCTTTTTAGATACTTCTTGATGGTGACTTGGGGGCAAGACTTGTCTAAATCGGTTTATAGTTTAGTGTTTCTATCTCCCCCAAAAGATTTGTCTGCAATAGGAAAGTTGCAGGTATGCCATTCCTATATCGTTACGCTCGTTTCTTTTCTGAATAAAGAAACCATTCTTTACGATAAATGGATATCTATAACATAATACTTGATAAAGTCATACTGCCAACGTCCGGACTAATGGCTGAGATATGTGTCCGGCTAATTATTATGAATAGAAGACTTTTATTTATGCTGCCAATGCTTTTGATAAGCATGTTGTCTTCATTGTCTGCATTAGCATACGACGTGGAGATTGATGGCATATATTATAATATAACATCGAAAACAAAACAGGCAGAAGTTACATCTGGAGATAATAAATATTCTGGAGACATTGTAATTCCATCATCAATTATGGTTGGAGATGTAGAGTATACAGTTACTGAAATTGGGAAAGAAGCTTTTGCAACATGCGAAAATCTGTTATCAGTAAGTATGCCAAACTCTATAATAACCATAAGAACTGGCGCGTTCCATGGGTGCTTGAATCTTGTTTCTATTATAATCCCCAATTCTGTAACTACAATAGAAGGTAATGCCTTTGTTAAATGTTCAAAAATAAGATCGGTATCAATTCCAAATTCAGTACAGAAAATAGGTGGTAACGCATTTTCTTCTTGTAAAAGTCTTTCCTCAATATCAATTCCAAATTCTATTACAGAAATAGAGGGGTATATGTTCTATAATTGTAATTAGATATGCGTACTAACCATAAACAATGAGAAACACTTGCAACTAAACCACTGATTATCAA
>JBJEAW010000164.1:0-34332 GCA_051869435.1 Prevotella sp. | reverse complement strand
TTCATTTTGTCATACTTGATTTGAGTATGATTTAGCCAAAATGCGTTTTCCTCCGAGATTCCCCCGAGATTTCTTGTGCCGTTATTATCTCGGCGATTCAATCGCCGCGTGTCGTCCTCTCAACCTCCACCCTATGGGGTGCAGACAGAAGGGGAGAAAAAGGCAGGGCAGAGGAGCGGACGATTAGTATCACAATCAGCAAGCGGATTGTACTTTTATGAACAGGCGCATATCGGGGCGATAAAACAGCCTCAGACAGAGGGAAAACAGGACACAGGAAACTTTAACTTACAATTTGTCCTCGAAAATAATCTCAAAAAATGAGAACGCTGATTTACAGAACCAGCCTAAACAGCAGAAATGGGAGGGGTAAACAATACGAATGGGGAGCTCAGACAGTACAAATGAGACGGCCAAACAATACCAATAGGACAGGAAATAACGGCCCGCGAAAAACGAGAAAAGAACAAGGCACTGAGTGACAGCGAATTAGGGCAGCAGCAAGAAAATCGCTTCTGGACGGCACGAGACAGGCACGGAGCGAAATACGCTGAGGAAACGGGCGTTGGAGCTGCAAGAAAATACAAGAGAGGCGAAGGCATAGCATAACCTGATACTTTTCTCATACGTCAGCAGGAAGGTATCTGGAACACCGGCCGCAACGGGTCTTTGTCGCGGGACAGGCAGGGACAGAAGACAGGACAAACATTGTTTTTGAGGATAAGGGGGCAACAGTAGAGATATACACAACAGAATGTTGATTTGCGGCAAACCATAAGCCGCACAGCAACATATACTTTCATTCTGTAAGCAAAGCCACATCGTACGACAAGAAATTATAAGAGCAATACGTAATATGATGTATTATTATTCACCAACGTTATATTTTTCTGTATAAAACTTGCATAAATACAACATTTTTAACGGTTTAGACACAACATGCGTAACAATCTGAAAGCAGAGTAAAACACAGTGAATACGTGTATAAAATGTGGATATATTTACCATAATTACTGATATTTTAATCAATCTGTAATATTTTTCCTAAAATTATATATTATTAACGTTGACAGGCGATATATTACACCTATATTTAAGTAACTTTGCAGCAGGAAAAGTAAAATATCACATCAATATCAAATCATCAATGTCTGCCGGCGGCCTATACTGACATCCGCATGGCAGACACCCATGCATCATACCACGTCGAAATATAAAGACAAACAATAACATCCGAATAAGAACCTTATGAAAAAAGTATTAGCTACATTGGTGTTGCTCATTGGTTTCTGCTGTGTCGCATCGGCCCAGCTGCCATCAGTGACGCTGAAAAACATCGACGGAAAGACGGTGAAGACCGACACTCTGTCAAACAATGGCAAACCGTTCATCATCGACTTCTTCGCCACATGGTGCAAGCCCTGCAACCGTGAGCTGTCAGCCATCAGCGAGGTTTACGAGGACTGGCAGGCAGAGACCGGCGTGAAGGTGATAGCAGTGTCTATCGACCAGGCCCAGAACATCAACAAGGTGAAGCCTCTCGTTGACAACCACGGATGGCAGTATGAGGTGCTCCTCGACCCTAACAGCGACTTCAAGCGCGCCCTCGGAGTGCAGATGATCCCGTACACGCTCATCGTCGATGGCAACGGAAAGATTGTCTATAAGCACAACGGATATGTTGACGGAGCGGAGGAGGAGCTGATAGAGAAAGTCAGGGAACTCGTGAAATAACACCCCCACCCTTTTCAAGACGCATACACGGGTATGCGTCTTTTTCCACTTTTCTATGCCTTTGACGCCATAGCGAGTATGGCTCTGAGCCACAGCGTCATACAAAGAGCGGACTCCATGGCGGGGACACGCGGCAGACTGACCACCTACACCACAAGACAACCGGGCATTCTGTAATGACATAAGGACAAAGGCGACAACGGCAAAAGGCAACTCCACGACAAAAAAACTACGATACAGACATCACTAAATGAGAAAAACAATATTCATGGCAATGCTGCTGGCAACGTTCGCAGCAAACGCTGAAGCACAAAACGAGAACGGGCAGAACGGCATAACCGTGAGCGGAAGCATACAGAGCGACATCCTCATACCACAGAGCGACGAGAAAATCGGAGCCGTGAAAGACGACGACTGGGGGAAGACGAACACATACGCCGAGGTGAACGCCATGTCGAAACACCTCGACGCCGGCGTGCGATTCGAGTATCTCGACCACCCTCTCCCGGGCTACGAGGCCGGATTCAAGGGATGGGGCGTGCGCCACTACTACCTGAAGCTCCACTATGACAAGATAGACCTCACCGCCGGCTCGTTCTACGAGCAGTTCGGCTCGGGCTTCATCCTGCGCACATACGAGGAGCGTAGCCTCGGCATCGACAACGCCCTTGTGGGCGGAAGGCTCGTCGTGAAGCCCATTGAGGGCGTCACAGTGAAGGCCCTCTCGGGCAAGCAGCGCCGTTACTGGCACTACAGCGACAGCTGGATAAGCGGCGCGGACATGGAGCTGAACATAGACAGATGGGTGAAGGGAATGGCTGAGCACGGCACATACCTCACGCTCGGAGCGTCATGGGTGAACAAATACGAGAAGAACCACAACGACATCTCGACACTCATCACTGAGGACGACGGTGTGTATAAATACACGCTCAACGCCCCGGAGTATGTCAACGCGTTCGACGTGAGGGCCAATCTCCAGGTGGGCGACTTCAACATCCTGGGCGAATACGCATGGAAGACCGACGACCCGTCGTTCGACAAGAACTACCCCTACATCTACCGCAAGGGCAATGTCGCCATGCTCTCAACGTCATACTCGAAGAGCGGCATGAGCATCCTGCTCCAGGCGAAGCGCAGCGACAACATGTCATTCCGCAGCAGCCGCACCGTCAGCGGCACATCGTCGTTCATCAACCACCTGCCGGCGTTCACCATGGACCAGACATACGCCCTCGCCGCGCTCTATCCCTACGCCACACAGCCTAACGGAGAGTGGGCCTACCAGGCTGAGATAGGCTACCGCTTCAAGCGCAACACACTCCTCGGCGGAAAGTATGGGACAGACGTGAAGGTGAACTTCTCGCATGTCCACGCCATCGACCGCAACGACCATGCCACACAGGGCAACACGATAGGCACCGACGGCTACGGCTCGGCATTCTGGAAATGGGGCAACGAGAAGTACTACCAGGACATCAACGTGCAGCTCTCAAAGCGTTTCTCACGCGCCTTCCTCCTCAACCTCATGTACATGAACCAGTACTACAACAAGACTGTCGTGGAGGGCAAGGGCGGCATGATACACTCTAACATATACATCGCCGACGGCAAATACCGCTTCAACAAGACGTTCACCCTGCGCGGAGAGGTGCAGTATCTGCATACGAAGCAGGACGAGGGCGACTGGGTCTATGGGCTGCTTGAGCTCTCTGTGCTGCCTCATTTCATGTTCACCATATCCGACATGTATAACAGCGGCGAGACAGACATACACTACTACCAGGGCCTCGTCACGTTCAACACCGGCTCACACCGTCTCCAGGCGGGCTACGGACGCACACGCGCGGGATTCAACTGCTCAGGCGGCGTATGCCGATATGTGCCGGCAAGCAAGGGATTCACAATCTCTTACAACTACAACTTCTAACATACGGCTGATTCATCGGCACATAAGGAACCACACCATTACCACATCAGGAAAATAATGAAAATAAAGAACATCATATCTCTCGCCATCCTCTCTGCGCTGGCATTCTCCTCTTGCAGCGACATCGCTGAGGACGAGCGTTTCATAAAGGGCGACAGGGTGACAGCAAGCAAGAATGTCCTCATAGAGGATTTCACAGGGCAGAACTGCGTTAACTGTCCGACCGCCATGGAAGAGCTGGACAAGATGCACCACAACTTAGGTGACAACGTCATCGCTGTCGGCATATACGGAGGCCCCTTCGGCAAGACAACGACAGGCAAGTATTATCCTCTGACAACAGAGACAGGCGACTACTACGCCACGAAGCTCAACATACAGGAGCAGCCTAACGGCTATCTCAACCGTAAGGTCCTGACATCCAACTATCTGACATGGGCCGGCTCTGTGGCCGATATGCTCGCCGAGCAGACCACGGTCAGCATAGAATGTGAGAACAGCTACGACCCCGCAACACGCCAGGCCAGCATAACAGTGAAGGCAAACTCGCTGAGCAGCATAGCCGACACAAGGCTCCAGGTATGGCTCATTGAGGACAATATCGTCTCTTTGCAGCGTCTGCCGGACAACAGTGTCAATAAGGAGTTCATACACAACCATGTCTTCCGCCTCTCCGTCAACGACCGTGACGGCGAGCCTGTCACACTGCCTCAGGAGACCGACTTGGAGAAGACATACTCCCTGACAATAGACGACACCTACAAGGCCGAGGACCTTTATGTCGTGGCATTCATCTTCACACCCGACGGTGTGGAGCAGGTGGTGAAGACAAAGCTCATGCCAGCGACGGCAGAGTAAGCCAACATATCCCCCACCCCACTCCCTATAAAGACACGACACACAACGATGACCACCACCCCTAAGACAATAACGATGAGACACATACTGACAACAGCGGCGGCCGCGTTCCTTTTCGCCGCATCATCCTTCGCCATACCGGCCAAGCCGGGACAGTGGCGCACACTACGCCTCGCCGACGGCACAGAGGTGAGAGCCGAGCTGACAGGCGACGAGTTCTGCCACTACTGGCGCGCCGCCGACGGCACGGCATACGTGGCTACCGCCGAGCAAGGCGTATATATGAAGGCCGACAGGGAGGCTGTCGAGGCTAACGCCGTGGCTCTCCGCTCTAAGGCCAACGCCATAAGGCAGACACGCGCCGCCGAGGGCGACACGGAGAAGTTCACAGGGAAGAAGCGCGGACTCATCATCCTCGTGGAGTTTGTTGGCAAGGACGAGATACCCGCAAAGACATTCAGCCGGAGCGACGCACAGGCTTACTATGACCGTGTGGCCAACGAGAAAGGATTCAACGACCCCGAGGTGGGCTTCAAAAGCAGTGTCTATGACTATTTCTACGCCCAGAGCGATGGGAAATTCGAGTTCAACTTTGATGTCGTGGGGCCTTTCACGCTCCCTAACACCTACCGCACGTATGGAGCTAACGACGGCGGATATGGCACCAACGAGGCCAACATCGGCAAACTGATATACGACGCTTGCCGCTATGCCGACAAGAAAGGCGATGTCGATTTCACCAAGTATGACTGGGACGGCGACGGAGTTGTTGACCAAGTCTTCGTGCTCTATGCCGGACAGGGCGAGAACACATGCCCCGACGACCTCTATCTGATATGGCCGCAGGAAGGCACACTCGGCTCCATAGGCATGGACCAGAAGCCTTTCGAGATGGACGGCGTGACGGTGAAGAGCTTCGCATGCAGCTGTGAGCTGGGCGAGGGAGGACGCCTCGACGGCATAGGAACCATCTGCCACGAGTTCTCCCACTGCTTCGGCCTGCCCGACATGTACGACAAGGGGACAGCCTTCGGAGCGACAGAGCTGCACTACGGCACATACGTCTGGGACCTCATGAACATGGGCAACTATCTCGACAACGGATACCAGCCCGCCGGATATACCGCCTACGAGCGCGCCTTCTGCGGATGGAAGACACTGACAGAGCTGAACGAGACGACAGACGTGACAGACATGAAGCCGCTCTCAGAGGGTGGCGACGCGTACATTATATATAATGACGGCAACAGAAACGAGTATTACATCATCGAGAACAGACAGAAGACAGGATGTGACGGCGGACTGTATGCCGCCGGAATGATGATATCACACGTCAACTACAGCGCCGAGGCATGGGCGGCAAACGATGTCAACACGACGAAAGAACGCTGCGGCATCATCGCTGCCGACAACTCATGGACACGGACAGAGAACGACGTGAAGGGCGACCTATATCCTTTTAACGGCAACAATGCCCTGACAGCGACAACGACACCCGCCGCGACAGTCGTCAACGAGAACAAGGACGGCTCGCTTTTCATGCGGAAGGACATCACAGACATCACACAGAACGCCGACGGCACAATGTCGTTCCGCTTCTATAACCCTCTGTCGTCTGGCATAGAGAATATCCAGACAGACAGCAACCCTGTTCGTGTCAAAGGCGTGTATAACATTGCCGGACAGCGCATTACAAGTCCTAATACAAACGGACACGGACTGTATATCATCGACGGAAAGAAGATACTGAGATAATATTCTCAAGTCTCACAAATATCATACATCCAGAAAGGGCAACCTGCTCGTAGCCCAAGGCTGCACAACGGGAATGGCAAACCATCGATGCGCGCCATGAAAGGGCAACCTGCTCGTAGCCCAAGGCAGCACAACGGGAATGGCAAACCATCAATGCGCGCCATGAAAGGGCAACCTGCTCGTAACCCAAAGCAGCACAACGGGAATGGCAAACCATTGATGCGCGCCATGAAAGGGCAACCTGCTCGTAACCCAAAGCAGCACAACGGGAATGGCAAACCATCGATGCGCGCCATGAATGGGCATCCTGCTCGTAGCCCAAGGCAGCACAACGGGAATTGCGAACCATCGATGCGCGCCATGAAAGGGCAACCTGCTCGTAGCCCAAAACAGCACAACGGGAATTGCGAACCATCGATGCGCGCCATGAAAGGGTAACCTGCTCGTAGCCCAAGGCAGCACAACGGGAATTGCGAACCATCGATGCGCGCCATGAAAGGGTAACCTGCTCGTAGCCCAAGGCAGCACAACGGGAATTGCGAACCATCGATGCGCGCCATGAAAGGGCAACCTGCTCGTAACCCAAGGCAAGGCCACGGGAATTGCAAACCATCGATGCGCGCCATGAAAGGGCATCCTGCTCGTAACCCAAGGCAAGGCCACGGGAATGGCAAACCATCGACGCGCGCCATGAAAGGGCAACCTGCTCGCAACCCAAAGCAGCACCACGGGAATTGCAAACCATCGATGCGCGCCCTGAAAGGGCATCCTGCTCGTAACCCAAAGCAGCACAACGGGAATTGCAAACCATCGATGCGCGCCCTGAATGGGCAACCTGCTCGTAGCCCAAGGCAGCACAACGGGAATTGCAAACCATCGAAGCGCGCCCTGAAAGGGCAACCTGCGCATAGCCCAGGGCAACGCCCTGGGAATAGTAATACGGTGATGTACGCCCTGAAAGGGCAAAAGCGTTAATACAGCATAAAGGCTTATTTCAAATAAATAGAAAGGGTCAAGACCTGCCTGAACCATGCCGAATCGTAGAAGATCATTGATAGGCTAAGCCTGTGCTGCCTCTTTTGCCTTTACATAACAACCGCTGGTTCGGGGCGCATTTTTGAACTTGCTTGAAAAATTTGAATAACAGGCGCCAACATCTGGCGGCTCATATCACGACATAAGACAAAGAACAAGAATAACAAAATTAAATATTAGGAATATGAAGAAACTTTACACTCTCGCAGCTGCCATACTTATGAGCGCAGCATCACTCTCTGCACAGGAGAACAAATATGTACAGTTCGTAGAGCAGAACGCCGCGGGCGAGTATGTCGCTGTGGCCGACGGAGCGACTGTGACACGCACAACACTCGTCGAGGACGAGATGGGAAAGGGCGACGACTTCATCTCAAGCGGACTCTTCGTGAAGAATATCTCGGACGATGCTGTACAGACATACCTTGATGTCAAGATCGAGACAATGCCTTTCGGAGCACACAATATCTGCTACAAAGACCGCTGTCTGACACAGACCGCAGCAGGCGATTACACTTCCCCGGCCTCTATACTCAGCTCAAAAGGTAACATCATAAGTGTCACCGGCCTCGCGAAAGACGAGACAGCAAGCCTCTTGGCAGAGTGGATCTGTGGCGCGAAAGAAGGCAAGACAACAATCAAATATACTGTCAACGCATGTGTGCAGGACGGCTCTGAGACTGTAATCATCGCTGGCAAACCAAGCACCAAGACAACATACAAGGTCGTGGAGACAAAGTCAGTCACTGTCAACTATGTCTATGACCCGACAGGCGCTGGCATCGACGGCGTACAGGCAGACAAGGCAGTGAAGACAGAATACTTCGACATCACCGGCAAGAGCATACAGAATCCTGCCAACGGACTATATATAAAGAAAACTACCAATGCCGATGGCACTGTCGTGACACGCAAGATGGCACGATAAAACGAAGAAGAGACGATAAAGGTAAGGCTTATAAGGCATGTCATTCACGGCGTGTCACAGCCCCTGCCAGCCCATAACGGCACGCTATGCAGGGATTGTCACAGAATAATTCTATCCCTGTCATAGTCTCGAAAGAGGCCAACAACTGATAATTCTTAATCAAACGATAATATATGAAAAAGTTCCTAACACTCATCTTATTGTCTGTCATGACAGCAGCACTGACTGTCAGCGCACAGACGGTAGGCACACCGCGGTTCCTGCTACAGCAGTATGGCGACCTCTCCATAGCGAGCAAGGTGTCTGACAACGGCAAGTGGGTCATCGTGAAAGGTGCCACTTCTGAGCAGAAGAAGAGCGGCGTAGCACGCATACTGAACACTGAGACAAAGGCAGAGACCGTCGTGAAGCTCGCCACAGAGAGCGATGACGACGCTGTCGGGAAATACATGGTGAACGACATCACTGACGATGGCAACATCATCGTGGGCGGATGTAACGGCTCGCTGACCGACGACGGCTCGTATCTCGGAGTGCCCGCCATATTCAACATGACAACGAAGACATGGACAATGCTGCCTCTGCCAGCACAGGGAAAAGCAGGACAGGCCGTCGCTGTCACTCCTGACGGCAAATATGCCATAGGATTCTATGAGGACAACGCGCAGAATGTGATGCAGTCTAACTCCTCAGGAATCATGTGGAACCTCGAGACAATGACCATCATGAATCTCGAGAATCTCCCCACCATGCCTGTCGATTACTCTTGCAAGCAGGAGCAGTACTCAGATATCTCTGCCGACGGAAAGTATATCGCTATCTACGGCAACCAGAGCATCAACCCTACGGCGTTCATATACAACACCGTTGATAAGACCTACATCAAGTTCGGAAAGGACGGGAAGAACACTCCTGCCGGCTTCATCATGATGGAAGGCTCTGTTGTCCTCAGCCCTAACGGCAAGTATGCGGCATCCACTGTGCGCGACAATGCCGACAACCTCTTTGTCGCTGTCCTCAATCTTGAGACAATGACATATACGAGCTACAACGAGGTTGAGAACCTCGACAACCGCGCCGGACATGTCGATAACTACGGCAATGTCTATGCCTCATCGCCCTCGGGCACACCAGTGCGCGAGTGGTCGGTGGTCAGCGAAGGCATCTGGTACCCCTTCTCGCTCATCATGAAGCAGCGCTACGGCCGCAGCTTCTATAACACCACAGGGTTTGACAACACAGGAACACTGTGGGCAGGCTCGGCCGATGGCCGTGTCCTCGGCTCTATGGTGTCGCCACAGGGAGAGAGCTATGTTGTCTGCCTGCCTGAGAGCATCAGCGAGGCTTGCCAGAACATAGACCTCCTTCAGGACTTCACGACAACACCTGTAGCAGGCTCCTCATTCCACTGGATGAGCACCGTGACATTCCTCTTCACACAGAACATAAAGGTGAAGGGCGGCTCTCAATCAGCAATCCTTAAGGACAGCAAGGGCAACACTGTGCGCCCCTCGTTAGGATTCACACTGTCACAGACCGACAGCCACGCCCTCGTGGTGACATTCCGTGAGACAGCACTCACTGAGGGTGAGACATATACCGTAGAGATTCCGGCCGGTGCGCTATGCCTCGCCGGCAATGAGGCGAAGACCAACCAGACCATCGCCGTCAGCTTCACAGGACGTGCCGACAAGCCTGTCAGCGCGACAACGATATTCCCGGAGGACGGCTCAGAGGTCTCTGTCTTCGACAATACGACGACATTCCCTGTCATAACATTCGACACAAAGGTAGCTACGACAAAGAACGCCGCGGCACGTCTCATAGAGATAACCACTGACGGCGAGAAGACAATATGCAGCCTCTCTGTCGTAGCCAAGGACAATAACGTGGCCCTCATGCCTGCCACAACACAGTATCTGTACTCTGGAGCAACATACAAGGTTGTCCTCGACAAGGGCTCTGTGACCGATGTCACAGGCGACGAGAAAAGCGCCAACGAGGCTATCACCGTCAACTACACCGGCTCTTACGAGCGTCAGATATCTACAGAGACAGCCGTGCTGTTCTCCGAGAACTTCAACAACATCAGCTCGGCACTGGCTAATATGATGCGCTACGAGGGCGACCACAACACTCCGACACAGGAGATGCAGGCGTGGGAGTTTGACGCTGACAACCAGCCTTGGAACCTCTCGATACGCGAGAGCGACAGCTCTACCGACATATGCGCCGCATCAACATCGATATACAGCCCTGCCGGACAGAGCGACGACTGGATTGTCACACCACAGCTCATCATCCCTGACGAGTTCTGCACTCTCGTCTTCGACGCACAGAAATACCAGGACCTCGCAGACGACAAGCTGAAGGTTGTCATCTGGGAGTGTGACGAGAATATCAACACACTCACATCTGACATCATCAGCCACATGAAGGCTGAGGGCGAGATAACCACCTACGACCTCTCTATCGGCAAGACAGAGGAGGGACTCGACGGCGAATGGACACAGTATGCCATAGACCTCGCAAAGTATAACGGCAAGAAGATATACATCGGATTCTGGAACAACAACCGCAACGAGAGTGTCATATTCCTCGACAATATCCTCGTACAGCGTAACCTGAAATACCTGATGTACCTCACCAACCCTCAGACTGTGGTAAACAAGACGAGCCAGACAATCGAGGGAATACTGTTCGCCAACTCTGACATCGACACCTTCACAAGCGTCTCGCTGACGCTCAAGGACGCTGAGGGCAACACCATCGACGCAGTATCGCAGGACGGACTGGCACTGAAAAAATACGACGAGGTGAAATTCCAGTTCACGAAACCGCTGCCACTGACTGTCGGCGAGGTGAACAACTTCACCATCGACGTGAAGCTCGACGCATACACTGACATCGTGAAGAGCAACGTGAAGAGCCTCACTTACGAGCCTGTAAAGCGCGTGGTGCTTGAGGAGATGACCGGCACGACATGTCCTAACTGCCCATTGGGAATACTCAGCATAGAATACATGGAGAAGCTCTTCGGCGACCGCTTCATACCTGTCTCGCTGCATACATACACCGGCGACCCATACTCTTCATCTACCCTCGAATCGTACACACAGTATCTCGGACTCGGAGCCGCGCCGACAGGCATGATACAGCGCAATGGGTACATCTGCGGGCCAATGAGCAACGAGTCGGGAAGCTACGAGTTCTCTAACAATGCAGACCTCTGGCTCGACTTCGTATCGGCCGAGATGGACGTGCCATCATACATCGGAGTGAGCGTGCCAAAGGCAACGCTCGACGAGGAGACAAACAAGATAAAGATGGAGGTGGAGATACAGTCGGCCCTCAACATGAAGGGACAGTACCTGAATGTGTTCCCCGTAGCGCTGGAGGACGGACTGAAAAACGAGCAGCACAACAACCTTTACGGTGTCTCTGACCCCAACCTCGGCGACTGGGGCAAGGGCGGCAAGTATGCACAAGCCATCTCGTATAATATCATCCACAACGATGTGGCACGCACATACTGGGGCGCTCCGGCCGGCACAAACGTCGGATTCCCACAGACAATGGAGGCTGGAAAGTCATACATACAGGAGCTTGAGCTGAACTATCCTGAGCAGATTGGCGAGCGTGAGAACGGAAAGATTGCCATCATGATCATCGACGGTGTCACCGGTGGCGTAGTGAACGCTGTCGTATTCCCAATGAAGAACATCACCACCGGCATCAGCAACGCCATCGTTGACAAGGCCGCTGACATCGACATCGCTGTCTATGGAGGCTCTGTGGCTGTCATGACAGGCGAGGCTGTGACAGTAAGCCTCTACACCACAAGCGGCGCCCTCCTGGGCACATCAACAGGCAACGGCTCTGTCGCTGTCTCTGCAAACGGCTATCATGGCACAGTAATCGTAAAGGCTGCAACAGCCGACAAGACTGTGACAAAGAAAGTCGTGATGTAACAAATGTTGACATCTGGTTCTGCAAGCTATATCATACATTCCAGCTTGCAGAGCCAGATTGTTATATATATCGCCAGATTCACGAATTAAATTAAAGTGTGTGAGACGGTCGCCAACACCGTCTGACATGACAATGCTACTAATCATTAAACCAAAAACACATATTTACTAACCAAAACATTTATCACGTATGAAAGGAAAATTACTTTCTTTTGTCAATGATTCACTCCAAAGGATGTGTCTCTTGATTGTGATGGTGTTGGCCGGACTGTCTGCCTCTGCACAAGGATCAGTGACACTGAAGACACTCGAGCTTAACACTATCTACAATGAGAACAACATCTACGGTGTGAATGACATCTACAAGTTCACTCCTGAGACCGACGGAACACTGGTCGTATGGTCGCAGGATGCTGTAGAAAAGGTTTACTCAAAGATGAACGCTGACGGTACAGACGTTGACTATGAGTCATACTGCTCAAGCTTCAGCTATGCCAGCGCAGACTTTCAAGGAACTTCTTTCAGCAAGAAGGAGACAGCATCTGTAAAGGCAGGAAACACTTATTACCTTGTAAGTAACAATGGTTTCAGCAAGGATAAGAAGTTCATCGCTGTGATGGAGACTATCACAGAGCTTACATTCGAGTGTGACCAGCCACTCGGACAGATGTTCGATATCACTGACGGACGTGACGGACAGGCAACGCTGACGTTCAACCTCCCTATCACATCCGACCAGTGGGCTTACCTCAAGGTGGGCAGTTATCCACAGGATCCTGAGAATGGAAAGGTTGAGGTGCGCTCAGGTAACATCAGCGAGCAGCTTATCGTTAACCTCAAGGAGTATCTGACAAACTGGAAAGAGGAAGGCCGCTATAAGGCCGGCGACCCTGTCACACTCACCCTCACAGGCGTGAAGTCAAGAGGAGAAGACCCTCTCGTCTATGGCACTGACGGCACTCTCGTGCTCAACTGGACAGCCCCTGGCGACCTTCATAAGAACACTGGCATCACAAAGCCAGACCCATTCCTCTCTTACTGGCTGCCAGGCGACGAGCGTGGCATCATGGTGCTCGACTTCGACTATCCTCTCATGACTATGGAGGACGGACAGACAGCGACAGCATCGCTCACTATCGGTAGCGCTGATATGGGCGACGCATACCAAGAGAAGATTTCTCAGGACAAGATTTCTGTTGACGGACAGAAGCTTTATATCGACTTCACCGGCGTGCGCCGCACATACGCTGACATGGGACTGACCATGAAGTGGGGCTCATTAAGCATCAAGGTCAGCAACATCAAGATGGCCGACGGCACAATGTGCTTCAGCCCTTCAGCCGGAAACTTCGGCTCGGTTTCTACCGGATGTGTATTCGAGGAGTACAAGAGCGACATACAGGCAGAGTTCACTCCTGCCGACGGCGCGACACTGACAGACAAATTCTTCAAGGTTTACTTCTCTGACAAGAACGCCCTGACATTCAGCGGTGTGCGTGTGACATACCAGACACAGGATGACGTGAAGTACCAGACAGACATAACAGAGGGCATCACATCGACAGAGGAAGGCAAGAACGGCATAGAATACACCATACCTCTGACAGAAGAGATCGTGGCAGGAAAGAATGTCCGCGTGTCTTTCCTGAACCAGGTTTCGAACGATGGTTTCGACCATAACTTCAATGTCCGTTACAACCCAGGCCCAGAACTTGCCGACGACCTTGAGCCGACATCTGTCTCTGTGGCTGACAACGCCATCATCCCGACATTCGACAAGCTCACCCTCACATTCGATGAGAATGTCAACATCAATATGCTTGAGGGTGGCGTGCAATCGGTCAGAGTGGAAGACCTCACAACAAACAAGGTGGTTAACGCCACAATAACAGCCGACGGAAATACTGTCACTGTGACCCCAGAGGGGACACTGCTTGACACTCATAAGTATAACTTCTACATCAACTTCGGCGTCATCGTCAACGACGAGTATGTCAAGACAGAAGGCAAGTACGGCCGTTACATGAAGGGTAAGGAGATCAACTTCACCCTCTTCCGCAACTATGACCTGTATGACTTCATGACCGATCCAATCGCCGGCTCTACCGTACGCGAGCTGAGAGTCATCAAGTGTACACAGAAGGAAGGCACAGACAGCTACTACAACGCCATATCACCTACACGCCGTGAGGACAAGGGAGCCTATGTCATAGACTCTAACCGCCAGAGAGTGACAACATGTAAGATAGGCGACGACATCGTCAGCGGATTCACTCTGACTCTTGAGGAGCCTATCACGACATCTGGCGAATACACCGTAGTGATAGAGGACAGTGTTTACAACAGAGGCGAAGGCTATGGCGTGGAGACAAACGACAAGATTGTATATCTGAAATATACAGTGCTTTCTGCTCCACAGGCTACTATCACAGTAGAATCTTCTGACCCTGTCAGCGAGACAACAGTAGAGTCTATCTCTGAGGTGATGATAGAGTTCAGCGATGAGGTTTACGGCCCAGACGCTACAGTATATTTCTACGACCCTGTCAACTACAAGCAGTATCCTGCCACATTCCAGGTTAACCCGAAGAACCGCAGGACAGCAAGAGTGTCTGTTGAGGAGCCTATCACAGAGGCAGGCAACTACCGTCTGACCCTCGATGAGGGTCTCGTAGGCGACCAGACATGGAACAACAGCGGCTACTTGACAGGCAATATCAATGTCGGCACAACCCTCTTCTTCTCTATCGGCGGAGGCTCACAGGGTGGTGATGACAGCCAGTGGAAGACTGACCCAGAGAACGGAAGCACAGTGACATCACTGAAGACCATACACGTATGGAACACAACAGTAGAAGAGATGGGCTGTGGCTCAGGCAAGGTAACTGTCAAGAAGGACGGCACAGAACTTGAGAAGATAGCTGATGCAGTATGGGGTAATGACTTGAACGAGCTGGTAATGACAACCTCTAAAGAATACACAGAGGATGGCACATACACATTCGAGGTTCCTGAAGGATTCTTCGTTGATGGCTCAGGCAACGCTCTCCCTGCTGTGACATTCACATACACTATCGGCAACGGTGGCGGCGAGGTTACATCTGACTGGAAGACTGACCCTGCTGACGGAAGCACAGTGACATCACTGAAGACCATCCACGTATGGAACACAACAGTAGCAGAGATGGGCTGTGGTGCCGGCAAGGTGACTGTCAAGAGAGACGGCGTAGAGCTTGAGAAGATTTCTGATACATCATTTGGTGAAGATATGAATGAGCTGATACTTACTACTTCTAAGGAATACACAGAGGATGGCACATACACATTCGAGGCTCCTGAAGGATTCTTCGTTGATGGCTCAGGCAACGCTCTCCCTGCTGTGACATTCACATACACTATCGGCAACGGTGGCGGCGGCTCATTGGGCGTGAATGTTGTTACCGACCCAGAGAACAACAGCACTGTAACAGAGCTGAAGAAGATTGTCATGACATTCGTTGACTGCAAGGAAGTGTCTGTCGGTGCTGGCAAGATAACTGTCAAGAAAGACGGTGTTGAGGTAGCACAGGTAGAGGCAGAGATTGACTGGGCTTATGACGACTGGAACATTCTCAAGATATCTTATCCTACCAAGGAGAATGGTGTTTACACCTTCGAGGTGCCAGCAGGCCACATACAGGACGAGAATGGCAATCCTCTCCCAGCCTTCACACTGACATACACAGTGAAGAATGACGGTAATGTGCCTGATGTCAATGTTGTCACAGACCCAGAGAACAAGAGCACGGTAACTTCACTCAGCACAATATGCATCCTCTTCCCTGACTACACAGAGGTTGGAATGTCATACAACGGCAAGAAGATATCTGTCAAGAAGAATGGTGAGGAAATAGCCCAGATCGATACATACATCAACTATGACGACCAAAGGTATAACACACTGTATCTTGACTTCTCAGCAACAGAGGATGGTGTATATACTTTTGACATACCAGAGGGCTATGTGTGGGATCTGACAAACGGCTATATGGCTCCAGAGAATGTCCCTGCCTTCACTCTGACATACTACATCGGTGAGGCATCCGGCATCGGCAACATCAACGCTGACGCTGACGAGAAGGTTAACGTTTACTCTCTCGACGGCAAGACAGTGAAGATGAATGCTACGAAGGAGGACATCAAGTCGCTCCGTGGCTTGTATATCATCAACGGCAAGAAGGTTGTCATCAAGAAGTAACACTAAGCCCGTCGCTCCTCCCGACGCCATAGGCAACGGAGGACAAACGGCAGAATGAGATACCACATCCGGTGAGGCACACGATGCCCCGCCGGATGTTTTTTATGTCCCATGCCTATGCGCAGACTGGAGAGAAGAATGGAAGAAGAGACACACGACAGGCAGGGAAGAGCATGAAAACATAAGAGTAAAGTCAAGTAAGGAAAAGAAGCGTGCGCAATGCATTATCCACAAAAAGCAAAGACTTGATTTACATTATGTAATCATATCATTACAAACATATTACAAAAAGAAAGCGAACGAGGCTTTATATATATTTATAATAAGGTGACGGGAGTGGCTCTGTTCGTTTAAATCAAGAAAAACAGCGTATGCAAGAAGAATTAACTGCAAATTATTGCATGGGATATAAGAACAGCGTAACTTTGCAGCGGATAACAAAACAAAGGGGTCTGTGAAGACCGACATACACAACACAAGGGCCAATAAAGAACATAAGGCCCACAGGATAACACAAACTAAAAATTAAAAGAAAGGTAAAAAGATTATGAAAAAGATTGTTTTAGCTATCGTAGCCATGCTCTGTATGACAATGGCACGCGCAGAGAACGAGAACCTGAACGCCACAAACGCTACAAGCGCCTATGCGTTCAATGTCAACATGAAAGCTCTCGCAAACACTCTCATGCTCACATCTGACCAGTTTGATGCAGTCAGCGACATCCAGACAACATTCAACATCGAGATGATGAACGCTGGCACAGCCGACCGCGCAGACCGCACCGAACTCACCAAGACAGCCGTCAAGCACTGTCTGCGCCGTCTCTCTCAGGTGCTCGACCGCGACCAGATGCGCAAGTACATCAGCATCCTCAACGCGTCATTCAACAACCGCGGCATAAGCCTGAACGACTAAAAGAGAGCGGAATGATGTCTCAAGAATGCAGCCTCTGACAGACAGAAGGGCTCTTGAACATCACGAAACATCAACGACATACCTGCATATTCAAAGGCACAAACGCCAAGATCCTGTATCTGGTGTTTGTGCCTTTTTTGTTTTTCCCTTAGGCTGACACGTTGTTATTGGCATCCTGGCGCTGTCCCGGATGCTGCTCCCGTATCTCCTTCAGCCTTGAACGTGAGACGGGAATCGTCCTGTCTGTGCCGAAGAGCTGTAGCTGGTAGCCTGTCGGGCGGTTGGTCATGGCTATGACAAAATGCAGGTTGACGATGAACGCCCTGTGACACTGCACCATGCCCTCTATGCCGTCGAGACTCTCCTTGATGCTTTTCAGCGTTATGCGAAGCGTCTTATGCCTCGCCTCGTCGCCCTCCATATACCACACGTCGGCATAGTTAGCCATCGACTCGACGTATATTATATCTGACGGTCTCACCTCAAGCACAGCGTTGGCCGTAGCGCCCTGAAAGCGGCATGTCTGCTCTTCCTCCCCGTCAGTCTGCTCCTCAGCCTTTTCCTCAGCCGCACGCTGATACTGCTCGAGCATGGCGTTGACGGCCCTGACCTCGTCAAGCTGGTAGCGCAGATGCCAGTTACGGTTGCGGACATAAGTGGCGATGAACAGGAAGACCGATGTCACGGCGACATAGTTGAGATACTGCATGAAATTGACAAGGGTGAAGCCTTGGTCGTTGATCCATGCCCTGTGCGGGCCGTCACAGAAGAAATCGCCGGCGTAACTGACAAGGACAGCGGTGAGGACAGGGAGGTTTATGAGGTAATGGACGAGGGAGTTGCGGTGGACAGTGGCGAGAGGAAGCCGTGGGTCGAGGGGCATATGCAGCACATAGGCCGTGAACATTCCCACCATAATGCCTACAATAGCCGACAGCACACCCATTGCGATAAAGAACATGGAGCGGTGTTCATGGACGGTATCGACATCAAAGGGATTGGCGAGTGTGAGCAGCAGGAACACGAAAACGCCGGCAAAGACATTCTCTCTCACTATGCGTATGTTCTGCGGCAACATGCAGAACGCCTTTATTTTGTTCATAGACTTTAGTATATAGATAAGTCGTTTGACAATGAATAATGAGCAAAGATAATTATTTTTAACGACATCTGCAAGAAATCTTTTCATTAATGGAAATATACAGTAAGAAAAATTGCAAACTGTAGAGTTGAAATACTGGCAGATACAGGCTGGACTAACACCCGCCACCCACATCAGCATACCCTCCTGACCGTGCCGTCCGTCCCTCCAGAAAGGCAGCAGGGACGAGCAGCAGGGACGAGTGACGAACTGCAAGACGCTATATCCCAACATGTTCGCAGATTATCCCTCGCTATTGCACAGGCCGGATGATGGCAGTAACTTTGCGTCAGATTCCACATCATGGAGACAGCGAATGAACATCAAAAACATAATATGAAAAGGAAACTGACTATGACAACCCTCAAGACCATCACCCTCATGGCAGCCCTGTCGGCACCGATGGCAGCCAACTCACAGACACCCGGGAACGACTCCATCACGTATATGCTCAACCTCCAGGAGGTTGTGGTGAAATCCACCGCGCCGAAGACGAAGATGAAGGACGGCGCGATGATAACCCGCATAGAGGGGACACCGCTCGAATCGGCCGGGACGGCAGAGGAGATGCTCGCCCGTGTGCCGGGCATGATGCGCATGGGAGGCACGGTGCAGGTGATAGGCAAGGGCACACCTATATATTATATAAACGGCCGCCGCGTGCAGGACAGCGACGAGCTGAAGCGCCTCAGGAGCCATGACATACGCGACGTGGAGGTCATCGCCAATCCCGGCGCGGCCTACGACGCCTCTGTCTCGGCCGTGGTGAGGATAAAGACACGGCGCCAGCAGGGCGAGGGACTCAGCGGGAAGATGGACATTAACGACGCGCAGGCTCTCGCCAACGGCAACAACAACCTCTCCTCGACAGTCAACATGAACTACCGCAGCGGCGCCGTAGATGTCTTCTGTGGGGCACATCTCGCCAATGACTATCTCGCCGGCTACCGCTCAGACATGGTGCAGGAGACATACAGCGACGTCACACACAGCCAGAGGGGATATTTCAACACCACGCAGCGTCTCACACGCCTGCATCTCAACGCCGGCGTCAACTGGCAGACAGGCGACAACAGCTCTGTCGGTCTGAAGATAGAGCGCGGGCAGAAGCTCCATAACCGCTTCGGCATCACGATGGATGAGGACATCATGCGCGACAATGTGTCCACCGACCATCTCTACTCTGTCAGCGATGTCCTCTCTGACGCTCCCAACAGCTTCATGGCCAGCGCCTACTACAGCGGCAAGCTGGGCCCGTGGGGCATAGACGCCAATATCGACTACTACACGCAGCGTGAGAAGAAGGCCGACCAGGTTGACGAGCAGTCGCTCTCAGACAACAAGCATGTTGAGAGCGTCAGCGAGAACAAGAACCACCTCTTCGCCTCACGCCTTGTCATCGACCGCAAGGCGTGGGGCGGCAACCTGAAGCTCGGCGGCGAGCTGTCGGTTGTCTCTCGTGACAATCTCTACTCCATCGACGGCATCGAGACGATAGCGGGCCGCCAGTCAGAGGTCAGCGAGCAGAACTACGCCCTGTTCTCAGAGTACGGGCTCATGATACCCAAGGCCGGAATGCTGACACTGGGCATGAGATACGAGCATGTGTCGTTCAGCTTCGACGACCATACCGACGCCAGCCGCTCCATAAGCCGCAGCATCGACAATTTCTTCCCCTCGCTGTCGTTCGCGACACGCATCGGGCTCCTGCAGATGCAGCTCAGCTATGCCATAAAGACACGCCGCCCGTCATACTACGACCTCCGCAGCGAGGTGGAGTATGTCAGCCGCTACACTCTCCAGACAGGCAACCCGACGCTGAAGAACGAGACACGCCACGACCTCACGCTCGCCTCGCGCTGGCGTTTCATATCGCTCTCCATCGACTATATGCACATGAAGGACGCCATATACGACTGGACATCGCCTTACGACGACAATGGCGTGGTGCTCATCGGCATGGTCAACTTCGACCGCCCCATCGACTGCCTCTCGGCCTACGTGAATATCGCGCCTACCGTCGGATGCTGGACGACAAGCAACGTCATAGGCATACAGAAGCAGTGGCTGTCGTTCAATCTCGCCGACCCCCGCACAGCCACAGGCCGCCGCACTGTGAGCTATGACAAGCCCATGCTCATACTGAACAGCTACAACACGTTCAGCCTGAAAGGCGGATGGCAGCTGGAGCTCAACTCAGACTTCTACTCGAAGGCCCACTACCGCAACGCGCGGCTGCTCGACAACTACTGGAACCTCACGGCCGTGGTGCAGAAGACCCTCCTGAGGGACAAGTCGCTGACTGTGCGCCTCTCATGCTCAGACATATTCAACACCGCACGCCACGATGCCCTCCTCGACCTCGGCAACTATACCCTCTTCCAGAGCGATGTCTTCGGCGGCGAGCGCTCCCACTACTCCTACCACCGTGTGCAGCTCTCCGTCCGCTACGCTTTCAACGCGACAAAGAGCAAGTATAAGGGACAGGCCGCCGGACAGGACATCATAAACCGCATGTGACGGCCTCACGGCATATCCAAGGCCGTGGGAGGCGATTTATAACCTCTGATACTTGCACAGGCGGGAAAAACATCGTACCTTTGCACAGCCTTTATACTCATCACCTTACACAGCCGCCGGCAGACGGACACGACGCCGGGGGCTGTGGCATGGCACGGTGAGGAGGCAGAGACAACATTTCGACCTGTACGGTTGGAGGCGGGCTGAGCCAACGGTCGCTGGCCGAAGGGAAAAGCAAAGCCCAAAAGGCCATAACCATAGTACAGAGCAAAGGCCATACGCAACGCGCCCTGAAAGGGCAACCTGCGCATAGCCCAGGGCAAATGGAGCGTAGCGAAATGACACCCTGGGTGGGTGTAATCCGGACGCTGACGCCCTACAGGGGCAAAAGCGTAATTACAGGCAGGAATTTCTACGCTTCTGCCTTTTCAAGGCGTATTGCTCAATCACGACCATTCCCCAGGGTGTCGCTTCGCTTACCCTGGGCTATGCGCTGCTGGGCTTTCAGCCCGTACGGGGCAAAGCGTTCAACTGTACAAGGCAAAAACATTTCCAAGACTTATAGAACAAAGTATGAAGAAATTATTTATCGAGACCTACGGCTGCCAGATGAACGTGGCCGACTCAGAGGTTGTGGCCAGCATCATGAAGATGGCTGGCTACGAGTTGTGTGACGGTGTTGACGATGCCGACGCTGTTTTCCTCAACACATGCTCTGTGCGTGAGAATGCGGAGAACAAGATCTACCACCGTCTTGACACCTTATATAATATATACCGCAACCGCGGCCAGCGTGTCATTCTCGGCGTGCTGGGCTGCATGGCCGAGCGTGTCAAGGACGACCTCATCACCTCTCACCATGCCGACCTTGTCGCCGGACCCGACTCTTACCTCTCCCTGCCCGGGCTGATAGCCCAGTGTGAGATGGGGCAGAAGGCCATAGACACCGAGCTGTCGATGACAGAGACCTACCGTGACGTGATGCCTCTGCGCTCACATGGGTCCCGCCTGTCGGGCTTTGTCAGCATCATGCGCGGCTGTAACAACTTCTGCCACTACTGCATCGTCCCCTACACACGCGGCCGTGAGCGCTCGCGCGACGTGGAGTCGATACTCGCCGAGTGTCGCGACCTCGCCGAGCGGGGCTACAAGGAGCTGACACTCCTCGGGCAGAATGTCAACAGCTACCTGTGGAAGACTACCGACAAGGAGAGCGGAGAGGAGAGGGAGACAGGATTCCCACAGCTCCTCGCCCTCGTCGCCGAGACAGTCCCCGCGATGCGTGTGCGCTTCACGACATCCCATCCCAAGGACATGTCTGACGAGACACTCCGCGTCATATCGCGCTATCCGAATGTCTGCAAGCACATACATCTGCCCGTGCAGTCAGGCTCAGACAAGATACTGAAGCTCATGAACCGCAAATACACCCGCTCATGGTATATGGACCGCGTGGCGGCCATCCGCCGCATAATCCCCGACTGCTCGATAACGACAGACATCTTCGTGGGCTACCACGACGAGACAGAGGCCGACTTCCAGGCGTCGCTCTCGCTGATGAGGGAGGTGGGCTATGACTCTGCCTTCATGTTCAAATACTCTGAGCGCCCCGGGACATACGCATCGAAACATCTGCCTGACAACGTCAGCGAGGAGGAGAAGATAAGACGTCTGAACGAGATGATACACCTGCAGACAGAGATAAGCGCCAGCCAGTACCAGAAGGATGTCGGTAAGGAGTTTGAGGTGCTGACAGAGGGTTACAGCAAACGCTCGCGCGAGCAGATGTGCGGGCGCACATCGCAGAACAAGATGGTGGTGTTCGACCGCACCACCACCCTCCCCGACGGCTCACAACGCACCATCCACGCCGGCGAATACTGCCGCGTGAGAATCACAGAGTCATCGTCGGCGACGCTGAAAGGCACCGTCGTAGGATAACCCGTCTGCACAGCGTATGGCACACCGCTCTCCCATGAGCAGTGTGCCATATTATGTATCAGACGGCGTGGAGGGAGATACATGAGGAGAGGGATGTTTATTTCCAACCGTCAAAAACAATCCGGCCTGTACGGTTGGAATCTTGGTAAGCAAGGGCTGAGATTTGTTGAGCAATGCGAGACCCTCTTACTGACGAGGAATAAACCAACGGTCGCTGGCCGAGGGGAAAGGCAAAGTATAGTAGCGCAAAGTCCATACGCAATGCGGGCTGAACCAACGGTCGCTGGCCGAAGGGAAAAGCAAAGCCCAAAAGCGCATAGCCCAGGGACAACCGATGGAGCAGCGAGAGCAGAGACAGAGCTTGCTCTGACTATGCCGAGTCGTGACAGAGGAAGACAAAGTCAAAATGAAGCGTAGCGTAATGACACCCTGGGTGGGTATGTAATGCATACGCTACGCGCCCTACAGGGGCAAAAGCGTCATTACAGGCAGGATTTTCTACGCTTCTGCCTTTTCAAGGCGTATTGCTCATTCACGACCATTCCCCAGGGTGTCGCTTCGCTTGCCCTGGGCTATGCGCTACTGGGCTTTCAGCCCGTACTGATTAAGTCCTACTACAATAAAGGTCGATACATTCCGGCATATACAGTTAGAATCAGGATTAACCAGCGGCCGCCTCTCTCCCGGACAGAGGGTATAGCCGTCCATGCCAGCAGAGCCTCACCCCTCTGTTACAGACTGACAGCCCGGCACGGGTTGTCCCTTACAGATTTCTTGCTGTATCGCCAAGAAAGCGAAAGGTACTGAATGAGGCGCTGAGAGACACTGGATGAGACAGCGATTCAATACAAATGAGAGCGTCAAAGGTAGCGCTTACAATCTGTAACCTGTGCCGACGGTGTGCGGAATATGTCCGTCCTGCCCAGGCAAATCGGGCCGCAAGAACGTAGTTAGCGATAAATCAGAAAGTTAAATATGGAGCGACACGCAATCTTGACCAATATTAAGGAAAAGCGTTATCACAGGTCAAAAAAGTGCACAAATGCGCTGCAAATGTGCACCGGACACGCATTTTCAGTTAAAAAAATTTGCACATGTAATATTTTCTTAGTTACTTTGCACTCGGATTTAGATTTCAGATAAACCGCATTAACCCCAAACACCCCCAATAAAATAAGAAATATCATCAAAATTAAAAATTAATCATTATGTCAGAAATTGCAAGCAAAGTAGCCAGCATCATCGAGGACAAGCTCGGCGTTGACGCATCAGAGGTAAAGCCAGAGGCATCATTCACAAACGATCTCGGCGCAGATTCACTTGATACAGTAGAGCTCATCATGGAGTTCGAGAAGGAGTTCGGCATCTCTATCCCAGACGACAAGGCTGAGAAGATCGCAACTGTTGGCGACGCTATCGCTTACATTGAGGAGAATGCAAAATAATATTCTCTCATGAGATAAAACATCGGAAGTTGTACCGTTGCCTGTAAGGGGTGCGGCATGGCTTCCGATTTATTGTAATATATAGGTGGATGATGGAATCACGCCACCAATACATCCCAAACATTATCCAACACCTCGTCTTGCCGTCGCCTGTCTGACAGAGAGACAGAACTGGAGAGCCACAATGGCACAGAAGCCCCGGGACATGCCATATGGCAGCATTCCCGCCGTCAGCACGGACAGGGTCGAAGAGCGGCAAGCGAATTTACATACCCCACAAGAAATTCACAATTATGGAACTTAAAAGAGTTGTAGTAACCGGCCTCGGTTGTGTGACACCAGTAGGAAACAACGTTGAGGAGGCCTGGAACAACATTCTCGCCGGCAAGAGCGGCGCAGCCCCTATAACACATTTTGACGCATCAGCCTTCAAGACCCAGTTCGCCTGTGAGGTGAAAGACTTCAAGGTGACAGACTATATCGACCGCAAGGAGGCCCGCAAGATGGACCCCTACTGCCAGTACTCACTCGCAGCGGCAACACAGGCCGTTGACGATTCAGGCATGGACCTCGACACGATAGACAAGAACCGTGTCGGTGTTGTCATGGGTGTCGGCATCGGCGGCATGAAGACATTCGAGGAGGAGGTGAGCAACTACGCCGTTAACGGCGAGAAGATGGGTCCGAAGTTCAACCCATTCTTCATCCCTAAGATGATAGCCGATATCGCCTGCGGACACATCTCCATCAAGTACGGCTTCCATGGCCCTAACTACATCACATCGTCAGCCTGCGCATCATCGACCAACGCCCTCGCCGACGCTTTCAACCTCATACGTCTCGGCAAGGCTGATGTCATCGTTGCCGGCGGCGCAGAGGCTGCCATAGAGCCATGCGGCGTAGGCGGATTCAACGCCATGCACGCACTCTCCACACGCAACGACGAGCCGGAGAAGGCCAGCCGTCCATTCTCTGCCAGCCGTGACGGATTCGTCATGTCAGAGGGTGCGGCAATAATCATCCTTGAGGAGCTTGAGCACGCCAAGGCCCGCGGCGCCAAGATATACGCCGAGATGGCCGGCGCGGGCATGTCGGCCGACGCACACCACATCACAGCGTCCCACCCGGAGGGCCTCGGAGCGAAGCTCGTCATGGAGAACGCCCTCAGCGACGCCAACCTCCAGCCAGAGGATATCGACTATATCAACGTGCACGGCACATCGACCCATGTCGGCGACATCTCTGAGGTGAAGGCTATAAAGGACGTCTTCGGCGACGCTGCCTACAAGCTCAACATATCGTCAACAAAGTCAATGACAGGCCACATGCTCGGAGCGGCCGGCGCCACAGAGGCCATGCTCTCGCTCCTCGCCGTGAAGAACGACATCGTGCCTCCGACAATCAACCACACCGAGGGCGACGACGACCCGGAGATTGACTACAACCTCAACTTCACATTCAACGAGGCCCAGAAGCGCGAGGTGCGCGCCGCCCTGTCCAACACATTCGGATTCGGCGGACACAATGCCTGCGTGATATTCAAGAAATACGCTGAGTAAAGACATAAGACAATAACCATAATCTTTCTCTCCCGCAAGGACACTGGGCGGGAGGGGAAGATTATGTCCGTTAAGACGGGGACAGCCGTTTGCCACCAGGCATGACGAGACACAACCCCATTAACGCTAACTACGGTGGGGAGAACATGCCCCACCCCAACAGACTTTATGAACATCATAGACCACATAAAGCTAATCTTCCGCAAAGACAAGGAGCTGTACATAGAGCTGTACAAGATACTCGGCATACTGCCCCACGACATATCTTACTACAAGCTCGCCCTCATGCACAAGAGTGTAGCCCACCGCAACGCCAAAGGCCGCCCCGTCAACAACGAGCGGCTGGAGTTTCTGGGCGATGCCATCCTCGACGCCACGGTAGGACATATAGTCTATGAGCACTTCCCCGGGAAACGTGAGGGATTCCTCACAAACACACGCTCCAAGCTGGTGCAGCGCGAGACGCTGGGACGCCTGGCACGCGAGATGGGCATCACACGCCTCATACTGTCGTCAGGACGCTCGGCGAGCCATAACTCATACATGGGCGGCAACGCCTTCGAGGCCCTCGTCGGCGCTCTGTATCTCGACCACGGATATGACGCCTGCATGAACTTCGTGCAGAAACAGATACTGTCGAAGATGGTGAACATCGACAAAGTGGCATACAAGGAGGTCAACTTCAAGTCGAAACTGATAGAATGGTCGCAGAAGAACCGTGTCACGATAGAGTTCAAATGTCTCAAAGAGACAAAGGACGACAACGGCTCGCCATTCTTCGAGTACCTCTGTCTGCTTGAGGGAATAGAGGCTTGCACAGGCAAGGGATTCTCAAAGAAAGAGGCACAGCAGCACGCCGCCGAGGAGACACTGAAGATGCTGAGGAAGCAACCGAAATTCTGCGACAGCATCTTCCAGGCGAAGACAGAGAGGACAAAGATGGAGGAAGAGCCTGTCATGGCCGCACCAGACATAGAGAAGGTGATAAAGGAAGAGCAGGACTTCATCATCCCGGCAGAGAAAAACGAGGAGGAAAAGCCACAGGCGAAAGAGGAGAAGACATTCGATGTCGATTTCTCTGACATAAAGGAAGCCTCGCGCGACGATATCATAGCAGCAGCCGAGGAGGCCGCTTTCGCCGAGGAGAACAACCAATGACCCACCCCGACACAGCTGACAACGAGGATAAACCGCAAGGAACGGAACGCCACAACTAACAGGCCGGCAAAGGAAAAAGGCCATGGCGGAGAGAGCGGGTTATCCTCGCTGTCACATATGGCGGAGGCATAAAGGAGGCGTGGCAGCCTCATGAAACGTAAAGAAGGAGAAGAAAAGCATGAAAGACCGTAACACCGAGATATACCGTGTGACACTGCTTGGCAGCGTCGTGAACATCATCCTCGTCATGATAAAGTTCGCGGCAGGCATCATAGGCGCCTCGGCAGCCATGATAGCCGATGCCGTACACTCGCTCTCTGACCTCATCACTGACATCATCGTCATACTCTTCGTGCGCATAAGCAGCAAGCCGGCCGACAGCGACCACCACTACGGCCACGGCAAGTATGAGACACTGGCAACACTGCTCGTGGGAGGCGCGCTGCTCGCCGTGGGCATCATGCTGCTCGTGGGAGGCGTGGAGAAAATCATAAGCGCCATAAACGGGGAGACACTCCAGACACCAGGCCTCGCCGCTCTGTTAGCCGCTCTGGCGAGTATTCTGCTGAAAGAGGCTGTCTATCAGGTGACAGCGAGGGTCGGGAGGAGAGTGAAATCAGAGGCTGTCATCGCCAACGCATGGCACCACCGCTCTGACGCCATATCGTCTGTCGGCGCGGCGATGGGCATAGGAGGCGCTATGCTGCTCGGCCCACAATGGGCTGTCCTCGACCCTATCGCGGCCATCATCGTCAGCTTCCTCGTGGCATGGACAGCCGTGCAGCTGCTGACAAACGCTGTCGGACAGCTGCTCGAGAAGAGCCTGCCGAAAGAGGTGGAGGACGAGATAGCAGGCATTGTCGCCGAGGACAGCAGCCTCAAGGAGATGCACCACCTCAGGACACGCTCCATAGGCAACACATACAGCATAGAGATGCACATACGCATGAACGGCGGGATAACCCTCAACGAGGCCCACCACCACTCGATGCTCCTGGAGAGACGCCTCAGGGAGAAATACGGACAGCAGACAATGATATCACTCCACATAGAGCCACTGAAAGTGAACGGCAGATACACATCAGAGAATCCCGACACAAACGCGGACAAATAATATACCACAGAAGACACTATAAAGACCAAAGAATATGTACAAGGCAATAGTACTCGACCTCGACGGCACACTGACAAACGACGCCAAGGAGGTAACACCGAAGGTAAAGGCTGCGCTGATGGCCGCGCAGGAAAGGGGCGTGAGAATCATCCTCGCCTCCGGACGCCCGACGTACGGCATACAGAAGATAGCCGACGAGCTGGAGATAGGGAGGCATGACGGATATGTCATGGCGTTCAACGGAGGGCGTGTCTGCCGCTGGAGCGACAAGGAGGTCATCTTCGAGCAGAAGCTGCGGCCGGAGTATGTCCCCACACTATACGACGCGGCCAAGGGTGCAGGATGTGAGATACTGACCTATCAGGGCGAGGGAATAGCCACGACAGAGACAGAGAACAAGTATGTGCGCCACGAGGCTTTCATCAACAAGATGCCACTGGTGAGATACGACGACTTTGTCAACCAGGTGGAACACCCGATAAACAAATGCCTCATCGTGGGCGACCCCAAGCCGCTCGCGGCCCTCGAAGAGCGCATGAAAGAGACCATGAAGGGCGAGATGGACTTCTACCGCTCGGCCGCCTTCTTCCTTGAGTGTGTGCCGCTCGGCATCGACAAGGCCGCCTCGCTCGGTATGCTCCTCTCCATGCTCGGCATAAAGAGGGAGGAGACAATAGCCGTGGGCGACGGGTATAACGACCTGTCCATGATCAGGTTTGCCGGCCTCGGAGTGGCTATGGCCAACGCGGCACGTGAGGTGCAGGACGCGGCCGACTATATCACATACTCCAATCAGGAGGATGGTGTCGCACACGTCGTGGACAAATTCATACTGAGAGGATAGACACATCCTTATAATAATTATGGGCTTTATCTGGCAGAACACCAGATAAAGCCCATAATTTTATAAGCATACCATATCATACACACAGCAAGCGGACGGCCGATGCGGCATACCTTCGTGGCCCTGCACATGGCAGACGGCCGTCAGTCGATATCCGGCATATCCATATCGCCTAAGCAGCGGAGAGCCTGTGAGGCGGTGAAGCCACGTCCGGCGGCGAAGCGAAGGAGTTTCTGCTGTATCTCATACTCGTTGCGGCCGGTGACGCTGCGGCGCTTCTGTGCCAGCAGAGGCGCGAGGATAGCCGTCCATCTATCGTCGTCAATATCAGCGAGGAGAGGCTGATAGATATCGCGCGCTATGCCCTTCATCACCAGTCCCTGCTCTATCTTGCGCGGGCCCCAGTGGTTATACTCCATCTTGTCGTGGATGAAGGCACGGCAGTAGCGGCTCTCGTCAATATAGCGTTCTTCTGTCAGATATGCCAGGATAAGCTCTATATCGGCGTCGCTGAGACCTTTACGGTGTAGTTTCTCGGTGATGTCCTTGCTTGAATGCTCGCCTTGTGAGCAGAGCAGGGTCAGGCTCTTCAGTATAGGGGCGAGACGCTCTATGTCGGCGTCGTGGTGTGACGGGCTGTTCATGATAGTCGGCATGATATGATACGTGGATTAGAGAACTCATCGTCGATGACACGCACATCGGCATATCCCATGCTGCGGAGCATCATGGCCGTCTCCTTCGGGTAGGCACGGTTTATCTCGAATAGCAGCCATCCGCCGTGTCTAAGGCGCTGGAGGGCAAGGCGGGATATGGCACGATAGAAGAGCAGAGGGTCATCGTCAGGGACAAAGAGGGCTGTGTGCGGCTCATGGTCGAGAACATTCTGATGCATCTCTGCCGCCTCATGACGGCATATATAGGGAGGATTCGAGACGATGATGTCATACACTCTCCCATTGTCAGCCTGCGGCGTGGATTCCTCTCCGGCCTCTGACAGCACATCAGTCTCTCTGAACTCTACCGCTACATCATTGTCAAGGGCATTCTGCCGAGCCACAGCGAGAGCCTCAGGGCTTATGTCCCACGCCTCCACCCTTGCCAAGGGCAATACCCTCGCGATGGCTATGGCTATGCATCCGCTGCCTGTCCCGATGTCGAGGATGCTCACGTAGGAGTTGCCACAGCCTGCCTGTCGCGCGGCCTTTACAGCCTCATCGACAAGCTGGGCGGTCTCGGGTCGCGGTATGAGGACTGCAGGCGTGACACCGATGCGCAGCCCGTGGAACAACTCATAGCCCAGAACGTACTGCACAGGGACACCCCGCTCAAGCTGCTGTATGTAGTTTTCGAGCCGTGAGGAGTCTGCCTCGCTGAGTCGTTCCACTGCTCCACAGGCTATGTCAGCGAGCGACAGCGAGAACACCTCGCCGAGAAGAAGGCGTGTCACGGCACGCGCCTCACCCCCATCATAGACAGAGGAGAGGCGGCGTAAGATAGAGATATAATCCAATAAAGTGATGTCAGTGGGCTTTCTACCATCAAGGTATCAGCCCGTTTGTATGGCCGTTGACCGCAACGAGGGGTCAGATAGGCATGAAATAGAGTGTCAGGGTCTTCTCGCCATAGCCTACACGGTAAGGCTTGAGAGCCTCTGCATTGCCACTCCATGAGTCTATGCCGCCGACACCAGCCTCCTCAAGATTGAGCGAGAGCTCCACATGTCCGGCCTCCTTGAGGTCAGAAGGATGGCGCTGTCCCTTCTCGATGCGTTTGCTGTCAGGCTTCTGATGGAGTGTCTCGTCAAGCTCATTCTGTGTATAGTTGAGTGCTGAGAACGAGAAAGCCTTGTCAGAGATGATGCGGTAGCCGTTAATGTCGAGCCAGCGTGCGCCGGTCTTTGTGCCTGTCGATTGTGGGCGGGCGTATGGATAGAACTGCTCCTTGACGGTCTGTGAGTACTGGCCGAGGAGCGCTCCTGACGAGCGGTCAGAGTAGTTCTCCCATGGTCCGAGACCGTAATACTTCAGCTGCTGGGCGTTGTAAGACGCGTCGGCGAGGATGCCGAAGCGGAACATTCCCGGCACATCAGCAGCGTCAGCGTTAGGCTTGAAGGTCTGGTCCATGCGCACTATGCCGCCAGGATATGTGGTGTAGGTCACGGTCAGCGTGCCCTTCACGTCTGGCATGTCATAGATGTTTGTCATGATGCTGACCTTCTCCATCTTCTCTCCCACAAGCACCTTGCCTGAGACGATGGCTGTCTGCTTCAGTACCATGGCCGGATTGCGCCATACCATGTACTTGTTATGGAGCTGTGCGCCCATGTCGTTGTCTGTCACGGCACGCCAGAAGTTAGGACGTATGTTCTCGATGCCGAGGGCTGCGGGAGCGACAGGCGCGAGCTTGACCGTCTTGCCCTGGGCAATGGCCTTGGCCTGCGTGTCGAGCTTCTTCTGCAGAGCGATGTTCAGCTTTGTCAAGTCAGGCTGTGGCACAGCGGCCTTGACAGCGGCTGCATAGTTATAATCCTTTATCGTGAACTGCTGGCGGGCTATCTCGTGGCCGGCAGAGAGGAGCGGCTCGTCGGTCTTCAGGCGGTAAGAGAGGTTCAGGACTGTCTCGTCCCTGAGGTTGGCGACTTTATATGGCAGTTTGATGTCCTTTGTCTGCTGTGGCTGAATCTTAAGGCTTGAGATGTCATAGTCGCCCTCAAGGATAGAGAGGCCATTGCTGAGGAGCTGCCAGTGGAGCACCACATTGTCGAGAGGACGGAAGAAACGCTCGTTGAAGATGGATATTCTGCCTGTCTGAAGGTCAACGGCACGTGTCCATATATCCTGCTGCTGGAAGCCCACCTCGTAGGCCTGGGGAGAAGGAGTGCGGTCGGTAGCGAAGACGCCATTGCAGTTGAAGTTGTTGTCTGAGGCGTCAGTAGGGTCAAAGTCGCCACCATAATAGTTTACGCCCGGCTTCACACGGATGGCCTGGTCGGCAAAGTCCCAGATGAAACCGCCCTGATAACGTGGGTAGCGGCGTATTGCGTCCCAATACTCCTTGAAGCCTCCGCTGGAGTTGCCCATGGCGTGGTTGTACTCACACTGTATTATAGGCTTTGTCTTGGTAGCGTCAGTAGAATAGCGTATGGCACCCTCCTGGGACATATACATAGGGCAGAAGATCTCGGTGTTGTCACCTCCACGTGCCTGCTCATACTGTACAGGGCGTGTCGTGTCTGCCTCCTTTATCCACTTGAATGCGGCGGTGAAGTTGTCGCCGTTGATGGTCTCGTTGCCGAGGCTCCATGTTATGATAGACGGATGGTTGAAGTGTGCCATCACATTATGCTGGTTACGCTCAAGTATCTGCTTGGCGAAGAGCACGGAGTGGGCAGGGTTCTCCTTGCCGTCTATTGTCTCGTGATACCCGTAGCCGTGGCTCTCGACGTTGGCCTCGGCACAGAGGTATATGCCATACTCGTCGCAGAGGTCATACCAGCGAGGGTCGTCAGGATAGTGGCATGTGCGGACAGCGTTGAAGTTGAACTCCTTGAGGCGCTTTATATCGCTTATCATGCGCTCTGTTGAGACAACATATCCCTTGTCAGGGTCAAGCTCATGGCGGTCGATGCCCTTGATGAGCACGGCCTTGCCATTGACGAGGAGCTGGTCGCCACGTATCTCTACGGTGCGGAATCCGACACGGTTGGTGAGCACCTCGACAGGCTCTGCCACATTCTCCACGGCGTTCTTGGCGTTCTGTCGGCGTGCCTTGGCCGGCTGTGCTGCCATGACCTCGGTCGTGAGAGTGTAGAGATAAGGTGTCTCGGCACTCCACAGCTTGGGGTTGGCCACAGTGATGTCGGTCACTGTGCGTCCTGCTTGTGCCTCTGCTGTCGCCTGTATCACAGTGGCGCCCTTGGCGTCAGTGAGCGTGTAGCGTAGTGTCGCGCTGCCTGTGACATCGGCCTTGACAGAGAGACGGCCATTGGCATCGGCTGTCAGCTGTAGGTTATCGACATGCACGGCGGCAGGGCGCATGCAGAGATATGACTGGCGTGCTATGCCTGTCAGGCGCCAGAAGTCCTGGTCCTCAAGGTATGAGCCGTCACACCATCTATACACTTTCATCGTCACCTGGTTCACACCGGCCTTTGCGTATGGCGTGATGTCAAAGTCGGCGGCGACCTTAGCGTCCTCAGCATAGCCCGCGAACTGTCCGTTGACCCATACGTAAACGCATGATGTCACAGAGCCAAGGTGCATGATGATCTGGTTCTGAGGCTGTGCGTCGGCCTTTCCGCGCTGTTTCTTTACAGGCTTCTTGGCTATCCAAGAGTCTGGGATGATGATATCGCGGCGGTATATGCCGACATGGTTGCCGGCCGTTGGGGGATAAGGAGGGTTGTTATTGAACTGTCCTCTCCATCCGAAGCCGACATTAACATATACCGGCACGCCGTACTCGTCGTTCTGTCTGCGCTGTATGTTCAGCTTTCCTTTCGTATTAGGCTGTAGCTCCCACATGCCCGGCACAGGCATTGTCCCCCATGCCTCGTCGTTGAAGTCGGGAGCGAAGAAGTTCTCAGGGAGAGCGTCGTCGGCATTGGCAGTCCAGTAGAAGCGCCATGTGCCGTCTATGCTGAGATAGCGGTTGGAGTTTGTCATGCCATGGCGTGAGGCATCGACACTCTCGAAAGAGAACGATGACGCGTGGAGCGGCATACGGTTGATGTCATTGACAGACATGTCCTGCCATTCGGTCATGGTCTGCGCGCCGGCCGTCATAGAGAGGGCAAGCGCACAGAGTGTGGTAGATAATAGTCGTCTCATAGATGTTATGGTGTTTAGTATTCTCCGCGAATATGTGCTGTGGCTCACAACGACAGCGTTGGGTATGAGGGCCATAGCGTCAGGGCTTACTGTTGGCAAAGGTAAGAAAAAGTAGCATTAACGCAAAACAATTATAGGTATTTTAATGTAAATTATCGGTATTAGCGCATTGTTTTACGCTTCCCGCGTATCACGATGCCTTTATATGACGATGTGACACGCTGTCCCGAGAGGTTGTAGAGAGGCTCTGTGACAATGCCGCGGCTGTCAGTGGCCGGCGGGGCTATGGATGTCCCGCTGTCAAGGACACGCAAGGAGACATCGCCCGAGACGGCGACATCATACTTGTTGAACGACGTGAAAGGCTCGGTCCGGACCATGAGGCGGTACTCGCCTGGGGTCTCCGGGGCTTTC
>JBJEAW010000163.1:0-8297 GCA_051869435.1 Prevotella sp. | reverse complement strand
GTTTCATTCTGTAAATCTATTGGAGGAGTTTTTCTTTAGGAGTTAGGGTATAGGAGATATATGTTATACCAAGGACAAACCGTGGCTAACGTCTCTGGCAGTTTCTTGTCCTTATGATATCGAACAAGTAGGTCAGTTTGAAGATAATGCTGTTGTTATTTGACCTCGAGAAATAATCAGCTTTCGAGTCCTTGTATATATTTCCCAAACCATAATAATACCTTGCCTCAAGCAGGAAATGTCCCACCTTTGGTATAGAATACTCCATACCTATGCCAGCAGCTATACCATAGTCGAACTTATGTTGTACAGCCATCGTGTCCTGAGCGATAACTGAGCTGACACGTGAAGGCTCGGTATCAAAAGCGTCATCAGTGGTGAAATTGGTATTGGTACTCTCTGACAAGGCGACTCCAAACTGCGGGCCGAGGTTTAGGAAGAACTTGCCTCCGCTTACCTCACGTCCCCATCCCAGATGAGCCAGAAGCGGAACCTGTATGTATGATATTGTGCGCTCGTAGCGTAAAGGCTCGCCTGTTTCCGTACTTATGCATGGCTCGTCATTAATCGACAGAATTTTCTCTTTCCATCCTGCCTGGGCATAATTGACTTCCATCTGAACCGCACATATCGTATTGAAGTATTTCTCGCAGACATAACGGGCAGACAATCCAAAGTTGACACCGCCCTTCATCCCCTGAGGCACCTTGGGAACAAACGCTATGCTATTCAGCTGATAGCCTCCGTTTACGCCAACAGAGAGGTCGTTGCGGAAATCGCCCACTTGGGCAGACATTCCGGCTGATAATAACAGCAGGAGAGATGTCAGGAAGAGTTGTGTTACAGATTGTCTTAGGTATGAGGTCATCTTCAAAAGAAAAGATTCTGATTTGTGGAATAATGCTTGGGGAAGAGACGAGATGTCAGGCATGGAGAGACGAGTTTTTCACAGCATTAACATGGTCACCATACCGGCTTTTGAAAAGCATGGTATCCGGCTCTCAACCGTACCTTACTGGAAATGGACAAGCATGAACGACTTGTTCTTATACCCGCCATTACGACCTGCACGCTCAAAGAGGAGAGGTGTCTGGAGCGAGGCATAACTGCGTTGGGACGATGTGCCGATGAAAGACTTTCCGTGGCGTAAGATGCCCTTTACAAAATACATCAAATGGTCATAGCCTGTCAAGGCAAACCGTGGAAGGGCATATTGCATCGGAGCGCCAAACTGCTGCTTATAGGCCGACTCTAACTGCCGTATCTTTGCCGAAGCCTCGTCATAGTTGTATGTCGAGGGGATATACGTGTCATACTTCCGGAACTTGTCCATATACACGCCTGTGTACATGAACCACTCGTTATACCCGAACATCGAGACCCTTGTTGACGGCGCGGCAGCCTTCACCGTGTCGAGCTTCTTGAAGACCTGTCCTAACTCTGGCGACCTGCCTGTATTCAATATGACGACATTACGTTTTGATGGAGTGAACGCCTTCAGGAAGCTGTCATCAGGACTGTTGAGATTTGTTATGCTGTAAACTATACTCCTCGCCTCAAGCGCTTTGCGCAGCCCCAGTGTGAAATCTCCTTTTCTTGAATTGGCGTCGTTACAGTCAACAAAGACGGGGTGTGAGTCGGCAAAACGGGTCAGGAACTGCTCTATCGCAGCTGCTGTCAGCTCGGCCGGTGTCTGATATACCTGGAATATCTGTGGGCATGTGGCGACATCGTCACCATTTATCGAGAACGGTATGACAAGACGTATATTGTTGTTCATGCAGAAGTCAGCGAGGTGTCTTACCTGTGTCGTGTATAGCGGACCGAAAATAATATCACATTCCCCTGCCTTCTTGTCGAGAAGTGTGAGGCGTATGTCAGCGTCCTCGGGCACATTCCATGCGTTTATGTCTATGCTTATCCCCTCGCGCTTCATATCAGCGGCAGCCATCAGTATTCCCCTGTAATACTCCGCCATACGGTAGCCGTCGCCATTCTGGCTGTGGAGAGGGAGCATGACGCCGATGGTCATGTTCTTATGGCTTGCGGCAGGCGTCTTCTGTGCCGCAGCGCCTTGTTGTGGCTTGGCGGTCGTTACGACTGTCTCCTGATGCTCAGGTATATTCACAAGCATACCCTTCTTCAGCACGAAGCCCTCCTCGCGCATGGCTGGATTAGCGTTGCGCAACTCTTCTATCGTGACGCCATATTGTCTTGCTATCCCGAAAATTGTCTCCTTCTTGTCAGTTTTGTGTATTGACAGAATCTTCTGTGACATCATTTCCGATGGCACGACGAAGAGCAATGCCAGAGTGAGCAATATTGATAATTTGTATGTCATCTTCTAAAAATTCATTATTTTGACTGCAAAATTAACGAAATATCTTTGATTAACCAATAGTTTTTGCTACTTTTGCACGTAATATTTCAGAATTTTATACAATGAAGCGACTCTATCATTATACTATCCTGCTCGTAACGCTCGTGTCTGTGGCTACCGGGGCGTATGGACAGTACACCCAGCCGACGATTTCCCCGACAGCAGTCTTCACCCTTGTAGATGGCACGGAGGATACATCCGGCCAGGTTTCGGGCTCCGCTCCGATAAAGGGCCACTTTGCCGCCAACCCCTCAGATGTCGGTGAATGGACAGCCACATATGAGTGGCGGATAACAAGAGAAGACGAAAAAGAGCCATACATAATAAGATATGACGAGGAAACAGACATAACATTCAAGGATTATGGGACAAGCACTATTGTCTGCTATGCCACGTTTACGATGAATGGTGACTCCATCGTGTATGGAGAGGATTACTGGACGTACGAGCTGCAGCCATTTGTTTGCAGCGTGGCATCATCACGTCTGGAGATGCCCAACGCTTTCTCTCCCAACGGAGACGGGATAAACGACATATATAAGGCGAAGGAGGGTTGGCAGTCGATTGTCGAGTTCAAGGCCATAATATTCAACAGGTGGGGACAGAAGATATACGAGTGGGACAACCCCTCTGGAGGATGGGACGGGAAGCACAACGGACGTGATGTGGCCGACGGTGTCTATTTCTGCCTCGTCAAGGCGCGTGGGGCCGACGGCATAAGATACAACATTAAGCGCGATGTCAACCTGCTTCGGGGATTTACCGAAACGACAGGAGGGACAGAATAACGAACGTTTCCGGTAAGCCATATGAGCAGAGGCTGAGCTTGCTCAGACTATGCCATAGCGAGAAAACGTCTGAATTTATTCGAACACCCAAAAGAGGAGGAAACAAAAGAACGAACGATGAGTGATAAGATACAGGTCTTCGGCGCACGTGTGCACAATCTGAAGAACATCGATGTGGAGATACCACGCAACTCGCTGACGGTCATCACAGGACTGTCAGGCTCAGGCAAGTCGTCCCTCGCCTTCGACACCATATACGCCGAAGGACAACGCAGGTATATAGAGACTTTCTCGGCCTATGCCCGTAATTTTCTGGGTAACATGGAACGTCCTGACGTGGACAAGATAACGGGATTGTCGCCCGTCATAAGCATAGAGCAGAAGACAACATCGAAGAACCCGCGCTCTACCGTCGGCACACAAACAGAGATATACGATTTCCTCCGTCTCCTGTACGCGCGTGCCGGCGAGGCTTATTCATGGATGACAGGAGAGAAGATGGTCAGATATACAGAGGAGAGAGTTATCGACATGATTCTCTCTGACTATTCAGGCCACAAGATATACGTCCTCGCTCCCCTCGTCAGGAACAGGAAGGGCCACTACAGGGAACTCTTCGACCAGATGAGGCGTAAGGGCTACCTGTACATACGTATAGACGGCACCGTAGCAGAGCTGACAGAGGGGATGAAGGTTGACCGCTATAAGAACCATAACATAGAGGTCGTAATAGACAAGCTCGCCGTCAGGCAGTCTGATGCCGGGCGTCTCAGTGACACCGTTGCGACAGCCATGCGCCAAGGCGACGGTCTGGTGATGATTCTTGACAAAGAGACTGGCGAGGCGAAATACTACTCCAAGCGCCTTATGTGTCCGACATCAGGAATAGCCTATAAGGACCCTGCCCCAAACATCTTCTCGTTCAACTCGCCCGAGGGCGCCTGCCCACGTTGCAAGGGTCTTGGGTATATCAATGAGCTTGACCCTCAAAAAATAATGCCCGACACACGGATGAGCATATACGACGGGGGCATCGTCCCTTTAGGAAAATTTAAGAAACAGCTTATATTCTGGCAGATAGAATCAATACTCTCTGAATATGGCTGTACGTTGAAGACCCCCCTTTGTGACATCCCTGACGAGTGTATGCAGGACATTCTGTACGGACGTGTCGAGGACGTGCGCGTTTCAAAAGACCTCGTCAAGACCTCGTCCGACTATTTCACAGACTATCATGGTGTCGTGAAATACCTGCGCAACATCATCGACGACGACAGCGTCTCAGGACAGAAATGGGCGGGGCAGTTTCTCAACACACAACCCTGCCCCGAGTGTCATGGCCAGCGGCTCAACCGTGAGGCCCTGTCCTACAGGCTTGACGGCAAAAACATAGCTGAGGTGGCGGCAATGGACATCTCTGAGATGCGCAGGTGGATAGCAGCCCTCCATGAGCACCTGTCGCCCCGACAGGCGGAGATAGCGGCTGAGATAACAAAAGAGATACTCACACGCACAGACTTCCTCCTGGATGTCGGGCTCGACTATCTTTCTCTCTCACGCCCCTCACAGACACTCTCGGGAGGCGAGAGTCAGCGCATACGCCTCGCCACACAGATAGGCTCACAGCTCGTCAATGTGCTGTACATCCTCGACGAGCCCTCCATAGGTCTCCATCAGCGTGACAACGAGCGTCTCATACGTTCGCTGAAAGAGCTGCGCGACCTCGGGAACACTGTCATCGTCGTGGAGCATGACAAGGACATGATGCTAGCGGCAGACTATATCATTGACATAGGCCCGCGTGCGGGACGGCATGGAGGCGAAGTCGTATTCCAGGGTACGCCAGAGCAGATGATGCTGACACACACCATGACAAGCAATTACCTCTCGGGCACGATGTCCATTCCCATCCCTGCAGAGCGCCGCAAAGGCTCTGGCCGCTACATAACACTCCGCGGAGCGACAGGCAACAACCTTAGGGGTGTCGATGTCACGTTCCCCCTCGGCACGCTCACACTCGTCACAGGCGTGTCTGGCTCAGGCAAATCGACCCTTATCAACGAGACCCTGCAGCCGATACTCTCCCAGCACTTCTACCGTTCGCTGAAGGCTCCCATGCCTTACGGCTCGATAGAGGGATTGGAGAATATCGACAAGGTGGTGACTGTCGATCAGCAGCCCATAGGGCGCACTCCACGCTCTAATCCCGCGACATACACGGGTGTGTTCTCTGACATACGCTCGCTCTTTGTCGCCCTCCCCGAGTCGAAGATAAGGGGCTATAAGCCCGGGCGCTTCTCGTTCAACGTCAAGGGCGGGCGCTGTGAGACATGCGGCGGCAACGGATACAGGACGATAGAGATGAACTTCCTGCCTGACGTCATGGTGCCGTGTGAGGAGTGTCATGGCCGGCGATATAACCGCGAGACGCTTGAGGTAAGATACAAGGGGAAATCGATAGCCGACATTCTCGACATGACCGTCAATCAGGCTGTAGAGTTCTTCGCCTCCGTCCCCTCCATACTCTCAAAGATAAAGACCCTCCAGGATGTCGGACTGGGATATGCCCGCCTCGGACAGCCCTCCACAACGCTCTCTGGAGGAGAGAGCCAGCGCATCAAGCTCGCTACAGAGCTTGCCAAGCGTGATACGGGACGCACACTGTACATCCTTGACGAACCCACCACAGGCCTGCATTTTGAAGACATCCGTGTCCTCATGGATGTTCTCCAGCGTCTTGTCGATAAAGGCAATACTGTCATTATCATCGAGCATAACCTTGATGTCATAAAACTTGCCGACTACGTCATAGACATGGGTCCCGAGGGCGGCAGCGGGGGCGGCCTCGTGCTCTCTGCCGGCACACCCGAGGAGGTGGCGGCATCAACTGCCGGACACACACCACGCTTTCTCAAGGCAGTGCTTAAGGGGTGACCTATAAATAGGCCCAAATCTTCTATTCTATGAGGGGCTTGGATGCTCCTGCGGCTCTCGCATTGTATCTCGCTGGTTTTCACTCAGTCACGTAGCACGCTACGCACCTTCACAAAAACTAGCAATATACGGCGCGATAGCCGCAACATCATCTCAATCCAATCAATCCAATTTACGTGTCACCCTTTGAGGGATGACACGTACACACGCCACAGAGGACAAATCGCCCCCTCCCTTATCCACATACCACTCCCCCCATCACCAACGCTCATACTAACCCCCTTTAGCCTATGCTCAACATCTGCAGTAAGCCACTACCCGTCGATATCGTCTTCCACCCCGTATGGTGGCATGAGAATGCGGGGATATCCTTCGACGAGAGTTTCTTCTACAACCCATCGCGCCGTGTCGAGGACGAGCAGAAGATGGAGCGTGTCCTCTACGAGCGCTTCGGCAGTCTCGGTCTCGGTGCCGACTACGCCACGTCCCTCCCCCAGATAGGCGCCGTACATCTCGCCTCGGGCTTCCTGCTCTCAGAGATGCTGGGATGCCGTGTGGAGTATTATGAGGATGCCCCGCCACAAGTCATCTGTGCCCACAGGGACACTCTCGACATAGACGAGGCAGAGGCGTTCCGCTCACCCGCATTCAGGCGGCTTGTGGAGCTTGTCGATACGCTGAAGGCGAGATACGGATACGTTGTCGGCGACATAAACTGGGGAGGAGTGCTGAACATCGCCATAGATATACGTGGCGAGGAGATATTCACAGACATGCTTACACACCCCGCGGAGACATCAGTGTTCTTCAGTAAGATAGCCAGTGTCATAGACAAGTTCGTATGGTATGTGCAGGCAAACACTGGCACATCGTCGATATCCGTCAACCGTATAGCGCGCCATTTCTCCCATCCCGTCGCCATCCACTCTGAGTGCAGCCACACCATGATATCTGACGCCGACTACCGCCGATTCCTCCTCCCCATCGACCAGGAGTGGAGCCGCCGCCATAAGCCCTATGGCATACACTACTGTGGCAGGGACCCGCACAGGATGGCGTCAGCCTTCGCCGATATAGAGCGCCTCGCGTTCCTTGATGTCGGATGGGGTGGAGACGTGAGGCTTGTGAGAGAGAGTCTCCCCGAGACATTCCTCAGCATACGCCTGAATCCTGTGGATATACAGAAATACACGTTCAGCGAGTTGAGGTCTATTATAACAGAGCGCGTGGAGGCAAGCGGCGCGGACCTCACGAAGACAGGCCTCTGCTGTGTCAATATGGACACTGGCGTCACTGACCGGCGCATACACGACATATACAGCATAGCCAGGGACATAATACAGACATATATATGCCGTTAGCCGAAGCTACGGCCTGCCGTCCCCCCACCCACCGCGCGCACGGCTTATACTTCATAGCGGATGGTCGCGGCGGCCTGGCCAGTATGGCGGACAAGGCGTTCTCTGTTCCTCCTGCGATACTCTTGCATATAGCCAGCTCGGATGATACAAGTTGCATATCGTTTGCCTGCCCCCCGGCTTCATTCGTCTTGCCCACTTTGCTCAACGCTTCGAGCGTGCGCACGGTAGCCCGCCAGTTTTCCAGAGTTCGGTTGTTTATCGTCCTTTGCGCATCAAGCATGGCGAGCGTATAGTAACAGTCCGCTATCGTTGCGACAAACCGTGTCTGTAAGGCTTGCTGATAGTCGCGGCTTCCTTGCAGTGTGCAGGCCGCGCCACGCTCTGCAGCCGTAAGTTTGCCGAATATGTCAAGTTCTCAACTTGCGGTAGCCCCGTCATTGTAGGTCTTTGCGGTAGCCCTGTCATAGCGGCTGACACCTCCTTCGGCATTGATTCCCAATAAGGGAAGATAGGACAGTTTGACTGTCATCAAGGCGGCTTCAGCTACTTCCAGCCGCAGTCGTGCCACGTTGAGGTCAGCGTTCCGTTCAAGCCCGGTTTCAATCAAAGACTGGAGTTTCCGGTCGGTAAACATCTCCCGCCATGACATGGATGCGAGGGGTGTTGTATCAACATTTTCCGGGATGTCCCGGTACAGATTCTCTATCGGGGTATCTGCCCGATGATACCGGATGTATGTGCCGCAGCCGGTAAGCATCAAGGTGGATAGTATATAAAATATTACTTTGTGTGGTGATAAAAGTACTAACAAACCTTAAATGACATCTTCGTCGT
>JBJEAW010000162.1:0-8329 GCA_051869435.1 Prevotella sp. | reverse complement strand
TTATGAACAATATAATTTCAAGATACAAAGGTATTCTTCCCATCTCACTCTTCGCACTGCTCTCACAAGGCGTGATGGCCCAGGAGGCTGCCGAGACAAAGGCCGACTCCATCAACGTGGCTTTCCGCAAGTCTGATGTCCGCGATGTGATAGTGCCTGTCAGCAAGGTGAATGTGAACGAGCTGATGGAGAAGAACTACAATACCTACAGCCTCGACAATATGCAGGCTCTCACAGCAGGCTATAACGGACAGCTGTGGAATCAGGGTGAGGCTCTCGTCCTCATTGACGGTGTGCCCCGTGATGCCAACAATGTGCTCCCCACTGAGATAGAGGATATCACGTTCCTCAAGGGCGCCTCTGCTGTTGTCCTCTATGGCAGCCGCGCTTCAAAGGGCGTGATTCTCATCACCACCAAGAGAGGCTCTATCGCCCCGCTCAAGATTACAGCACGTGCCAACTACACTATGGATGTGGCAAAGGCTTATCCGACATACCTTGATGGCGCACAGTATATGACTCTCTACAACCAGGCGCTCGCCAATGACGGCCTTAAGCCTAAATATACAGACGAGGACATATACAACACCGCTGCCGGCATAAATCCTTACCGATATCCTAACCAGCAGTTCTACACTTCTGACTATTTGAGCAAGACAAAGTCACGCTACGATGTCACAGCCGAGTTCCAGGGCGGTGGAAAGTTTGCCCAGTTCTACACAAATGTCAGCTACTATCGTGTTGGCGACTTCATCAACTTCGGTGAGGGCAAGAACAATTACACTGACCGTCTGAATGTACGTGGCAACATTGACCTCCAGCTTTCTGACTGGGCATCGGGATGGGTCAACGCAAACGCCACATACTATAACCAACATGGTGCGAACGCTGATTTCTGGGGCGCGGCTTCTTCACTCCGCCCTAACCGTGTGGCTCCGTTTATCCCGGTTTCGTTCATCGATCCTATGGATATCACCACTCTTAACCTTATTGGCAACTCACGTAATGTTATCCATAACCCTGCCGGACTTCCAGAGGGAGATTATTTTCTCGGCGCCACACAGGAGGATCAGTCGAACGCTTTCGCTGACATGTACTGTGCCGGTTATAACACATGGACAAGCCGCCAGTTCCAGTTTGATGCAGGTGTGAAGCTTGATTTGCGCTCTATCCTCAAGGGGTTGACATTCAAGACAAACTTCGCTGTCGATTACAAGACATCTTACTCGACATCACTTAATGATGAGTATGCATCGTTCGGAGTAAACTGGGCACAGTTTGACGGATATGATGTAATAGGCTCTCTGACACAGTACCGTCAGGACAAACATACCGGAACACTGAATTCAAGCAACTCTGCTGAACTGCAGACAATAGCATGGAACGGACAGTTTGACTATGTCAACTCATGGGACAGCCATAACCTCCATGCCACATTCGTCGCTAACGGCTACCAGCAGACAATCAGTGGAGAGTATCATAAAATCAGCAACGCCAATCTCGGCCTGCAGGCTTCATATAACTATGCTCACAAGTACTATGCTGACCTTGCCGCCAATGTTGTCCATTCTGCCAAACTTCCTGAGGGCAACCGCAATGCGCTTTCTCCTTCTCTCACTCTCGGATGGCGTCTCACATCAGAAGATTTCATGCAGGATGTTGACTGGCTTGACGACCTCCGCCTGACAGCCGGCTATACTGTCCTCAATCAGGATCTTGACATTGCCGAGTTCTATATGTACAAGGATATATTCACATCTACAGGAACATGGTGGGGATGGTCAGACGCCAACAATGCCATCCAGACATCCGACTCACAGCGAGGTGGAAATGACGAGCTGTCATTTGTTAAGCGCAAGGAGTTCAATGTCGGCCTCAATGGTGAGTTGTTTGGCAAGAAGCTGAACTTTGCCGTCAACTACTTCAACACAACTATTGACGGCCTCCTTGCCCAGCCAGACTATATCTATCCAAGCTATATGCACACCTACTGGCCAGTGTCAACATTCGTGCCTTACATCAACTACGGCAAAAACCGCCGTCAGGGTGTTGACTTCTCACTTGGCTATAAGGACAAGGCTGGCGAGTTTGAGTATGCTGTCCAGGCATTCGGCCAGACAACAACATCAAAGAACCTCCGCGTGGCAGAGAATGTCGAGTTTGACTACCAGCGTACAGAGGGCAAGGCCACTGACGCTCTCTGGGGTCTTGAGTGTCTCGGCTACTACAACAGCCAGGAGGAGATAGACAACGCTGAGGCAAAGAGCTCATTCGGAGACGTCAAGCCTGGCGACCTGAAGTACAAGGACCAGAACAACGACGGCGTTATCGACTCAAAGGACAGAGTAGTACTTGGCCGTTGGAGCCCATCATTCACGGGAGGTCTCAACCTCACGCTCAAGTATCATGGCTTCACGCTCTTTGCTATGCTCACAGGCCAGTTTGGTGGAAAGGCTCTCAAGAACGATTCGTACAACTGGGTCTATGGCGAGCGCAAGTACAGCGACGTTGTGCTTGGGGCATGGACAGAGGATAAGTTCAAGAATGGCGAGCCAATCTCTTATCCACGTCTTACCACGCAGAGCCCGGACAACAACTTCTCGTCGTCTGACTACTGGATGTACTCTACTGACCGTCTTGACCTTACCCGCATACAGCTCACATACGACTTCGACAAGAAGCTCTTCGGGGCAAACAGCATAGTGAAGGGCCTTCAGGTCTATGCCAATGGCAGCAGCCTCCTCACCATAGCAGGCGAGCGCAAGCAGATGGAGCGCAATGTAGGCTCTGCACCTCAGACACGCAGCTTCACTCTTGGCGCTAAGGTAGAATTCTAAACAGCGAAAACAAGAACAAGAAACACTTGATAATTTTATGACTACAATGATTTCAAAATATAAGGTTGGCGTTGTGCTGTTTGGTATGGCTCTCACTGCGAGCCTTACCAGCTGTGACGATCTCTTCGACCCTGCTATCGAAAATCATCTGGGCTTTGACTACGCTTACGAGCACCCTGATTATGCCGATAACATTCTCGGAAACGCATACACACGTCTCCCTAACGGCTCATATTCGTTCAATGATGTCGCTACAGACGATGCTGTCACCAACGATGTTGACAACAGCTATCGTAAAATGACAGGAGCCAACAGCTGGACATCAAGCAACAACCCCACAGAGACATGGCGCAACTGCCGTGCGGCAATCCAGTATATCAACCTCTTCCTTGCCAATGTTGACAAGGTCAACTGGAACAGCGACGAGACGATACGCGACATGTACCACCAGCGTTATGTCGGTGAGGCAAAAGGCCTCCGTGCCCTCTTCATGTATTATCTCCTCCGCGCCCATGGTGGTTACGACGCTCAGGGCAATCTCCTTGGTGTCCCTCTTATGCTTGAGCCGACAACAGTGTCCTCTGATTTCGGCGAGCTTGAGGTGCGTGCCTCTTTTGCCGACTGCATGAAACAGCTCATCGAGGATGCCGAGGAAGCTGTCCGTGTCCTCCCTGTTGACTATAAGGATACAGACAATGATACAGAGACAGTCAACTGTTTCGGCAAGACATACACGGTGACGAAGGCAACTTATAACCGTGTCCTCGGCACAAACTTTGCCGGGCGCTTCTGCGGACGCTACGCACGTGCCGTCCTCGCACAGGCTACGCTCATGGCCGCCTCTCCGGCGTTCGCTGATGGCAGCGGCGTCACATACGAGCAGGCTGCCAAGTATGCCAAAGCTGTCCTTGATGTCAACGGCGGCTTGTCGGGCATTGACATGAACGGACTGGAGTGGTATGCCGACCCTAATATGAGCAAGCTCGCTGGCGCTGAGTGTCCTAAGGAGGTGATGTGGCGCACAGAGAAGAGTGACAACAACACTCTCGAGACAGACAACTATCCACCATCAGCCTATGGCAACGGACGCATCAATCCGACACAGAACCTTGTCGATGCCTTCCCTATGGCAAACGGATACCCAATCTCTGACGACATGAGTGGCTATGACCCACATAATCCGTATGCTGACCGTGACCCTCGTCTCGCCAAGTACATCCTCTTCAACGGACAGACAGCGGGAGCCAAGAATCTCGTGATAAACACCCAGGCTGACAACGAGACAAACCTTGACGGTCTGAACAAGGATGTCTCAAAGTCAACCCGTACAGGCTACTACCTGAAGAAACTGTTACGTCAGGACATCAACCTCGACCCGACAGTTCAGGGCAAGCAGACCCACTACACAGCACGTATCCGCTACACAGAGCTTTACCTCGACTATGCTGAGGCAGCCAATGAGGCATACGGCCCTAAGGGCGGAACAGGATATTCAGCCTATGATGTCATCAAGGCCATCCGCCAGCGTGCCGGCCTCATGGATATCAACGGTGAGGATGGGTATCTCGAGCAGTGTGCCACAAGCAAGGAGAAGATGCGTGAGCTCATCCGCAACGAGCGCCGCATAGAGCTTTGCTTCGAGGGATTCCGCTTCTGGGACCTCCGCCGCTGGAAGGCAGATATCAAGCAGGAGGCAAAGGGTGTCAGCATAACAAATGACGGTGCAGGAAAGAAATACACATACGTGACAGTAGAGACACGCAACTTCAACGACAACGCCTACTACGGTCCTGTGCCTTACGACCAGATACTCAACTTCCCCTCACTCATCCAGAATGCAGGATGGTAAATGACACAAATCGTAATTAATTAAAAACAACTCGATATGAAACCCAATATAACATTCGGAAAAATTGGAGCAGTAGTGATGGGACTGACACTCATGACAGGTTTCACCACATCCTGTTCTAATGGCGACTGGGAAGACAACCTCGGGGATATCATCAACGAGGGTGGCAACAACGGCAAGACATCCGTTTACTTCTCCATGCAGGCTCCTATCCGCACCATTACTCTCGGTAATGATGACGACGCTAACAACTCTGACGACAACAACCACCAGTTCAATCTCATGGCGACTCTCGGCGGTATATACAAGAACACTGTTGACCGCAAGATACTCTACCAGATTGACCCCTCTCTGCTTGACGAGGGCTCAGGCATGGAGGTGCTCCCGTCATCTTACTACACGCTTGAGGATGCCAGCACGCTGACAATACCAAAGGGGAGCATCGCAGGCGGTACTGTCGTGAAGCTTACCGATGCCTTCTTCAATGACCCTAAGGCAGCCACAACACATTATGTCCTGCCTGTGCGTCTTGTGTCGTCAACCAATTGTGACACAATCCTTGAGAGCCAGAACTATCAGCTTCTCTGTGTGAAGTACAAGAACCAGTATTCTGGCCTCTACTGCAAGACTGGCACGTCAAACGTACACGACCTGAAGACCCTCACCCACAAGAATGAGGACGCTCTGGATGTCGTTAACACTTACGACATGAATACAAGCACTGTCACATTCAACTATCCTGTCAAGGAGTGGAAGCTGAATCCCGTAACAAGCCAGTGGGAGCATGTTGACGCTTCACGCGACATCACTGTGGAGGTCAAGGCGTCAAACGACGGCAGCTGTCAGGTTCTTCAGGACGGCAAGGCTGTCGGCACAGCCTCTTTCGCTCCACGTGGCATTCTTGACTTCTCGGACAAGGACCGCATGGCCGACTGCCTTAAGCTCAAGTTCACAGCCACCATCGTCACAAACCCCGGCGATGCAGAGCGAGAGAAGACATGGGTGATTGACGCAGACTATGTGATGTCAATGATGTCACGTAACAATAAGCTCGAGTCTTGGAAGTAATAAGGACAGTAGGCCAAAACAACATCGTCATAAACAGATAAACACGATTCACATTTATGAAAATAAATAAATATTTTATTCCTGCACTGCTCAGTCCGCTAATGATAGTGGGCTGTGCAGACTGGGACGACTGGAACTATGATGTCGAGAAGCCTCAGACCATCACACAGTATGAGTATCTTAACGGCTATGCTCCGTTGAAAGAGAATCTCGACCGCAATGCTCATCCTGGTTTCAAGGTTGGAGGCGCCCTTGGTGCTGCCGAGTTCAGCGCTCAGGGACCTCTCTTCCGCCTTGCTGCCCATAACTTCGACGAGATTGTGGCAGGTAACGCCATGAAGATGGCATCGTGTGTCAACGACCAGGGCAATATGGATTTTGGTACGGTAGCCAGCTTCGTCCAGGCAGCCGAGGATGCCGGAGTCACTGTCTATGGACACACCCTTGCATGGCACTCACAGCAGCCGAAGAAATGGCTTGAGAAACTTCTTGCCGACAAGGAGCTTGACATCGACCCTAATGAGAAGATAGAGCGTGAGGTGAAGACACAGAGCTTTGCCGGCCTCACCAAGTTCCCGTTCTACGTTATGGGCTATGAGCCGCAAATCATAGACGGTGTCCTCACCAGCCACAATCCTGACGGATGGCACCAGTATTTTGTCATTGACGGTCTTGGCGGACTTGAGGAAGGCCAGACATACAAGGTCACAGCCATGATACGCGCCTCTAAAGAGCATACGATAAATGTGCAGTTCGGCAACTGGGGCAACCTCGCAGAGGCGAAGATGAAGATAGGGACAGAATGGAAGGAATGTTCTGTCGAGTTCGTCTGCCCTCCTGTGACATCAGGATTCTCTGTCTTCCAGCCAGGCGTCTTTGACGGGACAATCGAGATACAGTGGGTGAAAGTCTCCAAACTTGAGACACCGGCCATGGAGGTTGAGAAAGAGGTCAGGTATCACACCTATACGGACGGCCCGTTCCCTTACTATCAGATGGGTTGTGCGCCTGACGTTATTGATGGCAGCATCCACTTCATTCCGACAGGAGCATGGTCACAGTTCTTCTGTCTCCCCGGCGGAGAGAACCCTCTCAGCCCAGGAGAGTATGCGGTATATGTTGAGATCAAGTCAAGCAAGGCAGGCAGCATCAAGCTGACCGTACAGAACGGATGGGGTGGCGATGCTGAGAATTTCACCGGCAATGTAGCCCTCAAGGAAGGCTGGACGACATCAAGCTTCCGCATGAAGCTCGAGCAGGGAGGCAATTACGATATGATACTCAAGCCTGAGACATTCGACGCCGTTCTCGACCTCAAGTCCATCACGATAAAGCAGATAGTCAAGATGAACTCTATCCCTCTAACCGACGAGGAGAAGAAGGATACCCTCGTATGGGCTATGAACAAGTGGGTAGATGGCATGATGCAGGCAACCAAGGGCAAGGTTCAGGCATGGGACCTCATCAATGAGGCTGTCTCTGGCGGAGGCAGTGTCAATGGCTTCTATGCATTACAGTCAGCGTCAAATGTCAGTGCCGACGACGCTGCCAACTGTTTCTACTGGCAGGATTACTTCTCACCAGAAGATTATGGGCCGATAGTAGAGAAAGCCGCACGTGACGCTTACGCCGCCGTTGAAGGCACAAACCCTGCCGACCTTAAGCTCTTCATAAACGATTACAACCTCGAGTCTGACTGGGACAACAACCATAAGGTGAAGTCGCTTGTATATTGGATTGGCGTATGGGAGAAGAGAGGTCAGGAACTTGGCTATAACACCAAGATTGACGGCATCGGCTCACAGATGCACATCAGCTACTATGAGAACCCGCAGACTCTCGAGAGCAAGAAGCGCGCCATCACCAACAGCCTCAAGATAATGGCTGAGACAGGCAGGCTTGTACGTATCTCAGAGCTTGACATGGGCTATGTTGACGCTGAGGGCAAATCGCTCAGCGCAGAGGCCATCGAGGCTCTGCCTCTTGACGAGCGTATGGCCAAGGAGAAGGCCATGGCCGATTACTATCAGTGGATAATCCGGCAGTACTTCGAGATTGTTCCTGTCGCCCAGCAGTATGGCATCACACAGTGGTGCATCACCGACGCTCCCGCATCAAGCGGATGGCGTAATGGAGAGCCTGTCGGACTCTGGAACCTCAACTATCAGCGCAAGCCTGCCTACGGCGGATTCGCTGACGGTCTGAGTGGCAAATAAGATATTGTAAATTAACTACACATAAAAACAGCAGCTATAGGCTCGGTTTGAGCCATATAGCTGCTGTTTTTATGTGCTTATATTAGTTTTATAGGTAATATTCTATGGCATAAATTTCGATTAAGGGTGGTTCTATAAATTAGCCTTGACAGATTTCGATTCTATTTTTGAGGTCAAAGTGCAAGTGAGAAAGGGAGCAATGCGGGCATTGTGACCGAGCGAACCGACGCTCGAAGCAAGAGCAGAACCAAGCTTGCTTGAGTTATGCCTTGCAAGGAGGAGGAAGACCGCAGGTCAACTTACACTTTAACCCAAGTTTGATACCCCCAAATTATTTTCAACGATTTTTGTCCCATTTG
>JBJEAW010000161.1:0-8343 GCA_051869435.1 Prevotella sp. | reverse complement strand
CAAAATAAGCCCTAAAAAAGACGAAAAAAAGTTTTTTGAGTCAAACTTGGGTTAACTTCGTTGAATATCAGCTGCGGTTCTGTAATATGAGCTTGGCTCTGCATTCGATTTGAACAGCCATTGACTTTGTCGAAGACTGGCTGCACCTCAGCATAGCTCAAGCAAGCTTGGCTCTGCATTCGGTTTGCACAGCCATTGACGGCTGTATGCCCGTCATGTTATCATTCGAGGATTGTGACCTTTGCGTATTTTAACAGGAGCTGTCTTGCTGTCCCGTCATCAAACTCCACCCTGGCCTTTGTATTCTCTCCGACGCCATCTACCGCGACAACCGTCCCTCTGCCGAAACGGCTGTGCTCAATTCGCTTCCCTGCCTCAAGTCCTGATATCATGGGCCTGTCAGCCACCTTGTATCGTGGAGACGAGAGCGACGGCGCTGACGTGACACGTGTAAGCCTGCGCCATGACACCGGAGCGGGAGAGGGCGAGGCGGGGGCAGCGTCCCGCCTGTCACGATGATGTGTGGACGTGGCATCGTCACATAGGACCGTGTTTTTGTGGATGTGGGCGAACGGAGGTGTGGACGGGACACTTGCGGGCGAATGGAGGTGTGCAGGGGCTGTGTCCGCCCTGCCGGGCGGGTACAATGCCTCGGCGCCGCTCATATACTTGGTGTCGATATCGAACAGGAAGCGCGAGGGGCACTCATATTCCAGACGGCCATACCTGTATCTTGTCTCGGCGAACGAGAGAACACAGCGTTTCCGGGCGCGTGTCATGGCGACATACATGAGGCGGCGCTCCTCCTCCAGCGCAGTCGGGGAGAGGGAGGCCTGGTCAGCGGGGATGATCTGGTCTTCCACTCCGACAATATATACGGTATTGAACTCGAGACCTTTCGCGGCATGTATGGTCATGAGCGTTATGTTGTCGACAGAATCCTGTGTGCCGTTGTCGAGGTCGGTCATGAGCGAGATCTCCTGAAGGAAAGCCGTCAGGGTGGGGACACCTGTCTCTCCTGTCTCATTGTATGTATCGACAAACTGTGTGAGGCTGTTCCTCAGTTCCCCGACATTCTCCTGCCGCGTCTTGTCGTCGATGTCATCGCCGCGGAATATCTCGGCCGCGAGGCCTGTCTCGCGTATGATACGGTCGGCAAGTGTAGCGGCATCGGTCCGGGCGGCATCTGCCGAGAACGAGCGTATCATACTGGCGAAGGTGTCCAGCCTGACCATGGCAGCCTTGGAGACACCGAGGGAGACGGCAGCGGGCGAGGCGACGACATTCCACGGCGAGACGCCATGGCGCGAGGCCGTGGAGAGGATTTTCTGGAGCGTCGTGCTGCCTATGCCACGCGCTGGATAGTTTATGACGCGTCTGAGAGCCTCCTCGTCATGGTTGTTCACAACGAGGCGGAAATAGGCTATGATGTCCTTTATCTCTTTGCGCTGGTAGAAGGACAGTCCGCCTATAATACGGTATGGCATGGCGTAGCGCGCCATGGCCTCCTCGAATGTCCTGCTCTGGGCATTGGTGCGGTAGAGTATGGCTATGTCCTTGTATGAGAGCGCCCCGCTCTTCACCCTGCGCCTTATGTCTGAGCATATGGTGGCCGCCTCCTCCTTGTCGCTATGGCATGAGTAGAGCCTTATGGCCTCGCCACGCTCGTTCTCTGAATATACTGCCTTATGTATCTGCCGCCTGTTATGGCTTATCAGGCTGTTGGCAGCATTGACGATGGTCTGTGTCGAACGGTAGTTCTGCTCGAGCTTGAAGGTTCTGACAGGTGAGGGGGTGGTTGAGCCGTCAGGATTCAGTATGTGGCTGAATGTGTCGCCGAAGGTCAGTATGTTGTTGATATCGGCCCCGCGGAAAGCGTAAATGGACTGTGCGTCGTCTCCTACGACGGTGATACGGTTATGGCCGCGCACAATGAGCGACACTATATTCTGCTGGACACTGTTCGTGTCCTGATACTCATCGACAAGGACATGACGGAACCTGTCGCCATAGCGGTTCCTCACATCGTCGTGTTCCTTGAGGAGGAGATAGGTCTTCAGCAGGAGGTCATCAAAGTCCATCGCGCCAGACTGCCGCAGCCTCCGCTCATACTCAGCGTAAACCTGTGGCATAAGCTCTATGTTTGAGTTCTTGTCGCTTTGGGCATAGCTGGCGTCGGCGGCATAATGGGCGGGGAGGCAGATGTTATTCTTCGCCCGTGAGATTTTCTTCAGCAGGAGGGATGGCCTGTACTGTTTCTCATCAAGTTCCATTTCCTTGACGATAGTCTTCAGAAGCGAGCGTGAGTCGGAGTCATCATATATCGTGAACTGTGATGTGTAGCCTATCCTGGAGGCCTCGCGGCGTAATATTCCCGCAAAGACTGAATGGAATGTCCCTATTGTAAGATATTGGGCTGAGGGGTCGGGTATAAGGCTGGCTATACGCTCTCTCATCTCTTGAGCCGCCTTGTTGGTGAATGTGAGTGCGAGGATGTTCCATGGTTTGACATCCCGGCTTAGGAGATATGCTATCTTGTATGTCAGGACACGTGTCTTGCCTGAGCCCGCACCTGCTATGACCAACTGCGGCCCCTCTATGTATGTGACAGCCTCCTGCTGGGCTTTGTTAAGCTCTTCTAATGTCATTCTTATTTTATGGTGGGGTTCTTTAAATGCCCACCGTCAGATTAATGGATATTTAAGGGAGGCATCTTACATGTGCGGGGCGGATTAACCGCGCACCAGAGATTCATTTGTCCGGACGGAAGCCGGCCTTATCACCCATGCGAGAGGGAGGGGGGAGACGCTTAGCGCACATTCTTATACACTCCGCCTGACACGGTCTGGGGATTTATCCTTTCTCCTTCTTTGGGGAATGAGGGGATAAACCTCATCTCGTGCAGTATCCGCTGCTGCCTCTGACGTATATAGTAGCTTGGGCGGAGAGAAGAGTATTTTCTCGGATTGGGTAATGTCGCGGCTATCAGGGCACAGTCTGTGCGTGAGAGACTCATGGCGTCCTTTCCGTCAAAATGGCATTTTGCCACAGCCTCAGCGCCGTATATACCATCGCCCATCTCGATAGAGTTGAGATATACCTCCATGATGCGCTGCTTTGACCAGAATATCTCTATGAGGAATGTGAAGTACATCTCGAAGCCTTTCCTTACCCAGCTGCGTCCTGGCCACAGGAAGACATTCTTTGCTGTCTGCTGGGATATTGTGGAGGCTCCATGCAGCTTGCCACCGCGCTTGTTGTGCTTCGCGGCCTTCTGTATGGCGTCGAAGTCAAACCCGTGGTGGAGGAGGAAACGCTGATCCTCGCTCGCCATCACAGCGACAGGCAGGTGGGGCGATATATCGGCCATCGTCACCCATGTGTGGCGCATACGGATATGCTCCCCGTCAGATATCTGGCCTATGGTACGGATAACCATCAAAGGAGTGATATAAACAGGGATGTATTTGTAGGCCAGAACAGCCAATATGGTTGATGCGAAGAAAAGGCCGAAAACCCACCGAAGAATGTTTCTTATGAGCCCGAGAGTGAGAATGTCAAGAATCTTCATTTTTTCTGTTACACATTTTTGTTTTTGACCGCGAGGAGCTTTTTGTTATCCGCGAGTGATACAGCTAACAAGATGCAGCAGGGCATGGGTTGAAGACAAGAAACACGCTCTGCCATATCATGAAGATGAGACGGCAGAGCTTGTGTTGTCTGTAATAGCGTATGTAAAGGGGATGGACATATACATAATAGCATATGCCCTCCGATGGGTGGAGAGAGGGCGGGGCTTATTTGAGTGTGCCTGCCTCTGCTGCCTTAATCATGCTCTCTGAGGCATAAAGATATACCTCTACACGACGGCTTGCCTCACGGTTCTCTGAACCGTCCTGGTTCATCACGAGGTAGTTAGGATCCTCACCGAAGCCTCTTACAGACTTAATCTGTGAGTTCTGCACGCCACATGTGTTGACGAGATAGTTTGAAACAGCCTGTGCGCGCTTGTTAGAGAGGTCGAGATTGAGCTGGTCAGAGCCGTCAGACGAAGCGAAGCCATATACAGAGCAGTCACAATCGGTATAGACATTCAGCACATTTTTTGCAAACTGTGAGAGAGAGTTCTGTGCGCCAGCCTGAAGATTTGACTTACCGGTCTGGAAGAGGATACCGTTGTCGAAAGAGACCTTTACACAGTCAAGGCCATTAGCGTCCTTGACCATCTCGACATTGGCGTTGCTCACCTGCTCGGCGGCAGCCTTCGCCTTGTCCATCTTCTTGCCGATGAGCGCGCCAACTCCTGTACCTACGGCTGCACCTATACCTGCACCAACAAGAGTGCCGCCAGACTTCTTTGTGATAAGTCCACCAACAAGAGCACCAAGCGCAGCACCACTACCGCCACCAATAAGCATACCATTCTTTGTTGCCGAACCGCAACCAGGCAATAACATCAATGCGGACAATGCTACCGCCATGAATTTCATCTTTGTCATAATAAATAAAGAATTGTTAGTAATAAATAATAATGAATATTGTTAATTAATTTATATGTGTGATCTGCTATCACGAAAGAGAGCCCCACCCTGTCATGACATGACCGCTTAATATCTCTGCAAGCCACAACCGCGCGGGGAAGTGTCTTTGGCTGTGACGAGGAGCAAGGTCAGAACTCTGCAATAGTTATGCCAGTACCGCCAAAACGTATGTCCTCATCACGATACCGTATCACATTGGGCACGGACGACAGATACTGTCTGACAAGCTGGCGCAGGATGCCGTTTCCCTTGCCATGCAGTATGCGCACCTGCTGTACACCAACAAGAATTGCATCGTCGATGAAGTATCTTACAGCATTTATCGCCTCGTCGCCCCTCATACCTCTGATATCGAGGTCGTTATGGAACATCTTCTGCCTGCTGTCCATAGTGTCGCGTGTCACCTTTGAGAAATGTGCCTTATCAGCAAGCAGAGCTGCGGCTATGCCTGACAGGCCGCCACGCAGCGTATTGGCGTTTGTCGTAGCAGCAGAGAGAGTTGCTAAGTTATGATCATCAGGAGAGACAGGACGTGCAAGCTCCAGTCTGTCAGTCTTCACCTTAGTACGTATGCCGCCATTGAATACGACCGTTGTTATCTTGCTGTTGGTTGTCTCTACGGTCCCGACAGTCTTTGTGCCCACTATCCTTACAGAATCACCCTTTGCGAGAGATTTCCTGACTGAGCTTCTCATGACAGACTCGCGCAGCATCTCGGCAGCCTTGCGCTCTGCCTCGTTAAGTCTTCCAGCGGCTTTCTCACGCTTGCGCTCCTCACGTCTCTTCTGCCTCTGCTGCAGCTGTTCTATCTTACGTTGTATGGCATCGTCCTGTTCCTTGACATCTATATCGGATATCTCGTCGCGATAGACCTTGAGCTCCTCACGTATGCGCCGTGTCTCCTCTTTCTCTGCCTGAGCTTCCTTTATCTCCTTTATGACAAGCTCTATCCTCCTGTTGGTGTCGTCAATCAGCTCTAAGGCTTCTGTCTTGGCCTTTGAGAGAATATCCTTACGCTCTTTCTCCAAACGCTCTATCTCGGCACGATACTTCTGTATCGTAGCCTCCATATTCTTCTCCTGCTGATGGATGGTCACACGCTTTCCCTCCCAGTACTTCTTGTCCCTGACGATATCCTGCAAGTATTTGTCACTCTGGATATAGTCTTGTCCTACAAGTTGTATAGCTGATTGTATGACATTTTCTGGCAAGCCTATTTTCCTGGCTATCTCGACGGCGAACGACGAGCCGGGACGACCAATGGAGAGCTGGTAGAGCGGCTTCATCTCATTCCTGTCGTAGAGCATAGCGCCATTCGCCACCCCGTCATGGCCGTCAGCAAACTCCTTGAGATTCTGATAGTGGGTCGTTATGATGCCCCAAACACCGTTAGCTGTGAGCTGCTCAAGCACGCTCTCAGCTATCGCCCCTCCTATGTGAGGCTCTGTGCCTGTACCGAACTCGTCTATGAGTATCATTGTCTCAGCATTGGCGTTACGGAGCATCTGCTTCATATTAAGGAGGTGGGACGAGTATGTAGAGAGGTCGTCCGATATGCTTTGCTCGTCGCCAATGTCTATCATTATATTCGAGAAGACACCTGCCTTAGAAGTCTCGGAGACAGGTATAGACAATCCGCTCTGCAACATATACTGCAATAGTCCGGCCGTCTTCAGGCAGACTGATTTCCCACCGGCGTTTGGTCCTGAGATGATCAGCATCCGCTTGTCTGTCGTCAGGGTGATATCGAGGGGCACGATTCTGCGTGCTGGCGAATGGTCCTCGGGCACTCTCTCCGCCTCATGCTTCTCCAATGACATCTGGAGGAGAGGGTGGCGGGCCTGAACCCAATCAATGTGCGGCTCGGCCAGAAGTTCCGGCTCGACAGCCTTGAATTTGTCAGCAAGTAATGTCTTGGCACGTATAAAGTCAATGTTGGCAAGCAGAATGTACGACTCGCCTATCTCGCGGATATATGGCCTTATCATCTTGGCCATCTCCTTCAGGATGCGTATGACCTCACGTCGCTCGTCAGCCTCCAGCTCACGAATCTTGTTGTTAGCCTCCAAGACCTCTGTTGGCTCTATGAAAACCGTCTTGCCCGATGCCGACTCGTCATGTACTATTCCGTGTATCTTGCGTTTCATGGATGGTGCGACAGGTATTACAAGACGGCCGTCACGGATGGCAGGCGTGACATCCCTCTCAACAAGCCCCTCGTTCTTCGCGTTGTTAAGGATTGAGTTCAGCGTGCGGGAGATGCTGCCCTGAAGTCCCTGCAACTCACGTCTCAGCCTTGCGAGTTCGGGAGAGGCTGTGTCACGCATTTTTCCTCGTTTGTCAATAATCTGCTCTATCCTGTGTATGATGTTCGGAAAGATACATATACCATCGGTAAGCTTCTGGAGCGATGGATACTTATAAGTGTACGCTCCATCGGCGGTCTCCTCAGCGTCGCGGCTCAGGAATATGATTATCTTGTGGATAGTGTCGAGAGACTTCTGCATGTTCCACAGTTCTTCCTCCTCAAGGAATGTTCCTTCTATACGCAGGCGGGCAATCTGCTCGCGCATGTCATAGAAATTGTCGAGTGGGAAATCATCACATTCGTCTTTCAGCCTTCTGAACTCGGTTATCTGCCTGAGCCATTCAGATATCTGCCGCGCGTCGGTAGAGAAAGCCATATCTTCGACCTTCTTACGACCCAAGCCGCACATGCAACTCGCCGACAACATCTGGCGTATTTCGTTGAAGCCTATCTTATGTTCAAAATTATTAGGATATATCATCTTTTACGTATCTCGGAGCAGGAATTATGATATGGACAGGATGCTCAAGGCGGTTGTTAAGCTTTTATCTCCCCAGCCAGACTGTTACGCGGTATCAATCCATTCTGGTAAGGTGCATAACGACCAATAAATTACTGTCATACAGGTTTGTATCATGCCATATAGATGACAACAACGACTTAGGTTGTGTTCAAAAAGCGACTTCCCTCTGATTTCCTTTCGTCAGTTTTACGTCATTTATTTGGGTTCTTTTAGAACATTGCCAACCTTACTGTATATGCATTTCTGTAGATAACCCTACAGCCATGGCTATAATACGATTGTTGTCCGATGGGTGATTACCGATGTCGTTATCATCTGAGGTCGATGACCTCAGCTTTGGGATAGTCTTTAGAGCTGAATACAAAGACACGGTCGGGCAGGTTCTTCTTCACGAAGCTGTTTATCTTTATTACTGTCCAACCCTTACCTTGGTTTAACCTGATTTGTGTCGGCCTGTATCCCTTGTCGAGTGTGACATACATGTCACGTATAGACTGGTTGCCTGTAGCTTGCATCCGGACAGTCGATGTCGCGTTTTTTTTCTGCATGGACAGCTTATAGCCTTTCTTGTACATGTTAATGAAAGCATAGGGGTTAAGGGTCTGTTGCTTGGCGGCAGAGGCATTGGCGACATTCACCTCGTTGTTTGCCTTGATATATGTCCATTGGGTTTTGCCATCGTACCATACTGTGGCGGACGGTGTTTCTACGCAGAATTTGTTCCCCCTTATAGATATCTTGCCATTCTGTTTGGGTATGCCGCTGCCAGATATCGTGAACGAAGCCTGTGCTCCCGAACCTGACGATATGACAGCCGAGGCCTTGTCAAGTGCCTTGCGCGATTCGCTGGTATTATCAGCCGATACTGGGAAGGATGCCAGTATCAGCAATAGAAAAGACATTAACTTTCTCATAATCCTTTATACCTTAAAAATTACTCTCTCCCCATAAATCCGTCGTATATCTATCTG
>JBJEAW010000160.1:0-8384 GCA_051869435.1 Prevotella sp. | reverse complement strand
ACAACACAGCCGGCATACGGCAAGGAACATATTCATTCCGAAGAAAAACATAATAGATGAGATACATACTCATACTCCTCACCCTGGTACTCGTTGCCTGCGGTCCCGACGGTAAACATATCGCCATTGACGGACGCTTGCTCAACCTGAACCAGGGTGAGTTTCTCGTATATAGCCCCGACGGTGCCACAAAAGGTGTCGATACGATAGATGTCGCGGGTGGAAGATTCGACTTCTCCACTGAGTGTCAGCGGGAGGGGACAGTAGTGATACTCATGGCCGGAGGACAGGAGATACCCGTCTTCGTCAAGCCCGGCAAGGGCTACACCATAAAGGGCGACGCGCAGAACCTCAAGGCGCTCGAGGTGAAGGGAGGCGAAGAGAACAAGCTGATGAACGCCTTCCGGAAATCAGTCATGCAGAGACAGAAGGGAGAGATACCTGTCAAGGAGATAAAGAAGCTTGTGGAGGAGAATCCCGCCTCGCCCGTCGCGATGTATCTCGTCGGGCGGTACCTCGTCAGCGACAGCCCTGACACCGCCATCCTCGAGCCACTCCTCAGCCGCATAAAGGCGGCGAGGAAGGACGATGCCGCGGCAGAGGTGTTCACAAGCCGCGCGGCAGAGCTGACACGTGTGGCCAACGGCGCGGCGCTGCCTAAGATGGACCTCACAGACATCAACGGCAAGAAGACCGACAACACGACACTGGGGAAAGGGACTGTCATCATCACGTCCTTCGCCACATGGGACTATGAGAGCCTCAACCAGATGAGGCGCATAAACACGATAATGAAAGACCGCGGCGCCGCGTGGCACATCGTCGGCATATCATTCGACGCCTCACAGCCACAGGTGCGCAATATCATGAGCCGCGAGATAGCGGAGTACACCATCGTATGCGACGGAAAGATGACAGAGACACCCGCCGCACAAGCCCTCGCCATGACAAGGACAGGCATCGTCGTCATAGCACGCGACGGGAAAATCATCGAGCGCTCACTGTGCGGAGAGCCCCTCTACGAGAAGCTGAAGCGCATATAGCCCCCGTCCCTTTTAGCCCCTTTTTTGTCCCTCCGTCCGCCATTATGCCGTCTTTACTGCGGCGATTCTTTTTGCCGCGTTTCCCCTCCCTCATCCCCCTAATAACGTCCCCTCCCTCAACCACAGCAAAAACACGACATGCTTGTAAAGACATTCTGCGCCGCCGTCAACGGCATGCAGGTGACAACCGTCACAGTAGAAGTCAGCTCGGTACCGGGCGACAAACTCTTCCTGTCAGGCCTTGCGGACAACGCCGTCCGTGAGGCACAGAGCCGCATATACTCTGCCATAACGAACATCGGGATGCGGTACCCCATGAAACGCATCACCGTCAACCTCGCGCCGGCCGACATACGGAAAGAAGGCTCGGCATTCGACCTCCCCATAGCCATCGGCATTCTCGCCTCTGACGGACAGATAGCCCCCGACCGCCTCCATGAGTACATGCTCATCGGAGAGCTCGGACTCGACGGCAGCATCAAGCCCGTGAAAGGCGCGCTGCCCATAGCCATCAGGGCACGCGCCGAACACTTCAAGGGGCTCATCGTCCCCGAGGAGAATGTCCGTGAGGCCGCCGTCGTCAACAACCTTGAGGTATATGGCATGTCATCCCTCCACGATGTCCTGCTCTTCCTCAACGGCATGAGCGCGCCAGAGCCCGTGACCACCGACACAAGAGCCGAGTTCTACGCCCACCAGACAGAGCCCGGACTTGACTTTGCCGATGTCAGAGGGCAGGAGAATGTCAAGCGGGCCTTCGAGGTGGCGGCGGCCGGAGGACACAACCTCATCATGATAGGCCCTCCCGGCAGCGGCAAGTCGATGATGGCGAAACGCCTCCCGGGAATACTACCGCCGCTGACACTGCGCGAGAGCCTCGAGACAACACAGATATACTCCATAGCGGGAAAGATGCCCGAGGGCGTCTCGCTGCTCTACCGCCGCCCCTTCCGCGCCCCACACCACACCGTGTCGCAAGTGGCACTCGTGGGCGGAGGCGCGTCGCCACAGCCCGGGGAGATATCCCTCGCACACAACGGAGTGCTCTTTGCCGACGAGCTACCCGAGTTCAACAAGCAGACCCTCGAAGTCCTCCGCCAGCCTCTTGAGGACCGCCGCATAACCATCTCCCGCGCGAAATACTCCATCGACTACCCCTGCTCCATAATGTTCGTCGCCTCGATGAACCCCTGTCCCTGCGGATACTACGGCGACCCCACCCACATCTGCGTCTGCTCGCCAGGCCAGCGCTCACGCTATATGAACAAGGTCAGCGGCCCGCTGCTCGACCGCATCGACATACAGTGTGAGATACAGCCCGTCCCCTTCAGCGACATCTCCACGTCTGAGCCGGGCGAGCCGAGCAGCGAGATACGCCGCCGCGTCATTGCCGCGCGCGCCATACAGGACGAGCGGTACAAGGACTTCAAGGACATACACTGCAACGCACAGATGACAGAGCGCATGATACACGAGTACGCCGAGCCTGACGAGGCGGGGTTCCGCCTCCTCAGCAACGCCATGCAGCGCCTCTCGCTCTCCGCCCGCGCCTACTCACGCATACTGAAGGTGGCCCGCACCATCGCCGACCTCGCCGCCTCTCCCAACGTCACGGCACAGCACATCGCCGAGGCTGTCGGCTACCGCAACCTCGACCGCGGCGACTGGGCGGAGAGGTAACTCCATGTACCATTTACAATGTACAATTTGATTTGGCATCAACACCTTTAATATAGGAAAACAAATATATGAACGTAGCATTCTTATTGAAACAATATTTCCCAAAGACAGACAACGTTTCCATTGATGTCTTTGATTCTCATTCCCTGAACGATGTTTATCGGCAGGTAATGCAGACACTCACTTCCCATTTTGAAATAGAGGTGAGCATTCTGCAGGCATTAAGCTATTGTTTCTATGAGATTCTTGACAATGTGCATATCCATTCTGGCAAACCTTTGGGCACCGCCATTACACACTATGACGCATCTGAAGATGTCCTCCGTATCCTCGTTGCTGACGACGGTATGGGCATACGCCAGTCGCTTGCCGGGAATGAGAAATTCCATAACATCACAGAGGCAGATGCCATCCGCATGTGCATTGAGGACTCCGTCACCGATGGTAAGGGCATGGGATTCGGACTATATGCTACGTCCCGATTGATGAAGGACGTTGGTCTTCAGCTCATTCTTCACTCAGGCAATCACAAGCTGATTCACAAGGGTGACAGTACAGAAGTCATAGAGAACGGCTACTGGCAAGGCACCATCGTCTATATGGAGATAACAACATCAAAGGAGATAGACCCTAATGATGTTGTAGATCATCGTACTGATGCGGATGCCCAATACAATGAAACCTTCGTTGAAACGGAAGAACTGGAAGAATTATGGAAGAATGGTAAACCGACAGGAGAATTGTTTTTCTCCCAATTTGCAACAGACTTCGGTACTCGTGAGATGGGAGCAAAGATACGCGGACAACTCCGTCCGTTGCTAATTGATGGCAATTGCATTGCCCTTGACTTCACCGATGTAAATGTAGTATCCAATTCCTTCGCTGATGAATGCATCGCCAAGCTATTGATAGAAATGCCGTTGGAAGAACTTAAACAGCGCATCACCTTCCGTGGTCTTAACCCAATGGCAGAGCGCAGCATCCTCGTGGCGTTGCAGAGAAGGAATAAGGTGTTGCAATAGCTGCCGCACATGAAGGCAAGGAGAACATCGAAATCTCTTATGTCGCCGAGGCTGTCGGCTACCGCAACCTCGACCGCGGCGACTGGGCGGAGAGATAGATGTTTCGTATATGAAACATGAATCGGATGTCAACAAAGAAACCAACCTACATCTGATTGATTTTGTATCAAAGTAACGCATGTAAACGTCTGTAAATGTTAAATATGTTTTGGTTTGTACAGAAAAACAACTTTCCCTTTGTTTCCTGTACAAATTATTACTACTTTTGTGTACAAATCAAGTAATACAATCACATATGACACCTTTCGTAAACATCGGAAATGTACCGTTTGATGTTAATGTGCTTAACTCAATATTCCCAGGCAATAAGCATATTAACGAAAAAGCACGTGCACTGGAAAAGGTCGGAACAATCATACGGCTGAAGAAAGGTATGTATGTGGCAAACAGCGAGGAGACAGGTAAGGAACTGTCGCTTGAACTAATCGCCAACCACATCTATGGTCCATCGTACGTAGGACGTGAGTACGCCTTGCGTTATTATGGATTGATCCCGGAGAGAGTGTATCTTGTCACATCCGTCACCACAAAGCACTCCCGTGACTTTGAGAATGCTGTAGGCAGTTTCAGCTATCTTAACGCTTCCGCCGAATATTTCCCTATAGGTGTGAAGATAGAGAATGCATACGGAGTCAACTTCCTTATGGCCACACCAGAGAAAGCACTATGTGATGTCATAAATTTCAGCAAAAACCTAACCTTGCGGTCAATGAAGGATGTGGAAGCGTATTTAGAGGGAGACATACGCTTTGACACCGATGTCCTGGATAATTTTGACCTTGGCATACTCGAACGATGTGCCAAGGTTTGTCGCAAGAAAAACAGTATCTTTACCTTGATAAAATATATAAAGCATGTCAGAAATATTTGAACAGATGCTTCGCCAGCATACTGTCAATGGCGACAATAATTACAGGAATGCGCTTTGCGAAGTGATGCAACAGGTAGTTCTTGGCGGTCTCTATAGAGGTGGTTTCTTTAAGGAAGGTGCCTTCTATGGCGGTACCTGTCTCAGGATATTCCATGGTCTGAGGCGTTATTCTGAAGATATGGATTTCTCTTTGCTTCAGAAGAATCCGCAGTTTGACCTTGAAGCGTATTTCCCTGCAATCATAGAGGAAGCAAAGCTATTGGGCAGAGAGGTAATAATAACAAAGAAAGACAAACACCATTTCGGGAAGGTTGAATCGGCATTCCTGAAGGACAACACGGATGTATATAATATAAGTTTCCAGACAGAGAAATCACTGAGGATCAAGATAGAGGTAGATACAAATCCCCCGCTGTCATTCAACACAGAAGAAAAGCTTCTGATGCAGCCATTCTCTTTCAACGTACGGTGTTTCACACCCTCCGACCTGTATGCGGGCAAGATGCATGCGCTTACCTTTCGAGCATGGAAGAACCGCGTGAAAGGTCGTGACTGGTACGACTTTGAATGGTATATCCGCAATCGCATACCTCTTGACTTTGAACATTTCAGAGTACGTACCATGGAATTTAACGGTATAGACCTGACCAAAAAGCATTTCATCGGGCTACTGAAGGAACGGCTGAAATCAGCTGATATAAACAGTGTCAAAGCTGACGTTATTCCATATATAATTGACAAAAGAGAACTGGATATCTGGTCAAACGATTATTTTGTCAAACTTGCTGACATGATAGAATTTGTATAGAAAAGTCACCGTATTAATGATATAAATCGCTTTGCAATGCTGAGTTGCCTGATTCCTCTATATCAACGCTGGTCCATACCATCGACGACCTTGATAATTCAGACAACATGCAAGAAGACCACATCGCCGAGGCTGTCGGCTACCGCAACCTCGACCGCGGCGACTGGGCGGAGCGTGGGCTGGGCTGACACGCAAGAAGGACATTTAGAATGTTGACGAAATGAATAATGCTATTGAGATATACCGTTCGCAAGACGGAAGCATTCAGCTTGACGTGAAGCTGGAGAACGAGACAGTGTGGCTGACACAGAGTCAGATGGCGGAGTTGTTTGGCAAAGACCGTACAACAATAAACCGTCATATTTCAAATATATTTAAGGAAGGCGAATTAGAAGAAAGCTTGGTGTGTGCAAAAAATGCACAGACCAAGAATTATGGTCGTAGAAGCGGCTTTACCCAGTTGAGAGAGATAACCTTGTATAATCTTGATGTCATCATTTCTGTTGGCTATCGTGTAAAGTCCGTACAAGGCACGCGCTTTCGTCAGTGGGCCAATTCCGTCCTCAAGCAATACCTCATAAAAGGCTATGCCATCAACCAGCGGCTGAAGCTTGACCGCTACAACGAACTTAAGGATGTGGTGCGCCTCATGGCCCGCGCCATTGGCGTGCAGGAGCAGGTGACGACCGACGAGTATGGCGGACTGTTCAATGTGATAAGCGACTATGTTTATGCGCTCGACACTCTCGACCACTACGACTACCAGTCGCTCGCCATTGTCAAGACCACCAAGGAGGAACCTTTCCGTGCCACATACGACAATGCCATGGAGGCAATCAGCGCCCTAAAGGAGAAGTTTGGCGGCAGCAGGTGGTTTGCCAACGAGAAGGACTCCTCGTTCAAAAGCAGCATAGGGCAGATTTACCAGACCTTCCGTGGCGACTGGGTGGAGCGGTGACAAGCAAGGGCTTATGCCAATAAGCATGACTGAGAGACGTTGAGAGGGCAGGAGAGACGCCTGGCGACAGACGGAACAAACTTACCAGTAATACACAATAATATGAAGAAAGAAACTGACATGAATCGGGGCATCACGGACGCGCGGCAGCTTGGCTACGGCAAGTTCGCTGTGCTTGGCGTGCAGCATCTGTTCGCGATGTTCGGCGCCACAATCCTTGTGCCGGCCCTCACGGGTCTCCCTGTCTCCACGACACTGCTGTTTGCGGGTCTCGGCACATTAGTCTTCCACCTTATATCGAAGGGCCAGGTGCCGGCGTTCCTTGGCTCGAGCTTCGCCTTCATCGGCGGCTACCTGTCTGTGAAGCAGATGGGTGTGGAGATGGGCATGACGGAGACGCTGTCGCTGTGCTACGCCTGTGTTGGCGTGATGTGTGCGGGGATGTGCTATTTCGTCATGGCGTTCCTTATCCGTTGGCTTGGCACGAAGCGTGTGCTGCGCTTCTTCCCTCCTGTCGTGACCGGGCCTATGGTCATCGCCATCGGCCTCACGCTGTCGGGCTCGGCCATCTCCAACTGCCAGACAGACTGGCCTCTGGCCATCATTGCCATCGTGACGGTCATCGTCAGCAGCATCTGGGGGCGCGGTATAGTGAAGATTGTGCCTATCCTCCTTGGCGTGGCTGTGTCGTATATCGTGGCTGCGGCGATGGGGAAGGTTGACTTCGCGAGTGTCACGGAGGCCGCATGGTTCGGTCTGCCGGTGAGCCGTGAGCAGACGGTGCTGGCTGTCCTCGACGATACTGACATGACACTGCTCATAAGCAGCGTCATCGCCATCGTGCCTATCGCCTTCGCCACTATCATGGAGCATATCGGCGACATGTGCGCGATATCGTCCACTGTGGGCAAGGACTTCCTCTCACGTCCGGGCCTTCACCGCACGCTGACGGGCGACGGACTGGCCACGGCTCTGGCAAGCGCATTCGGCGCGCCGGCCAACACGACATACGGCGAGAACACTGGCGTGCTGAACCTCACGCGTGTCTTCGACCCTGCTGTCATACGTCTTGCGGCCTGCCTGAGCATCGTGCTGAGCTTCTGCCCTAAGTTCGCGTGCCTCATCGGCCTCATGCCGGCGGCGACGATAGGCGGTGTGAGCCTTATCCTCTACGGCATGATATCGTCGGTGGGTGTAAGGAATCTTGTCGAGTCGCATGTTGACCTCTCCAGCTCCCGCAATGTCTTTGTGGCGGCTCTTATTCTTGTCCTTGCCATCGGCGTGAAGTATGGCGCTAACGACAGTGTCGCCATCGGCAGCATACATCTCTCTGGCCTTGCGATAGCCGCTATCGTGGGCATTGTGCTCAACGCTGTCCTGCCTGAGAGGATTGGTGTGGAGGTGATGAGCATCACGAAGAGCGAGGAGGAGGCTGAGAGGGAGTGACGGCCAGGACACGTGCGGCTGGCCGTCATAACCGGCGCGGCTGACAACAATGACGATGACGGGTAACGCCCCGTATATGCAGCATTCTGTCGCGTGGCATATACGGGGCGTCTCGTGTGGCCCTGTGTGGGGGATGTCATATGGAGCCTCTGGCTGTCCCATTCAGTACGGATGACAACGCCATGCAATACCTATGAGCCGCCGATTCTGTATTGTTTGTCTGGTAAATAACGTGAGTTCGACGAATATAAACTATCTTGATTTCTAGCCATGTCAGTTACATGGCTTAGGTGTTATCTTAGCTACCAGAATGACCTTGGGTACTATCTTCACGCCCTGAAAAGGCAAAAGCGTTCATACACAAGGACTTTATTCTCACAATCTATCACTCATCTAACGCTTTTGCCCTTTCAGGGCGTGGTTTGCTTATATGTTTTAACCCAGGGTGCCGCTACGCTCTACCCTGGGCTGAGTGCAGGTTGCCCTTTCAGGGCGT
>JBJEAW010000159.1:0-1953 GCA_051869435.1 Prevotella sp. | reverse complement strand
TCTTCTCGCCTGTCGTGGGTGTGGAGCTGTTGAGCTTCCTGAGAGTGTCAGGGTTCGCAGATATATCAAGGAAAGGATTCCACTCTGCCGGACTGTCACTCGGCATTGTCGTGGGTGGACATAAGAAAAAGGACAAGAATAAAAAGTGGCCGATATTGCCTCAATAGGTCGAGACATGTCCTAAGAACTACAATGGGAAGATCTGCTCGTCACGCAATATTATGGATACCTAAAGATTACTGAATGTGCTGGTATATATTGCCACACCATGCTCTTCTCTTGTATTGAAGACATGGATTTCATACGCATATCGACACACAAGGTAATGTCCTTAACACTAACCACAGCATGATATCTTTAGGACATGCTGAAAAACCAAAGGAAAAATGAAAGTTTGTATTTGTTCGCTATTGTGCACTTTTATTTTCTGTTTTAGTTCATGTACATCAGACATGCCCGGTAGTTCTGTGTGCGAGAACAAACAGCAAGCAACTATTGAGAATTCTTTGCTTATAAAGTCGTTGGAAAATATCAATGACAGTCTGTTGGCTTCAAAATCAGAAACACGAGCACAATGGACAAAAACAGAGATTTTACATGTAGCGGTGAATGATTTATATGGGGCTTACAAGGGCGCACAGAAAGGTTTTAAGGTAGGGAGATACGTGGGGCTCGCCTTAGGAAATCCAATAACTGGAGGCGTGTTTGGAACAGCATTAGGTGGAATATTATGTGGTACCGTCAAATCATGGATGGCAGCACCTAAGACACGCGCTGACGGAGGCAACGGGGTGCAATATACAGATATGAACACAGGAATAGATGCGAGTACAGACGGTAATCTCAATTTCACCCCGAACAATTTGATTATTAAGCCAGACACAAAACAGTTTGACCCTGACAGTATCAGTCTGGATGCAAGTACTCTGGAGGAAAAATATCTTAATGTCGGCAAGCTTCACAATGTCATGTTGGGAATCATAGAAGGCACAATCACCATTAACGACTCGCTTGATACGACACCAAAAGATTCTATATATACAGCTATCATGTCCTCTCAGGAGATGGAGGCCGCATTTGAAGATGCAAAGAACACGACAGCATCTGTAGATGAAATACCGGCAGATTCTGTAGCTGATTACGCTATACAAATATTTATCAACATCTTTACAGAATATTCATCGACCAATGAAGACGTGGCAACAATAATAAGCAGGTATCTGGAAGCGATAGAAAACTCAACGGAGCTTAGTGACGAAGACAAGGAATGTATAAAATATGGGATGGCCACAGCTTTATATAGTTTTAACTATTGGAATGTAACCTATAATTAATAGACAAAAATTATGACACTAAAAGAGAAGACTGAAGCGCTTGATAGATACACCTACATGTATATCATGACAATGTGGGCTATATCTCCCGTGCATGAGAATGTGTACTGGATATTCTATACGGACTTCGCCATAGCCACAGTGCTAATAATCATTGATATCACATTGAAAGTGAAGTTATACAAGGAATCGAAGTCTGAGTTTATTGATATCTTGAATGTATCGCTGCCAGAGACAATGTTCAGCCTGATCATCACGCTTGCCGGACTTATTGTCCATTATATCATGGCCAGCACGATTGAGACTTTTATATGGCTCTTCTTGTTCGGATTCTCTGTTGTAGAAGTAGCCACGATAGATAAAATGCGGGCTAAGAGCCATAAGCACGTTTGATGGCTGCGATGCGAAACGCTATGGGTGGTATCATCAGCGAGTTTGGCTCGCCTACCCATAGCTTTTTATATAAAAGGAGGAAGAACTAACGAATAAGGCTGTTTTGCACAAGCATATAATAACGTTTTTAAGAGTAAAACAATGAAAAAGTACATCTTATTCACACTTATGGCAGTAGTCACGCTCTGCCTCATGTCGTGCATTGACGAGGACGACTTCATACAGG
>JBJEAW010000158.1:0-1972 GCA_051869435.1 Prevotella sp. | reverse complement strand
GAAAATATCTGAGCTCGCTCAAGGATTTTCAGACAGCTACATCATCGATGGCTCGAAAGAGACATCTCGCATCAAGCACAAGGGGTTGATTCTAAGTTTTTGTCTTTACAGTTGACACAGGATTTCCCGAGTACCCCAATTCTTATTTTAGGAGGGTGTTCTATAAATTAGGCCAGATCCTCTCGTCATTAACATTAACATTAACAACACATCTGATGGAAACCAACAGCGGGAAAGCAGCAGGCAAGAAGACCACAAGCAATAAATCTGCCGACAAGAAAAGCTCTAAGAGAAAGAAGGCGAAGGTCGTCGTGCCAAAGATGAACAATGTCGTGAAGCCACAGTCCATGTCGCTTGAGGAGTGGCAGGTGGCTTTGCGCAAGCAGCAGGCTGAGAAGGAGGTGTTCGCCATCAGTCAGGTGGATGAGGAGTACTGCCCGGGAGAGTACAGGGTGGCTAACGCCCTGACGAGAAACGAGTATAAGGTTGTGTACAGAGGCAAGGACAGCGTGTGGAACTACTGCTCGTGCATGGATTTCAAGACATCACAGTTAGGCACATGCAAGCATCTTGAGGCTGTCAGGCTGTGGATGAGGAAAAAGCGGAAGAGAGTGCACAGCACGCCGCCCGCCTACAGCTCTGTCTATGTTGACTATAAAGGGCCGAGGAGCGTGAGGATACGTTTCGGCGAGACGTGTGGCGATATCCTCAGGAGGCAGGCCAAGGAATATTTTGATGAGGATGGCGTGCTGCGTGAGGATGCCTATGCCAAGTTTGACGCCTTCCTCCATGCGGCGAAAGCCATCGACGAGAATTTCCGCTGCTATGGCGATGCCCTGGATTTCATTATCGGCCGGCGCGAGATGAGCCGCCGTCTCCGTCTGGTAGAGAGCAAGTACAGCGACGACGCTCTTGACAGCCTCCTCTCTGTGCGTCTCTATCCCTACCAGAAGGAGGGCATACGCTTTGCCGTCAAGGCAGGGAAGGCCATCATCGCCGACGAGATGGGCTTGGGCAAGACCGTACAGGCCATTGCCGCCGCAGAGATATATCTGAGAGAGGGCATGGCAGACAGTGTCCTTGTCGTATGCCCCACATCCCTTAAATACCAATGGAAGAAGGAGATAGAGAAGTTTACCGGTGGGGACACGGCAGAGACCATTGGCGAGCATACAGGAGAGCCGGCGCGGGTCCCGAAGGTCATCGTCATAGAGGGCAGCCCGCTCAAACGCCATAGGATGTACACATCGCCGTCACCATATAAGATTGTCTCTTACAACACGGTATGCAACGACATACGTGAGATGGGGCGGCTGACGGCGGGAGTGCTCATAATGGACGAGATACAGCGTCTGAAGAACTGGGACACGCAGATATCCAAGGCGGCGCGGAAGATTGACTCCGCTTATTCTGTCCTCCTCTCAGGCACTCCGCTTGAGAACAAGCTTGAGGAGCTGTATGCCAATATGGAACTGGTTGACCAGTTCTGCCTCGGGCCGTATTATAAGTTCAAGGAAGAGCATATCGTGCTCGACCCTGACAAGGGGAATGTCATCGGCTACAAGAACCTGAACGCCATAGGAGAGCGTATCAGGGGGAAACTGCTCAGAAGAACAAAGAACGGCGTGCGCCTACAGCTGCCCAAACGCAGCGACCAGTATATACTCGTGCCTATGACAAGCGCCCAGGCAGACTGTCATGCGGAGTTCAAATGGGAGCTGACAAAGATTCTGAACAAGTACAGAAAATTCCATTACATGTCCGAGCAGGACCGCCGCCGTCTCATGCTGCTACTCTCACAGATGAGGATGGTGGCTGACAGCACATTCATCCTCGAGCAGAACCTCAAGACACGTCAGGATGTGAAGATTGGCGAGGTGGTGAGTCTTCTCGAGAATGTCTTCGCCAACGGAGACGAGAAGGTGGTCATCTTCAGCGAGTGGGAACGCATGGCACGCCTCGTGGCCATAGA
>JBJEAW010000157.1:0-8600 GCA_051869435.1 Prevotella sp. | reverse complement strand
ATGACCATACCCACTGAACTTGCAGAATATGTGTAATAAGATTAATGGTTCAATAGATGGTTGTGAAATTGTATGTTCTTGCTGCGGTTAGTTGTATGCGTGAGAGATAGTGGAATGCGATTAGCAATTGATGTTTTTATTTATCCATGTTATTATGTTTTGTCGGGCATTCTCAGGGATAATGGCCTCGTTGATAGACATTTCAGAGGGCGTAATGGCATCAATTCTTGCAAACCCCTCACCATACAAAGATAAACTGTCAGATACTTTTCCGGCAAGAAGCCACACGGGAATATGGTATTGCATGGAACGTTTCAGGACTCGCTCTGGCAGCTTCCCCATCAATGTCTGACGGTCGGCATGTCCCTCGCCTGTGATGACGATGTCAACATCCGATACAATCTCATTGAAACCTGATAGGTCGAGAAGAATATCTGCTCCAGATGATGATTCCGCACCAAGGTATTGCATGAATGCATATCCCAGCCCGCCTGCTGCTCCCGCACCTGGAACAGCTGATTTATCATAGCCGAAATGTCTGGCAGATATGTCGGCAAACATCTTTGCACGAGCCTCAAGCACGTATAACATTGTGTCGGTAGCTCCTTTCTGACGGCCAAAAGTGAATGCGGCTCCTTCATCCCCACATAATACATTGCGCACGTCAGAAGCAAGTTTGAACTGGCATTCTTTAAGGGATGGCATGACGTATTCAAAGGTCTTTCCTTTTGCAAAGATATCAATTAGTGAGCGTAGCATTCCAATGCCACAGTCGCTTGTACCGCTGCCCCCGAGACCAATGATAAATTTATGGCATCCGGACTTTATAGCATGGCCTATAAGTTCTCCAACGCCATATGAAGTCGCAATCAACGGGTTGCGTTCTTCTTCTGTCATTAGGGTTAATCCACAGGCTTTTGATGTTTCTATGATTGCTGTTTCCCCATCTGTTGATATTCCGTACTGTGCTTGAATCATGCGCATCATGGGGTCATGAACTGTAATATCGACGATAGAGCCTTTTAATGCTGTTGTGAACGTTTCTAGCATTCCTTCTCCACCATCAGACATTGGGATGGAGATAACATCAGCCCCTTTCTTCCTCAAGGCGTCTGCCATAACAGCCTCTACCTCAATTGAAGACAGGCATCCTTTGAAAGAGTCTATTGCGAGCAGGTATTTCATGTTTTGATTTTTCTGTATTTTTTACACTACCAAACAGGCTATAAACAAAAAATAGGAGATAAGCACCTGTGATGAGCGTTTACCTCCTATTTTTTTTGTATATGTCTCCAGCAGCATACCCTTATCATTTCGCAATATAGCCTGTAATCTTTGAATGGTATCTGAATGGCTATAGTGTGAATGAATAGGGGACTGCTATTTTCAAATCTTGGAGATTATTCCTAGTTTCGTGCTTCTGACGAACTCGATAATCTCTCTTATCTCTTTACCGTCAGGCACCTGCTGTTCTATCTGGTTTACAGCATCGAACACTGATGTCTGACCGTGGAAGAGAAGACGGTAGGCGTTTGCGATATGTGAGATTATTTTCTCGTCAACATCATAGTTGCGGAGTATAGTCGCATTAACACCTCCATAGCGTACAGGGTTGTCTGTGGCCACAATAAATGGAGGAATATCTTTTGAGAAGCGTGTTCCACTCTGTATCATAGAGGCGTCACCTACACGGCTTCCGGGGTTGGCAATTACTCCTGAGGAGAATATAACGCGGTCGCCAATGACACAGTCGCCCGCTATCTTTGTACCATATCCGAAGACATTGACACGCCCGATATGTGTGTCATGAGAGATGTGCACGCCCTCCATAAGGAAGTTACGGTCGCCGATGACTGTCTCCCCGTCAGAGTGTGTGGCTCTGTTGATGACCACATTTTCCCTTATATAGTTGCCGTCTCCAATGATGAGACGTGACTCTTCGCCATGGTAATTGAAATCCTGTGGTTCAGCTCCGAGTACAGTGTTCTGGTATATCCTGTTTTTTTTGCCTAACCGTGTGCCGTTCATAATGCTGACGTAGGGATATATGATACAGTCGTCGCCTATAACGACATCATCCTCAATGTAGGCAAAAGGATAGATTGTCACGTTGTTGCCAATTTGGGCCTTGGGGCTGACATAAGCCTTGTCACTAATATTGCTCATGTTGTTATGGTATATGAGTTTTAGACAATTGTAATATTATTTTACTCCTCCACCGAGAGCCGTATATAGGCTCACGACAGCCTGCATCTTGTAGAAGTCGTCAGACACTTTGGAGATTTCAGCATTAAGAAGGTTGGCTTGTGCGCTGATAACCTCAAGATAGGTTGACCCGCTGCTAAGGTACAGTTGACGTGTATCCTCAACATTTTGTCTGTATAGCTCTGTCTGTTTCGTGTCGAGGATGCTCTTCTCGTTATATGTGTTATAGCTTACAAGCGCATTGCTAACCTCGTTGCCTGCTTTGAAGATAGCGTTCTGCCATGTGTTGTATGCCTGCTCTTGCTGGGCTTTTGCCACCTTGAGTCCGGCCACGAGCTGCCCATTTGCAAATATTGGCTGGGTAAGACTTCCTACAGCCGAGAGGAGCCATTTTCCCGGATTGACTATACCCATGCCGCTGTTATTGGTGAATGTTCCTGCTGCTGAGATGTTTATGCCTGGATAGAAACGGCTGCGCGCTGTCTGTACATTATGGAAACATGACGCAAGTTGCATTTCTGCTGCGTGTACATCTGGGCGGTTGTTAAGCATCCGGAGTGACACGCCTGTCGAAAACTCTGAGGGCAGTGTCTGTTCAGATAGTTTCCCTCTGGTGATAGACTGTCCTGCCTGACCTATAAGAAGTGAGAGTGAATTCTCTGTCTCGCGGATCTGACGTCTCATATCAACAGCCTGTGCCTTCACACTGTAGTAGCTTGCCTCAGCACTCTGCACACCTGTCGAGCGCACTCTGCCATATTTCATCTGAAGCGACATCATATCCCATGTCTCTTTTGTCAGTTTCTCCATCTCGTCAAGAATCTCCTGCTGGCGGTCGAGCATGAGAAGAGTGTAATAGAGATTAGCGACACCGGCCACTATCTGGCTTTTGACAGCCATCTGGTAGTCTTTTGTCGCCAGGAGCTGCATCTGAGCGTTACGCTTAGAGGAGAGCAGATTGCCGAAGAGGTCAACGTTCCAACTGGCTGCAATTGGCAGCTGGTAGGTCTTTGTAGTCTTTGAGCCATCCCATGAGGCCAGTGTGCCTTGAGGGTTAAGTGCGACAGAAGGCAGGAACGCAAGCTTTGAGGCCATCACCTGTGCCTTCACCATCTCGACGTTAAGTGCAGCATTGAGCAGGTCAACGTTCTTCTCCAGGGCCTGGCTGATAAGCGATTGGAGATTAGGGTCGGTGAAAACGCTTCTCCAAGGTAAATTGCCGAAACTCGTGGTGTCGGCAATAGCCAGCGTGTCTTTGTCTGACATGGCATCACGGACCAACCCTTTCGTGTCAACATCAGGACGCTCGTATTTGTTATATAGTCCGCAGCTTGTCAACAACAGGCCGGCAGATATGATTGCTATGAATGTTTTACTTTTCATATATTGTTCTTACTTGACATAACTAAATGTATATTCACATGTATTCCTTATTTGTGAAGTGTCATTTCTGCTTGACATCTCCAAACCTGTTGTCGGCTGGTTTGAGGATATCAGGCAGAAACGATGAGTTCTATGCATTTTCAGACGCTTTCATTTCAGAGAGCTTTTTTTGCCGTATGGATGAGTATATTGCAGAAGCTCTGTATCAACAGTGGCTGTGTCATCTGCAAACTCGATAGGCTTGATGCGCTCTTGCAGCCACTGGAATACTGCAAACAGAGCAGGGACGACGAAAAGCTGGCATAGAGTACCGATGAGCATGCCGCCAACGGCTGCCGCACCAAGCGTCTGGTTGCCATTGCGTCCTACGCCAGAGGCAAACATAAGTGGCAGAAGGCCAATTATCATTGCAAGCGATGTCATCAAGATAGGACGCAGACGGGCACCGGCACCAAGGATTGCTGAATAGCGTATCGCCATACCTGTCATACGACGCTCAAGGGCGAACTGCACAATAAGGATGGCATTTTTTGCAAGAAGTCCGATAAGCATGATAAGTGCTATCTGCATATATATATCGTTAGAATGGCCGAAGATGTTTGTGAATATGAATGCTCCGGCAAGACCGAACGGTATGGACAGTATAACTGCAAGTGGCAGGATGTAACTCTCATATTGGGCTGAGAGGATAAGATATACGAAGATGAGACAGAGGGCGAAAATTATGCCTGTCGAGCTACTTGACTCTTGCTCGGAACGTGTCATGCCCGAGTAGTCAAGTCCATAACCGTCAGGTAATACTTGAGCGGCAACTTCCTCAACAGCCTTCAGCGCCTGTCCGGATGAGTAACCCTCGGCAGCTGATGCATTGACATTTATACATGTGAACAGGTTGAAGCGGTTTACGTTTGACGGGCCATAGACACGACGTAGCGAGCAGAACTCGCTGGCAGGAGCCATGCCTTTAGGGGTGCGTACATATATATTGGTGAGAGTTGCAGGATTCTTCCTGCTGTCCACTGTTCCCTGAATCATCACGCGGTACAGTTTTCCATAGGAGTTGAAGTTTGAAGCATAGAGGCCTCCATAATAACCCTGTAGGGTAGAAAGTACCGACTGTGGCGATATGCCGCTCTGCTTACACTTGGCCACATCCACGTCAACCATATACTGTGGATAGTTAGGATTGTAGGATGTCATGGCCGTGGCAATTTCCGGGCGTTTGTTCAGTTCGGCAAGATAATTCTTCGTAATCTCAAAAAACTTGTTAAGGTCGCCACCGGTCTTGTCCTGCATAGAGAATGTAATACCGTTGGTGGCACCAAAACCACTCACCATAGGCGGAGCAAAGGCGAGAATCTGTGCGTCCTTGATCTCTGCCGTCTGCTTATAAATCATTCCCAATACTGATGTGTATGACATCGGGTTGACAAAGAATCGCATAATGCCGTCACCCTGCCATAGTCCCGAGAGGTTGTACAAGAATCCGGCTGGACGCTCCTCGAACGGTTTGAGCTTGACGATGAATGTAGCCTGATCTGAACCTTGGCCTGCAATGAAGTTGTATCCTAATAACTGCTCGCGTGTCATCACAGCAGGGTTCGAGGCCAGCATCTTGTCAATTTGGTCTATCACCTGTTTTGTCCTGTCCTGACTTGTACCAGGCGCCATTGATACTGTACAGAAGATAACGCCAGTATCCTCGTCGGGAACCAATCCTGTCTTTGTCGTTGTCATGGTTACGATAAGCGCAACAATTCCTACGACTACAGACACTCCTGCCATGACACGATGGTTGATGACTTTGGCTACTCCGTTCTTGTATTTCCCTAAGATTTTCTCATACTGGTAGTTGAATCCTGCATGGAAGCGGTCGATGAAGCTCATCTTCTTCTCGTGCTCTCCGTCGTGGGGTTTAAGGAAGATGGCACAGAGGGCAGGAGACAGTGTCAAGGCATTGACTGCCGAGATAAGGATCGATATAGCCATGGTGATACCGAACTCTCGATAGAACACACCACTCGTGCCACCCATAAAAGATACTGGGACGAACACAGCAGACATCACGAGCGTGATGGAAATGATGGCTCCGGAGATCTCGTTCATGGCATCTATACTCGCAGTAAGCGCACTCTTGTACCCTTGGTCGAGCTTGGCATGCACAGCCTCGACGACAACAATGGCATCATCGACAACAATAGCTATGGCAAGAAGCAATGCAGATAGAACAAGCAGGTTTATAGAGAATCCGAATATCCAGAGGAAGAGGAATGTACCTATCAAAGCCACAGGGACGGCAATCATAGGGATGAGTGTGGAGCGGAAATCCTGCAGGAAGACGTAAACGACAAGGAATACGAGGAGAAGGGTAACCACCAACGTGAATATAACCTCCTCGATAGATGCGAACAGGAACTCTGTCACGTCATAGTTTATCTTGTACTCCATTCCCGGAGGGAAGCTTTTAGCCTGTTTCTCAAGCTCTGCCTTAACGTCATTGGCTATCTGGGTGGCATTGGAGCCTGCTATCTGCTGTACCATGCCCATTACTGACGGATAGCCATTATTCTTCATAGACACACTGTACATCAGACCGCCAAGCTCAACTTTTGCCACATCCTTCAGACGGAGGGTCTGTCCGTTCTGGTCGCTTGAGATGATGATGTCACCATACTCCTCGGCTGTCTTGAGACGACCTTTGTAGCGCATCGTGTACTCGTATGCCATATCGCTCTGCTCACCGAACTTACCAGGTGCAGCCTCGATATTCTGCTCTGCCAATGCACCGCTGATATCCGAAGGGACGAGGCCGTACTGTTTCATCTTGTCCGGCTGCAGCCATATACGCATGGAGTATGTCTTCATACCCGGCGACTGGACACCTCCGACACCAGAAATACGTTTAAGTGCAGGGACGACATTGATGTCGTTGTAGTTGGTGAGGAACTCATCGTCATAACGTCCATCATTAGAGGTGAGTGTGAACATTATCACGTTTGAGGTCTGGCGTTTCTCAACGGTCACACCGACACGTGTCACCTCGGCAGGGAGGAGAGCCTGTGCCTGGCTCACGCGGTTCTGGACGTTGACAGCGGCCATATCAGGGTCTGAGCCCTGCTTGAAATAGACTGTAATCATACATGCGCCATCGTTCGTAGCCTGTGATGTCATGTATGTCATGTTCTCTACACCGTTTATACTCTCCTCAAGTGGAGTCACAACAGAGTTGAGCACCGTCTGTGCGTCAGCGCCAGTATAAGTGGTTTGCACAGATATTGTTGGCGGCGCCACATCGGGATACTGCTCGATTGGCAGCGATATGATACCGATGATACCCAGCAAGACGAAGAATATGGAAATAACCGTCGATAATACTGGGCGCTTTATGAAATTAGTAAATGTCATTTCTTTTTTTTCGTTTTTTTTGAAACACTATATTCGGGAATATGGCGAGGCCTTTCAATTTATAAAACATGTAGCATTGAAAGCCTTGTCCGTTAGCAGAGTTATCCTGATTGTGCTATCCCGTACAGTGGTTTCGTTCATAACAGGTTATTTCTTACTTCTTACCACTCATGACATCAGCGAAACCTTTTGCAGAACTCTGGTTTTCACCGAGTTTTGCGGCATCGTCTATCTTCTTGAGGTATTGTTCTTCGGTGATAGGCTTTATCTCCATACCGTCGGTAAGTGATGTTATGCCTTTAGACACGATACGGTCGCCTGCTTTCAGACCCTCGGTCACGATGAATGTCTTGCCGTCATCCTGAGGATTAACCTGAATCTCTGTGTATTTCACCTTGTTGTCTTTCCCAACAAGATATACGAACTTCTTGTTCTGAACCTCTGATGTTGCCTCCTGTGGGATTATGATAGCGTTGCTTGCGGTAGAGGGTATTATTATCTGTCCCGCGCCACCACTTCTGAGTTCTTTATTAGGATTTGCGAAACGTGCTATTATCGATATAGAGCCTGTTGCCGGGTCGATTACTCCACTCGCCTTGACCACTTTTCCTGGCTGGCTGTATGTGGTGCCGTCAGCTAAGCGCAGTTGTACAGGAGGGAATGACTGTATCGCCCCATTGATTCCTCCATTGCCTTTTGTCATGCGCAGCAGCTCTTTCTCGGTCATGGCGAAATACACTTCCATGGTGCTGATATCAGATACTGTTGTAAGAGGGTCGGCACTTGACGCGCTGACCAACGCTCCGACTTTGAAAGGCAGACTGCCTATAACACCAGAAGCGGGGCTTTTAACATAGCAGAAGCTTAGTGCCTCTTTGGCTGAGGCAAGAGCGGCCTGAGCCTGTGCTACAGTGGCCTGTGCTGTGGCATAGCTGTTCTCTGAAGTCTGGAGCTCGTATTGGCCTATGACTTTATTTGCGAACAAATTTTTGGAGTTCTCGTATGTCAGCTTCGATGTCGCAAGCTGGGCTGTAGCAGTGTTTAGCGCTGCCTGTGCCTGTCTTACCTGTGCCTGATATGTCTCGTTGTCAATGACAAAGAGCAGCTGGCCTGCTGATACAGTCTGGCCTTCCTGCACGCATACTTTTGTTATGAATCCTGAAACCTTTGGACGTATCTGTACATCCTGAATACCCTTGATCGTTGCAGGGTATGTTGACTGAAGCTCTGTTGACTCTGTTCCGATAGTTCTTACGGCATACTCATTGTCTGCGAAGTTTGGCTTACCGCCGTTTCCGCCTTTGCCACAAGATGCAAGCATTGCCCCAAGAGCCAATGCAATAACGATTTTGTTCTTTTTCATACCTAAAAATTTACCTGTATTTTATTCGTTCATTTATTCTATACGTGAAAACCGGTTATGCCGTTACAGTTTTCGGTTGCAAAGTTACTAAATTAATCATACATATATTTAAAGTCATACATAATTTAACGTTTTTCTTCCTTTTTTACATAATGTATATTTCGTTATGTGTGTTTACCATGATGTATCGAAATGTGTATTCTGCGATGTTGTCCATGCTGTATTATCAAATTCCTGTAAGAGT
>JBJEAW010000156.1:0-8634 GCA_051869435.1 Prevotella sp. | reverse complement strand
GGATGGACTTGAAGTTTATTTTATGAAGAGAGAATTTCAACCGTACAGGTCGAAATATTTTGCCGCGTCACAGTCCGGCGCCATCATATCAGACATAATGCCTCTCGCCGAAGATTGCTGTCCCTATCCTGACCATTGTAGAGCGGCATTCCTGTGCTATGTCGTAATCGTCAGACATACCCCAAGAGCGTTCTGAGAAGGAAGGCTCGTCAGGGAAAAACTCCATCTTAACCTCATCAAAGAAGTCGGCTGCCTCTGTGAATTCCCTGCGTATCTGCTCCTTGTCGTCAGTGTTTGTCGCGATGGTCATCAGTCCACAGATTCTCACATGCCTCATGCCACGCCATTCGCCATCCTTAAGCATCTGGCGGCACTCGTCGATGGTGAATCCATATTTTGTATCCTCCTGTGCTGTCTTTATCTCAAGCAGCACATCGATTGTCGTGCCGACGCGTGACGCCTGCTTCTCTATCTCCCGTAAGAGACGTGGAGAATCGACCGCCTCAATCATCCTTATATAAGGGGCTATATACTTAACCTTGTTGGTCTGCAGATGACCGATGAAATGCCAATCAATATCTTTAGGAAGCGCGGCATGTTTCTCGCGTATCTCCTGCTCATGGCTCTCGCCGAAGATACGTTGTCCGAGATCATAACACGCCTGGATCATTCCGGCCGGATGGTATTTGCTGACTGCCACCAGCTTGCAACCCTCATGTATATTGTTCCTGACGGCTGTCAGCCGTTCCTTTACTGATTCGATATTTGTATCCATAATAATAGAATGATGTAAGAGCTCTTTTACGGAAATGTATTCTCACCCCTACTGAATAGCAAAAAAAGACGAACAGGGAGAGAAGTGAAACACATTTCTTCTCCTGCCTGTTTGTCTCTTCTGTCATGTTATATATTCATGTCATCAAGCCATCGTAATCCAAAGATCTGTGTACGACGCTATTTTTATGAGGCATCTTTCAATTATTGAGCCTCATACTCAGGCTTGTCGTCTCTATCCTGCCTCTTAGCCGCGTTATGCTCAAAAACATCCATTATCTGTGTCTCCTGGACAGACGCTATGGCATAGTCTATCATCGTTGTGCCCATAACCTCCTCAATGTTCTTCACAGCCTGCTGCAGGGTGTGTGCCTGAACGAGGTAGTTCACGTTAGAGCGTTTCTCCTTCTCTGTCTTCTCGTCGATAGTGATGAACTGTAGCTTTGTCTTGAAGAAGCGGTCGTCAGTATCAGCATCGCTGAAGAATATCTCGCTGTATGGAGCCTGAGAGATACCTGTCACCTTGAAATCGCCTGTGATATAGGCAGACATTTCCTGAATAATCTCCGCCTCTGCCTCTGTAAATGACAACGCGTCAACAACGTAGAGCTCTGTCACGGCCTTCTGCTTGCCGTCGTCCATTGTCTTCTCGTATCTGATCTTTGTCTCAAACCAGTTTGCTGTTCTTGATCTCATCTTGTTTTCTGCTTTTTGTGTATGTTATTTGTTAATCATTTGGTCTTGACAATCGCCGAGCAGGTTCCTGAATGACATATGAGTACATACAGGAACCCGCCCGATATCGCATCAGGATTCATCCGTGGAGAGAAGCATCTACCCCATTACTTATATAGGTGGGCATTAATAGAACACACCTATAAACTATGAATCCGATACGCAGAGAGTGTCTTATAGCTATGCTTTCCCTGCCACATCATCCGCACAAGTCTCCGCTCCGGCATTCTTCTTGGCAAGATACTCCGGGAGCGACAGCCCCGCCTGCTCAAACAGCTCGTTCAGCGGAGGGACACTTTTCATGAGGCCACTGAGGAATCCCGCTGTAGAGCTCTTGCCGTCAGCATTCCCTGCCCCATTGTCCCATACTGTGACATGGTCAATATTGATGCCCTTGACAGCCTCAACCTGAATCTTTACGAGTTCTGGCAGCTTCTCAAGCAAGAGGAGCATGTAGGCTTTTGTAGCGTCACCACCTGCCGCTGCCACCATCTTCTCATATCCGTTAGCTTGCCGGCTGAGAATCTCAAAGAGACCACGGGCCTCGGCTTCCATTTTGGCAAACGCCGCGTCAGCCTCACCCTTGGCATTCACGCGCACCTTCTCAGCCTCTGCCTCTGCCTCGATAATCTTACGTTTCTTCTCTATCTCCTGTGACACGAGGACATTGGCTGCCTGGGTGGCACGCTCTCTTTCCGCACGTGCCATCTCGGCCTCTTTCTCAGCAGAGTAGGCCTCCTCAAGAGCTTTTGCCTGCGCCACTTTCTCTGCCGCTGTGGCTTTGCGCTGTGCCTCTGCCTCTGCCTGACGGCGTTCGGCATCAGAGTTGGCAATGGCCACCTTGGCGTCATTCTCGCCCTTTACAGCCTGCGCGTTGGCCTCAGCGGTACGGATACGCGTCTCACGCATAGCGTCAGCCTTGCCTATCTCGCCGATTTTCTCTTGCTCGGCAACACGGACCTTGGCCTCGTTGATGGCCTTGGCCGCAGCTTCCTGTCCGAGAGCCTCTATATATCCTGACTCATCGTTGATATCTGTCACATTGACATTAATAAGACGCAATCCAATCTTCTTCAGCTCTACCTCCACATTGCTGGATATAGCGTCAAGGAATTTGTCCCTGTCAGAGTTCAGCTCCTCTATCGACATGGTAGCGATTACGAGACGCAACTGCCCGAAAAGGATATCACGTGCAAGCTCCTGTATCTGCGAGGCCGTCTGTCCGAGAAGACGCTCTGCCGCCGCTGTCATGCAGTCTGGGTCAGTAGAAATACCTACGGTGAAACGGCATGGGATATCAACACGTATATTCTGCTTGGACAGAGCGTTCGTAAGATTCGCATCAATACTTATCGGTGTCAAAGACAGATACGCATAATCCTGAATGATAGGCCATACGAATGTGCCTCCGCCATGCACACATTTGGCCGACCCACGGTTACCAGTGGTACCATAGACCACAAGAATCTTGTCTGAAGGACATCTTCTGTAACGGTTTATTATTGCGGCGAGCATGACAATGGCCACAACAACCGCTGCTGCTATTAAATACATAGGCATATTATATTAAAGAATCTGTTTAACAATTGGCGTACAACACTTTATGTCAAGACTACACAGGCAGAAGAGGGAGGAAAAGAGTCACATCTGCGCCACTATAAGTAACGAGCCCTCCACGCTGACCACCTTCACGTGGGCACCAGTGGGGATGGCATTACCGTCAGTCACCGCGTCAAACTCATGGACGCTGCCATTCAATGACAGCTGCACCTTACCCCTACCACCGCGTGAGGCTGGAACACGGAGATAGACATCTCCAGCAAGACCCACACACTCTGTATATCGTATCGCACCATTACGCTCCAGCCCTCTCAGCTTCCTCCTCATCCATATATATATATACGCGAAGAGGAGACCGGTAACAATCGCCACCAGCCATACTATCCATGTCTGCCCTATGACAGGAAGGAATGTCACACCACCCCATCCCAGACCGACGAAGAAGTTGACCAGCGAGCGTATGCTGAAGAGGGAGACGGCTCCACCTGTGTCCAAGGTGTCGCCATCAGCAAAATCGAGATCTGCAACATCATGAGCGTCAATACCTATTATGGTCAGTATCATTTGCACAACGAATACAGCTGAAGCTATCAGCGCTATTGTCCAGAACGTATGTTCTGAGCCTTGTAGTGTGGAATACCACGTCAGAAAAGTGTCTATCATATCCTTTTGGGCTTTAATCTTATTACAAATTTACTCCATTTTTTCATGAACATGCAACATTTCACTCATGTTTTAAATATATTTAAGGGAACGTTTCCGGTAAGTGACAGCGAATATACTAATCGGCATGCGCTGAGATTTGCCGGGCAAAGCGAGACCCTCTGACGGACAAGGACGAAGCCAAAGGCAACGGACTTTTGACAACGGTCAAAAGTAGAGCTAAAGCGAGAGCAGAAGCCAAGCTGGCTTGAATTATGGCGAGTCGTGACGGACGAAGCCAAAAGCAACGGCCGCTGGCCGAAGGGAAAAGCAAAGCACAGAAGAGCATAGCCCAAGGCAGAGCGTAGCGACACATCAACTGTGTATAGGCAGACGAATCCACAGCCAAGAGGGAATCAGCCTCCAAAAGAAACAAAGCGCCCGATAGCGATAGTCAATGACAGCTACCCGCTTTGACGAACGGATGGCACTGGCAACAGAACGCGCCACTCTCTCAACATCAAGCATAAGAGGGTATTTCCCGCCATTTAAGAAATCAGTATCGACAAAACCCGGGCGAATGTCTGTGAACCGTATGTCGTGCCCGTTCATCTTGGCCATCTGGGCCAGAGCCTCGGCATATATCCATTGGTACCTCTTGGAGGCCGAATAAGATGGCGAGGCACCAAGTCCCTTTGTGCCGGCTATACTCGATATGAACGCAATGTGTCCTCTCTTCGAGTTATCCGCAAAATATCGGTAAGCCCAATCAAGCATGCGCGTGAATCCGAGCACATTTGTATCTGCTGTCTGCATCTCCACCTCGCCATCGAGAAGCAACGTCTGTTTGCCATATCCAGAGCAGTGTATGTACAAATCCATGCCCCCTATCTCCGAGACAAGAGCGTGCAAGGCGTCAGTGGCATCATCCGCTGTCACATCAACCGTAGATATAAAAGCGTTGTCCGGATATCGGCTTTTCATCTCCTCAAGTTTCTTAAGCCGTCGGCCACAAAGCCCCACAATATGACCCTCCCTCAAGTATATCTCTGCAACAGCACGTCCTATTCCAGACGTGGCTCCCATTACAATTATCCTCATTATATCTGCTTTTTGGTTATGTATTCATTGACTGTGCTGTGGCACCCAAGCCACATGCCATACCTGTACAAGACGTTTTTTTGCAATCAGAAAGCTATGCTTACTGAAAAGCTCACCAGGCTCATAAAGCCTAAAGGTATGGATACAAAAAAAGAAGCTTAAACATCATGCTTAAACTTCTTCTTTTTTGTCGGGGTACCAGGATTCGAACCTGGGACCCCCTGCTCCCAAAGCAGGTGCGCTAACCGGACTGCGCTACACCCCGTAGTATGTTTCTTTATCAGTCATGTCTGCTTTGTTAAGCATCATTTCTGAACTGCGGGTGCAAAGGTACGCAGTTTTTCTGAAACCTGCAAATATTTTCCTGACTTTTTTCTGGAAATATGTAATATTTGACGTTACAGCACGAAGAAATCTGCAAACTTGCGATTATTTCTTATTCAGACGCACTCCGAGCTTCATCCCGTTGAACTTCTTCAGCAAAGACGTTATCGTGGCTATATCAGCAGAAGATGATGTGCCAAGTCCCTGAAGGAAATTTTTCATCTTTGTAGCATCCGTAGCTATTATAAGCGTGCCGTTATTCAGTTGTGGCGTCATCTTGCATGGGGATGCCTGTCCCTCAAATGTCATAGACACGACATTGTTGCTTACAGTATATTTCCCCGTTGAGGTGCGTTTCTTGTATGTCACCTTGAAAGTGTTATCTTTATTAAATGTGATGGCCATATTGCCTTTCGAGATGCCGTATTTATCAAGTGTTGACTGGAACTTCTTCTCCAAGGCAGATGTTGCGGCGGTACCGCCCAGACTGGTAAGGGCATCCTCGCTGGTGAAGACGATGGCAGGACGCTCATAGACCCATGTTCCGACAATCTGTGTCTTGGAAGGGACAAGCTTGCTGCTCACAAGACCTGAGAGCCAGGACGAGGCAGCACTCTTGACACCGCCAAGTCCGTTCTTATAGTTTGATACAGCATTCTGTATATTCGTCTTCCCTGCCTGCTGCTTTTCCTGATAATCGGATATTGACGAGCTTATTTTCTTTTTAGCAGCCTCTTTCTTTGCCTCATAAGAGTTGATGGCATCAACGACTTTCTGTCCCGCTGTCTGTGCATATATGGAGGCACAAGGACTACATAACATCATAACGGCAACCGCCGCAGTCTTTAGAATCATTCTCATAGCTGTTTTAAATATTTGAATATAAACGTTTTCGATAAGCCAAATGGGCAATGATGAACTTGCTCAATCATTGCCATGGCGAGAAAACGAAGGCAAAAGCCAACGTTTTCGATAAGCCAAATGGGCAATGATGAACTTGCCCAATCATTGCCATGGCGAGAAAAGGTGCATTTATATGAACAAAAAGGTCAACACCTCAAGCCTATTGGCCCCTATTATCCGTACAGGCACGGCATTCAAGATTTCTCATTTAACATTCCAATCAGAGCGCCAGTCCAATCAGAGCCATTGTCAGGACGAAGTGTCATCATGCCTAATCTGGCGGCAGCCTCAACATTCCGCGGCCCGTCATCAATGAAGAGGGTCTCGTCAGGCCTTATCATCTCAGACGTGACAACGTGGTTGAAGAATCTCATGTCGGGCTTCATTGCCTTTACCTCATAACTGAGATACTGGGCATCGAAATAATGCCCTACCCCAGTGCCCTCGGGAATGTCGCGGTCCTTTCCCCTGCTGAATTCCGGGCTTTGTGCCCATGACATCACAAAAGGATTGGTATTAGACAACATTATCAGCCTGTAACCTTCAGCCCTCAAACGCTTCAGCATCTCAATATTGCGCTGAGGGACATCCTTGGCATAACCAAGCCATGCCCATTTACACTCATCATGAGATATCGCCTTGCCACACATCTCTGACAGCTTATGAATGAACTGTCCTGAGTCAATCCGGCCTTCCTCAATAGCACCGAATATTCCGCTCTGGGTGTAAGGGTCGAGTTGTCTGGAGGCATCATCAAGGCCAAGGTGGCTGAACCGCTCTATGGCACGTCCGTGGTCGATTGTCATTATGACGCCCCCGAAATCAAATATAATATTCTTTATCATAAACTTATATATACCAGACATAACTCTGCCCCCTTGTATATTTCTTCGAGGAAGAGAGATATGCCACTATTCATTAGTCACTGTCATTCTGTCTTGGCCTAAGCATAATGCTCCGGCCAACATCCCATTCAATCCGTTGCAAAGGTACTATATTTTTCCAAAATGACCTAATATAAATAGGTATAGTTTTACACAACAAGCCCAAACCGTTAATGTTCCTTAAATTAGAATAGGTTTTAACAAGGGAAGTCACATCATTTGAGAAATATTTACTACCTTTGCAAACGCAAAAAGAGAAAGATATTCTTTGATTGCATAAAGATTGAAACGGTGCGTTGGATGAGCGGTTTAGTCACCGGTCTGCAAAACCGATTAGGGCGGTTCGATTCCGCCACGCACCTCTGTAAGATGTAAGGCTTTATTAGTCTTACATCTTTTTTTATTGTCATCTCTCCCACTCCGCACATTGGGGGTCAGCGTGTGGACATTGTTGTTTTTTTCTCCATATAGACCGTCAACAATGATACATAGAAAAGCCGCCACATCTTTACGTCAAAAAAACGATAAAGATATGACGGCATAGTATTTATTTGGGGTTGTAATTATAACCACCAAAACGAAAAGTACACATTTTTAAAACGAAAAATCCCGAATGGGGTTACAAAAAGCAGTGAATGGGGTTACATTTCACTGCTTTTTTTATGCACGAATCTATGGGTATAATGGCGATTTTCTGCACGAAAGTAGGTAGTTTCTGATATTTTTCGCCCCTATAAATCCATATATACGCCTGATAACATACAAAAAAAAGCAAAAAAAACAAACATTTTTCAGGAAAATATAATGTACTTTCCTATATTATGACTATATTTGCAAATACGACTTACAAAATCGCTCATTTACATTTTTTAAGATAAATTCCATAAGAGGCACGAAAAAAGCACGAAACACCCCCTAAACCATACTTTTCCGCCCCTTTACGGTCACCCCAAAAAGCCGCATAACACTCTGACATACAGACTGCAAGAAGAACAAGCAACAGAATTTTAACCACATTTTAACACACGAGGATTAACGGTACTTTTCGTTTATCAACAAAGGCACACCAGAAAAATGTCTGATGTGCCTTTGTTGGTAGTTTATAGCATCCTTATAACGCCTTTGATTAACGCCACTTCCTGAATGTAGCTAACAGGAATAACGAAAGGCTCATAATCCTTATTATCCGATACGGCAAGAACGGTGTTTGTATCGTTCTTATGCAGACGGACAAACGATTTTCCTTGTGTTGTCGTTATGACACATGGAGAGTGCCACGGAAACGCCACATCTGCCAAACTGATTCGCTGACATAGAACGATGTCACCACTTTCTAACGTGGGCTCCATGTTCTGCCCTCTTACGGGTGTCGCATAGTCCACCCTGCCAAAGTTGTTGATTAGTTTCATGAATTTTTAGGAAAATAGAAACACGCCTTAGGTGTCCTATGCCATTCATGTAGGCATTGGGGCGTTTCCGCTTGCCACACCTTAGCGTGTATGGTGTATGTTTTATAAATCGTGTCATAAGCATGAATTTTTAGGATGCTGCAAAGTTAACGATATTTTCTTTTATGAACAAATGTTCAGTAAAGTTTTTTGCGTTTTGATATAGATTTTCGTGAATTGTCATTCATATACAGGCGTATTACGTTAATAATTTTATATTTTCGGAAAAAAATAATACTTGCGTGCTTGTATTGCGTAAAATT
>JBJEAW010000155.1:0-2021 GCA_051869435.1 Prevotella sp. | reverse complement strand
TTTTATTACTGTCCCATGAAACAACACCTTGGAATGGCTGGCTTTACTAAAAGATAAGTGCCCCATTCCGGGTTACCAGTAAACCCCTGTGTCAGATACGAATCACAAAAACCAAGATGCTGCAGCCGTCTGATAATCCTTGAGCCCAGATATTTTCTGACGGTTCAGAAGACACATTGTATGGACAGGCCGAGCCGCAGCCCGCCGCATGAGGGGACAAGGAATGACGATGATATCTCTGGCTTGTGATATTTCCTGGCTGTCTCACGTGCCGGATTCCCGACGAAAAGACCTGTCACCTCGTTCACAGGGTCTATGAGGCAAGCCACCAGGCCGCCCAGGAATCTTGAGCCGCCTATCCTGTAGCCATCGGCCACGAGCCGCCTCTTCTGCTTGTAGAACAGCTCTCCTATGGCGCTGCCTACAAGTGGCGTGATGAAGAGGTCCTGTATTGACGGCCGCTCCATGAAAGCCTCGATGCCAAATTCCCAGCCTATCGTAGAGACACATGTAGAGTAGAGAAGCGACTGCCAGACATTGAATCCGCAGCTGCGTGCCGACATATAGTAGGCCGCGCCGGCGTAGGGATGGAGGATGTAGTTGAAGTAGAACTTATCATGGTCCCACTCCGGCCCCTCCTTTATAACATGGTTGTACCAACGCTCAAACAGAGGCACATCCTGCAGCTCTGCCCTGTTCCACGACGTGGCATCCTCCGGGAGACACTCAAGCACGAGAAGCGTACCGACATACGCGCTGCATAGTGCGGCGGTGTTAACCCATAGCCTGTGCCAGTCGGGATATTTTTCTTTTGCAGAATATGGACAGTCGTATATGCTTGGTTTGACCATCTTCTCGTTCGTCGTGTCTGCCTTTTCAGTCATGATGCAGCTGATATACGGCTCGCAGTCTTTAACGCCCCAAGCCTTCATGGTGGCAGGGATGGCTGACAAGAGGATTGGCAATATAAGGGTTCTTATGTATATTATATTCTTCATACCTATGGTGTGGTTTTCTTTCTGCAAAGTTATAAATTATGCCCCATTCCCCTATGTCCTGAAAACATCCATTAGTGTCCCGTTTTTCCGTAGGCGGCCGTCATGAGGGGGAATAGTACATTTTTTCCAACATTTCGTATAAAGAGGCGATTCTTGTGCTCGTGCCCGAAATTCTTCAGGCGAGACCCGGCAGAGACATATCATTTCCGCTTCAGTGGCCGCAAGAATATTGATGCAATCATTGATGCGCTTGTCCGCATAATGGTGAATAACTCCTTTGTTGTCTGATAGTTAAGATGCTTGGATGAAGATATCCTTATGGGTGATAGTCTTCTCTGTACATAACACCACCTCTCGCGCTTCTGTCGCTAAAGTGTCATGGGCCTTCGGCACGTGTACTTTTATTCATGCAGGGATAACGAGACGTATCTGGATGTGAACACAACTGGAATGCGTGTTCTCGGGCATATTGATGGGCTGTTGAGCGGCAAGAATGTCCTTTTTCGGCTATTTTTTATCTTTAGGATGAGCTTAGTGCGCTTTATTTGTACTGTAATAGCACGTAATACAGTCTGAAATGAATTTCAGTTCAGAGCATATTGAACGCTCATTCAGTATCTCTGACATGCTCTTTCTGTCTGTCTCTGCGGCAGGGGTCTGAGCGTGTTGATGGCCGGTTGGGTTAATGGCTTGAAATATAGCGTGTTGTGGATGTATGCTGAGATTTGTGAATTTCCCGGCTGCTTGGCTGACGATGGTTTTGGCGTTGGAGATTTTGAACTTCTGACTGTTGTCTTAGTATTATCTGGCGTGGTTTTCTGAGAATGATGATACTTTGTTGCACATAAGTTGGTGTATTGTTCCTGCTCACGTATTGATGTCCTTATAAACAACCGGATATTATTTGCCAGATATGAATATTTTTATTAATTTTGCAGTCAGGAGTTTACTCGTAACTATTCGGCGAGTATTGTAAGTAGCACGCGCTGAAAGCGCAGAAGCCCATAGCCCAGGGCAAGCGTA
>JBJEAW010000154.1:0-8804 GCA_051869435.1 Prevotella sp. | reverse complement strand
CGCTGTTGGGCTTTCAGCCCGTGCTTGTTAAGGCTTTCAACCGTACAGGTCGAATTTTTCCAGCTAACATGTAAATCGTGTGTTGGCTTAAGGTTGGGCTCTATTAATTAGCTTTGACATATTTTGGATTTATTCGGGTCACCAGTAGAAACCCTGTGTCTGTTACGAATGACAAAAACCATGATAAACCGCTTGAAGAGTATGTGTGGGCAGAGCCTCTGGTGTCAGGCTTCAGCTTAGGTCTTATAAGAGCAAGCTCTTAACGCTCCATGCGGAAGCCTGACACCACCTTCTTTCAGAAGGCTAACATCCTCTTCAAGGCGATAAACAAGTAATAAACCTGCTGTCAGAAGAAGGTACATATATCTGTGCCAACATCAATGTAGTAATGGGTTACCAGTAAAACCCTGTGTCAGTTACGAATGACAAAAACCATTATAAACCCCTTGAAGAGCATGTGGGGGCAGAGCCCCTGGTGTCAGTCTTCCGCTTAGGTCTTATAAGAGCAAGCTCTTAACGCCCCAAGCAGAAGCCCTACACCACCTTCTTTCAGAAGGCCACCATCCTCTTCAAGGCGATAAACATCAATGGCTGTGCAAACGAGAGCAGAGGCAAAGCTTGCTTTCCCTAGTGCCCCGTGGTAATACATCTGTTAACGGAATTCGGTATTCCATTATCGCTACAGAAGCAAACTTTATGGCTCTTGGCTTGATGCCGTTTGGGCTGAAAAGAAATAAGAAAGAAGGCAAGATGGCAAACTCTAAATATGGCAACATTCAACGGAGGGAATAAATAGAGCCACCATGAAGAGTGCCGGACGTTATCTTGTCATGTGTCTTACCCTCCATACGGACAGCGTCATTACCGCCACAGACGCTATGAGGGCGGGAGCGAGCCACGGGCCGAGAGCCTCAGAGACGCTCATGTCGTATGATTCCGGCCACAGCTGGTAGGCTATAAAGGCGAAGCTGTTGTTCAGCCAGTGGATGATGATGGCGGGTATGATGCTCCGTGTGCGCATGGTCAGCCAGCCCAGGAGTATGCCCATGAGCATGGCGTGGGGCATCTGGGCCGGATTGAAGTGTACGCCGGCGAAGAGCAGCGCGGTCATCACGATGGCTGTCCACCGCGCCTCGGGCCGCTCGCCGACATTCTTCGAGAAGACACTGTAGGCCGCACAGAGTATCGCGCCACGGAAGACAACCTCCTCGGCCAGCGGGGCGAGGAGGCCGACAGCGACGTATCCCCATGGCGAGGACAGCATCACGGGCAGCACATCGGCAAGGACATCCTCTTTGAGCGATTCGGGGATGAGACCCTCAACCCACAGCGAGGGGATGAGTGCCGACAGCCCCAGGACGAAATGCCACGGGGAGAGGATGCGCATCGCATTGCCGCGTGAGACGCGCATCATGTCAAACGGCATCCAGCGGCGCACGAGGAAGCAGGCCAGGATGACGGCATTGCTGGCCACAGAGCCGGCAATCATCTTCCCGCCCATGCTGACATCTGAGTCGGCCGACATGCCCATAAGCAGCGTCACGCTGACCATGATGGCGTTCTGGATGACGATGAACAGCAAGAAATATAATAAAACCTTTTTCATTTTCCTTAGCCTTAAGGGTGGTTCTATAAATTAGCCTTGACAGATTTCGATTCTATTTTTGAGGTCATCGCTCTGGCATGTGTTCCCCCTCAGCCTCTTTCATCAGTCCGTGGGCCTCTGTCCTCCGCCCCTCCTCCATAAGGCTTCTGACGAGCGACGACGAGACGGCCTTCCCCTCGAACAGTCCGCACTCCTCAGGCTGCGGACCCTCGATGACCTCTATCCCCATCTCGCGCCCGTAAGCCTCGTATGAGTGGAAATCTTCTGACGGCGAGCGTTTGCCGAAACGGTTGTCATAGCCGAGCACCAGGAGCCTGACATCAAGCTCATGCCTGAGGGTATGGAGCATGAAATCGCGGGCGGGGGTCTCCATCATCTTACGGTCGAAGGGCAGCACGACAACCTTATCCACACCCGTAGCGTAGAGCGCGGCGGTCTTCTCGTCGAGTGTCATGAGGCTTTTGGGGGCACGCTCAGGGCATACGACCTCCATGGGGTTGCGGTCGAAGGTGACGACAATCGTCCCCAGTCCACGCTCTGAGGCGGCGCGGAGCATACACTCGATGACCTTGCGGTGGCCGCGGTGGACACCATCGAAAACGCCTATCGTGGCGGCATATTCTTTCTTCATTGGTTTGCTTATCTTATATGTGTTGGCAAGATGTCTGCGAAATATTGGCAAAAAGGGGTTACCAGTAAAAAAAACTGTGTCAGTTGCGAATGACAAAAACCGGGGGATAAACCCCTTGAAGAGTATGTGGGAGCCGTGAGCTATACGGGGCGGGCAGTATCTCAAAGCGGGCGCGATTCTAAGCCTTGTCGGCAGGGATTTCTGAAAGGTACAGGATGGCGTGCTCACATGTGCTGAATGGGAGGCTCATACATACTGAATGACACGCTCATCTCTACTGAATGGGAACCCCGTCCGTGGCCGTTCTGTATAAATCAGATTCTCAGAGGGTTGCTGACCGCAAAAACTGCTGCCGCCCTCATGCGTGTCATGCGTTACGGGCGTTCCGGCCGCGCGGGCTTCCTGAGCCATGGGGTGAGGCTTTCGGCTTGTCTTCGTGATGGCTTCGCCCCCTATGCTGTCTTGCGCCTGTCAGTCCCGAAGGCCCGTCGGCAGGGTAGGGCAGGGCCATCCCACAGGGTTATCTCCTCGCCCGGCGTCTTATTACCCATCTGTGTATCTCGCCAATGATGACGACGGGCGATGTGGCCAGGATGATGACGGTCCACTCTTTGGCTGACAGCGGCACGCAGCGGAACATCGCCCCGCCGAATGTCACTATGGCCCACTGGCCCGCGACGATGATGCAGAGGACAAGGAGCATACCACGGCGGGCGTACAGACGGCGGAACGCACTGTTGCGCGAGCCGACAGCCGAGGCGTTGAAGAGATTCCACACCTGGAGCATGACAAACGTCGTGAAGAACCATGTCAGCTCTCTCACGCTGATGCCCACACTGTTCGTGTCTGCCGCACCGAAGTCTATGCCCCGCTCACAATAGACGAGGAACGCGAACATCACACAGAACATGAGCATACCCGTCGTGAGGATGCCACGTATGATGCTGCGCGTGAGGATGAAGTCTGTCTGGCTGCGCGGCTTGTCTGACATGACCTCGCGCGACGGCGGCAGCGAGGCCAGTGCAAGGGCGGCGAAGGTGTCCATGATGATGTTCACCCACAGTATCTGGGTTATCGTGAGAGGCATCTCTGTCCCTATGATAGAGCCGGCAATGACAAGTGACAGGGCCACAACATTGACCACGAGCTGGAAGAAGAGGAACCGCTGGATGTTCTTGTACAGCGAGCGGCCCCACATCACGGCGTTGGCAATGGAGCGGAACGAATCGTCGAGGAGGGTCATGTCTGACGCCTCCTTGGCCACATTAGTGCCCGAGCCGAGCGACAGGCCCACATGGGCGTGGTTGAGGGCTGGCGCGTCGTTGGTGCCGTCGCCTGTCACGGCGACCACCTCGCCACACTGCTGGAGAAGGCTGACAAGGCGCTGCTTGTCGCCAGGACGTGCGCGCGACATGACACGCAGCTCTCTCAGAATGCCCAGGGCCTCCTTGTCGGAGAGCTGGCTGAACTCCGCACCGGAGATCGACCACCGCACAGGCTTACCCTCACTCTCTGTCTCCGGACTTATGCCTATCTGCCGTCCTATCTCGCGGGCGGTGGCATCGACATCGCCGGTGACAATCTTCACGTCTATGCCCGCGTCATGACACTGGCGTATGGCGCCGGCAACATCGGGGCGTATGGGGTCGGCTATGCCGAAGACGGCCTGCATATGGTAAGGCCCGTCGCCGTCCTTGAAGGCGAGGGCGAGGGTGCGCATGGCTTTCTCCTGATAGCGGCGGAGCGTGGCGTTGATATCGCCGCGCATTGACGGCGGCATCTCACACTGACCCATGACTATCTCCGGCGCGCCCTTCAGGTAGCTCCGCCCAGTCCCCTCGGCCGTCCTTACCGTCGTCACCATCTGCTTCGTCTCTGTCGTGAAAGGCTCCTGGGCGGTCACGGTGGCCGAACCTCTCAGCTGGCTGTAGTCCTTGCCCTTACGCTCCATCCACAAGAGGAGGGCCGTCTCCGTAGGGTTGCCGATGCCTTTGCCGTTGTCAAGATGGGCCGTGGTGTTGGCGGCAATGCCCTCGTAGAGCCTGTCGTGGTCGTCGTCATATATCTCACACTCCGCCACCTGCATCTTGTTCTGCGTCAGCGTGCCCGTCTTGTCGGTGCATATCACGGTGACAGCGCCCATCGTCTCACATGCGTGAAGCTTCCTGACAAGGTTGTTGCTCTTCAGCATACGCCGCATGTTCAGGGCGAGAGACAGCGTGACAGCCATGGGGAGACCCTCAGGGACAGCCATCACGATGAGCGAGACAGCCATCATGAAGTATCTCAGCACGATGGTGGCCATGCGCAGATAGTCGGCGCCGGCGCTCCCTATCGTTTGCCACAGGGGGTTGACAAGGATGTCATGGCCGAGGAAAAGGACAGCGGCACCGATGGACAGGGTGAAGCCTATCTTGCTGATAATCTTGCCGAGACGGTCGAGCTGGATGCTCAGAGGAGTCTTGACAGATGTCTTCTCGCTCGATGTGCGCGCCACACGCCCTATCTCCGTCTCGTCGCCGACAGCCGTCACGACGAAGCGCCCACGGCCGTTCATGACCATCGTCGAGCGCATGACATAGTTCCTGGCGTATGCCCCTTCGCCCCCGGCGTCGCCGGCGGGCGTCGTGGCATGTCCTGCCCCGCTGCCCCCGTCGCCGTGTCCTGCCGCCGCGCTCTTGCCTGTTATAGGCTCGCCCGTCAGCATCGACTCGTCTATCTGGAGCGAGTTGCTGTCGTCGAGGATGCCGTCGGCCGGCACCTCGTCGCCAGTCTCTATTATCACGGCGTCGCCCACGACGACATCACGGCGGGCTATGAGCTGCACACGGCCGTCACGGACCACCTTCACCTTCTGCTCCTCATTCAGCTGGGTGAGGACATCAAACTTCCTCGCGGCGTCCATCTCGAACAGAAATCCCACGGTCGTGGCGAGGAATATGGCGAATATGATGCCTATCGTCTCTATATACTGATGCTCGACAATGGCAAGTACAAGCGAGATGGCGGCCGCGACAAGGAGTATCTGTATTATCGGGTCGCGGTATTTCTCAAGGTAAAGTTTCCATAACGACTGCTTCTTGGGCGGAGTGAGTATGTTCGGGCCGTGCTCCCTGCGGGAGGCCATGACCTCGTGCTCCGTAAGGCCTTGAGGCCGGTTCTGGTGTGTCATATGTTCTGTTGTTTCGTTTCTTCGTGTTTATGTCTGTGGTGGCTCCTCTCCTCTGTCCCCTCTCTTCATGTCTCTCTGCCGCCGGCCTTCTGCCCGTGTCATGCCTGTCTCCACTCCCGTGAGGTGGCTCGTGGCGTGACAGCGGCCTTGTCGCCGGCGAAAAAAGAAAGACCCACCACTTCACAAGGGCGTGAAGTGGCAGGTCCCGATCTTACCTTATGCCATGTCTGGCGCTGTGGCTCGTGGCATGGCATGTATATGTTTGCTTGTGGCTATCCACTCCATTTAGAAGTCGAACTTGTCAAGTGCGTCAGAGAAGTCTCTTGGAGCCTCTGGCTGCTCGGCATTATACTCTGGACGTGGACGACGCTCTCCGCGCTCCGGGCGTGGGCGGCGCTCACCTCTCTCCGGGCGTGGACGACGCTCACCGCGCTCTGGGCGTGGACGGCGCTCGCGCTCCTGATATCCCTCTGGCTTCTCGATGAGCACACGGTGGGAGAGCTTACACTTGCCCGTCTTCTGGTCGATGTCGATAAGTTTCACCTTTATCTTGTCGCCTTCCTTTATTCCGGCCTCCTCGACAGTCTCCAGACGTCTCCAGTCTATCTCAGAGATATGGAGCAGACCGTCCTTGCCTGGGAGAATCTCAACGAAGCATCCGTAAGGCATAACAGAGCGGACAGTGCCCTCATATATCTCGCCAATCTCTGGCACGGCTGCTATGGCGCGTATCTTGGCGATGGCCGCGTCGATCGACTCCTTGTTAGGTGCTGACACCTGTACATGGCCCACACCGTCTGCCTCGTCGATAGTTATCGTCGCGCCCGTGTCTTCCTGCATCTGCTGGATAATCTTACCGCCAGGGCCAATCACAGCGCCGATGAACTCCTTAGGGATGTCGATAGCGACAATGCGTGGCACATGTGGCTTCAGCTCAGGACGTGGCTCAGAGATTGTCTCTGTGATGCAGTTGAGGATATGCTCACGTCCGGCCTTAGCCTGGGCGAGAGCCTTCTCGAGTATCTCGTATGACAGGCCGTCACATTTGATGTCCATCTGTGTCGCCGTCAGGCCGTCCTTGGTGCCTGTTGTCTTGAAGTCCATATCGCCAAGGTGGTCCTCGTCGCCGAGAATATCAGAGAGGACAGCATACTTGTCCTCGCCAGGGTTCTTGATGAGACCCATCGCGATGCCCGACACTGGCTTCTTCATAGGTACGCCGGCATCCATCAGAGCGAGCGTTCCGGCACATACAGTGGCCATTGATGACGAGCCGTTCGACTCGAGTATCTGGCTCACTACACGCACAGTGTAAGGGAAATCTGCCGGCACCTGACCCTTCAGCGCGCGCCATGCCAGATGGCCATGGCCTATCTCACGGCGGCCTACACCACGCTGGGCCTTAGCCTCACCGGTACAGAAAGGAGGGAAGTTGTAGTGGAGGAGGAAACGCATGTAGCTCTTGTCGAGAACATTGTCTATCATCTTCTCGTCCATCTTGTTGCCGAGAGTCACTGTCGTCAGCGACTGGGTCTCGCCACGTGTGAAGATAGACGAACCGTGAGGCATCGGCAGAGGGCTCACCTCACACCATATCGGACGTATCTCTGTCGTCTTTCGGCCGTCGAGACGCACACCCTCGTCGAGGATGCAGCGGCGCATAGCGTCCTTCTCTACATCATGGTAGTATTTGTCAACGAGAGCGTTCTTCTCCTCAAGCTCCTCCTCTGTGAGGTCAGTGTGGGCCGCTGCATATGCCTCCTTGAAGTCTGTGACAATCTTCTCGAAAGCCTCAGCACGCGCGTGCTTCTCCAAAGCCTGCTTCACCACGTCGTAGCACTTCTGGTAACACTCTGTCTTAACCTGCTCGCGCAGCTCGTCGTCATTAACCTCATGACAGTACTCGCGCTTGACATCTGTGCCGAGTTCCTTCATGAGCTCATACTGCATCTCGCACATAGGCTTGATAGCCTCGTGGGCAGCCTTCAGCGCATTGAGGAGGTCAGCCTCCTGCACCTCCTTCATCTCGCCCTCAACCATCATGATGTTGTCCTTTGTGGCGCCCACCATGAGGTCCATATCGGCCGCAGCCATCTGCTCGAAAGTAGGGTTGATGACATACTCGCCATTGATACGTGCGACACGCACCTCTGAGATTGGATACTCAAACGGTATATCAGAACATGCCAGGGCACAGCTTGCAGCGAAACCTGCAAGAGCGTCAGGCTGGTCAACGCCGTCTGCTGAGAAAAGAATTACGTTGACGAATACCTCGGCATGGAAATCGCTCGGGAAGAGCGGACGGAGGGCGCGGTCAACCAAACGGCATACGAGGATCTCATCATCGCTTGCCTTGCCCTCACGCTTTGTGAAGCCACCAGGGAAGCGGCCGGCAGCGGCATACTGCTCACGGTACTCCACCTGAAGAGGCATGAAATCGGTTCCTGGTACTGCATCTTTTGCGGCGCAGACTGTGGCAAGAAGCATCGTGTTGCCCATACGGAGCATACAAGAGCCATCAGCCTGTTTCGCCAGCTTTCCTGTCTCAATGGTTATCTGACGTCCGTCAGGCAATGAGACTGTCTTTGTGATTACGTTCATTTGTTTTGTTTAGCATCAATAAGGGGAGACACACAGTGTGCCCCTCCCTGTAATAACATCTATAAAATTTATCAATAACTTTGCAAATGTAGTCATTTTATGGCTGTTGGACAAATACCACCACCCTTTATTATGTTTTTTTAAGTATATATGCTGACAATGAGCGATAAACAAACATTTTACCGCAGAATCACTTCAGTCATACCATTATTTCGATTACCCCCCAATTCCTGACACAAACAGACCCCCGTCCGCCTCGTTCCCCCAACGCTCTACATTCCGCCGCCACCCCTCGCCGTCTGTCCCCCTCGTCCTCCCTCGCCGATTGTTTTTGTCCCGTCGCCACATGCATCATTCCCGGTCATCCCTGTGACGCACATAATATATCCTCCATCTCCATGTGTGTGGCTAATGCCCATGGATGATAAGATAAAAACAAAAAAAATGATAAAAAATTTGCACGGTTCAAGAAAAAGCCGTACCTTTGCACCCGCAATCATCAAGATTGTGGTCTTCACACAGTGAATATCGGACTTGTAGCTCAGTTGGTTAGAGCAACAGACTCATAATCTGGAGGTCATAGGTTCAAGCCCTATCTGGTCCACACTAAAAATCAAGCACTTACGAGTTTCTCGCAAGTGCTTTTTTATGTCTGTGTAAACAATGCGTAAACATTTTGTTTCAGTCTCCCCTTTTCAGTCACATAGTATCATGGAGTTTCTTTGATGTATTATTAACCACATTCGTGTTTTACGAAGGTGGTTCTATGCGTTACCATGTGGCATTTTTTAATA
>JBJEAW010000153.1:0-105197 GCA_051869435.1 Prevotella sp. | reverse complement strand
GAGGAAATTACCGCACAACTCTCTGTATAGGGGGCGGAATACGGGATTCCTTAATAAATGAAAAGTCCCAGCATGTGCTACAATGCCTCATGCTGGGACTTTCTTATAAATCTGTCATGTAAAAAAATGCCTGAGCGCGGCAAAGCGATGCAAATGCCGTGCTATGTTGTGTGTGGATAGACGCTTGTTTGCCACATAAATGTCTCCGTCATTTTACACGGGTGCGTGCTCTTCTGCAGGGAGCACACCCTCATGCCTTAGCAGCCGCTCCTTGCGGTCGGTGCCTGCCGAGAATCCACCGGCAGAGCCATCAGCCCTGATAACTCTGTGGCATGGGACGATGAGCATGATGGGGTTGCGGCCTAAGGCGTTGCCTATCGCCTGGGAGGACATGTGTGGTTTCCCCATACGTTTGCCGACCCTCCTCGCCAGCTCGCCGTATGTCGTAGTGCTGCCATAAGGGGTCTCCATAAGTGTCCGCAATACCTCTATCTGGAATCTTGTGCCAGTCAGTCTGATAGCGGGCATGAGGCTTGGGACGCTGCCGCAGAAGTAATTGTCAAGCCACGTGCGTGTGTCGTTGAAGACAGGATGTGTGTCGTTCCTCGTGTACCCCGACATGTTGGCCGGGGCGTACCGGCTACCCTCAAGCATCCACAGCCCTGTCAGCGCGGTGCCGTCTGACAGCATGATGATGGTGCCTATGGGAGATTCGTATTCAGAGTAGTATTCCATTTGTGTCATCTTTTCCTCTCGTTGACAGTGTGTTATGGAGAGGCATAGGGTCACTTGATATTCTTTATGTCCTGCTCGACATTGTGGCGTATCTTCGCCAGGAACTGGTGCATCGCCTCTGAGTCTCTGTTGTCGATGATGTCGAGCAGGGCCTTAAGTTCCTCACGTATCTTGACAACATTATCGTGTGTGTAGGGGTTGAAGAGAATCTCCTGAAGCAGATAGTCGTCCTCGTTCAACACGCCCTTAGCAATGCGCATGTGGCGTTTGAATGTTGTGCCAGGGGCATCCTGATGCTCCATGACAGCGGCGAAGGTGAATGTCGATACAAACGGAATGGAGAGAGAGTAGGCCACCGTGCGGTCATGGCCGTCGAAGGTGTACTCATATATGTTCAGACCAAGGCGGCTGTAAAGGTCGCGGAAGAAACAGCGACCCATGTAGTCGCCCTCGCTGATGATGATGGCGTTCTCTTCTGACAGCTGGTTGAGATTGGCGAATGTGGGTCCGAACATGGGGTGGGTGGAGACATATCTGAATCCTGTACGCTCGTAGTATTCCTTCAGCCCTGTCTTCACAGAGCTGATGTCGGACAGTATGCAGCCTTTGGGCAGATGGGGGAGTGTCTCGTCAAACGCAGAGATGGTGTATTTGACCGTCACGGCATTGATGACAAGCTCTGGGCAGAAGGCGTCAATCTCGTCTAACTGAGAGAAACGCTCACAGTTGTATGTGAAGCGCAGGCGGCGGGGATCACGCTCATATACCGCTACCTCATGGTCGAAACTAAGCAGGTCGATGAAGAACGACCCCATCTTGCCTGCTCCTAAAACAAGGATTTTCATTAATTGTATCCGTAAGCTTATCTCGCGCTCTCCCTTTGTGTTCCCTCACGCTCTTCATGTCTGGATGTCGGCAAGACAGCAGATGGTGAAAGCGCACGGGAGGGTAAGCAAGGGTGGAGGGACGAAATGTGATGATGATAAAGACTAAATGGGGGGAGTGTCTGGCTCGTGGTGATGTGGAGGGGTCACTGGTTGACAATCTCGAGCTGTTGGCGGACAGACTCCTCATGGATATGCTCAAATATCTGCTTGGTAAAGTCGGCGCTCATACCGCACAATGCTCCCTGTGCGCCACGCTTGTCGAGGATCTCTGTATAGCGTCCTGTCTGCAACACGGTCATATTATGCTCTTTCTTGTACTGTCCTATCTCACGGCAGACTCTCATACGTTTTGAGAGAATCTCCATCAGCTTGTTGTCAAGCTCGTCAATCTGCTTCCTGAGTTGGTTGATGCCCTCTGTCGTGTATTTTGACTCGCGTACCTGAAGGATGGAGAGGATATAGTCGAGAACATCGGGAGTGACTTGCTGCTTGGCGTCTGACCATGCCTTGTCTGGGTCGCAATGGCTCTCAACCATCAGGCCGTTCAGTCCGAGATCCATGGCCTGCTGGCAGAGAGGGGCTACCAGCTCGCGTTTGCCGCCCATATGGGAGGGGTCGCAGATGATGGGGAGCTCAGGAATGCGGCGGCGCAGCTCGATAGGAATCTGCCACATAGGGAGATTGCGGTATATGGTCTTGTCGTATGATGAGAAACCACGGTGAATAGCGCCGAGCCGCTTGATGCCGGCCGAGTTAAGACGCTCAAGCGCTCCTATCCACAACTCAAGGTCTGGATTAACAGGATTCTTTACAAGGACAGGCTTGTCGATGCCTCTCATGGCATCGGCAAGGGCCTGCATGGCGAAAGGATTGGCTGTCGTGCGCGCCCCTATCCATAGGATGTCCATGTCGTACTTCATCGCAAGCTCGACGTGCTCGGGTGTCGCTACCTCTGTGCCTACCAGCATGCCAGTCTCTTCCTTTGCCTGTGCCATCCATTTGAGAGCCGGCTCGCCATGTCCCTCGAATCCTCCTGGCTTCGTGCGTGGCTTCCATACTCCGGCACGGAAGTTATGACAACCCTTCTCTGAGAGTTGTCTTGCTGTACACATTATCTGCTCTTCTGTCTCGGCAGAGCATGGGCCTGCAATGATAAACGGGCGTTCCTGATCGCTCGGGATGTTAAGTGGGAGAAGTTGTAGTTCCATAATATATCAGTGTGTTGTTTCTTGTTATATATATAATAGCCGGGGTGGTTCGAATATACTTTGTATGTGAGGATTATGCGCTTATCTGTGTTTTGGGTGGCTCATACACGGGGGTATATACATTCTTTGGTTATTGTCTGTCTGTTACAGCATTCTTTACCAGACACTAATGTACTTGTCAGCCCATCACTTTCTTGATTCTCTCAAGAGCCTCGCGCATCTTCCCGTCTTTGGCGCATAAGGATATGCGGACATATCTGTTGCCGTTGGTCCCGAAGATGAATCCTGGGGTAATGAAGACACGGGCCTCATGCAGTATGCGTTCTGTCAGCTCCTCACAGTCTTTGTATGAGTCGGGTATGCGTCCCCATAGGAACATCCCCACCTGGGAGGCATCGTATGTGCATCCCATGACGCGCATAATCTCCTCGGCTATGTCACGCCGCCTCTTGTATGTCTCGTAGTTCGCCATATGATGCCATTCGTCGCTGTTACGGTATGCCTGTGCGGCTGCGAGCTGGAGCCCTCTGAATGTTCCAGAGTCAATATTCGACTTTATCTTCAGAATCCACGAGATGAATGTCGCGTTTGTAGCGCACAGGCCGACACGCCAGCCTGGCATGTTGTGGCTCTTGGACATGGAGTTCAGCTCGATGCAGCAGTCTTTTGCCCCAGGCACCTGTAGCAGGGATATCGGGTTGTCGTTGATGATGAACGAGTAAGGGTTGTCATTGACAACGACAATGTCATTCTTCCTTGCGAAATCCACCAGCCGGATGTATGTCTCCATCATGGCATTACCGCCAGTAGGCATATTAGGATAATTTGTCCACATCAGCTTGACACCGCTGAGGTCCATGCTCTCAAGCTGTTCCCAGTCAGGCTGCCATCCCTTATCCTCACGCAGATTATAGTTGACAATCTCCTGTCCGAGTATCTTGGATAGGGAAGTGTATGTGGGATAGCCGGGATTGGGGACCAGAACCTTGTCGCCGGGATTACAGAATGCCAGTGTTATATGCAATATACCCTCTTTTGAGCCGATGAGAGGCTGTATCTCTGTCTTGGCGTCAAGCTCTACACCGAACCATCTCTTGTAATATCCTGCCATGGCTTCTCTAAGTTCTGGAGTGCCACATGTGGGCTGGTATCCGTGTGCGTCAGGGTCGTGTGCCACGTCGCACAACTTCTCTATTGTTTCTGGCGACGGCGGCATATCGGGGGAGCCAATGGCAAGGGATATGATATTCTTGCCCTCTGCATTCATTCGGGCTACCTCTTTGAGCTTTCTGCTGAAATAGTATTCCTGTACGTTATTGAGTCTTTCTGCTGGATGTATCATAAACGGGGGAGTAATATGGTGTTATGGAGGGTTTTAGTGAAGGTTTATGGATTTGTGTGTGATGGGGTGATGGCTCTCTGCTGAAAGTTCATGCCGCCCTGTATTCACCAAGTATTGTGAGCTCTCTTGTCAATGGCGTTATGGCATCTATGGCCTGACGGTATCGGATGATGTCATCGTATGTCACATCGACATAGAACATATATTCCCACTCGCATCCGATTATTGGCAGCGACTGTATCTTGGTCAGCTGCATCTTGTAGAAGCTCAATATCGATAATACTTGGGATAACGAGCCCTCCTCGTGAGGCAGCGAGAAGACGAGCGAGGCCTTGTTGGTCTGGTTGATGGCTCTCAGCATGTCGGCTTTCCTCGGGTCGGACAAGACGAGGAAACGTGTGTAGTTATGCTTGTTGTCCTCTATATGGTTGTCAAGGACTTTCAGTCCGTACAGGGCAGCGGCCTCAGCATGGCATATCGCTGCTGTGCCTCTCACATGATTGGACGCTATCCATCTTGCAGAGCCTGCTGTGTCGTCATCCTCAACAAGTTTCATCTGCTGGTGACGGCTGAGGTATTCGCGGCATTGCATCAGTGCGACAGGGTGGGAGTGTACCTCCCGTATATCATCTATTGTCTCAGACTCAAGGCAGCAGAGGCAGTGGCTTATGTGTGTCTTATGCTCGCCGACAACGCTCATGCCGCTGTTCCTCAACAGCTCATAGTTATGTAGGAGTGACCCTGCTATGGTGTTCTCTATCGCTGTCAGCCCGAGCATCGTGGGGTCGGCTTTCATATTGTCGAAGACTTCCTCGAATGTGGCACAGCAGACAAGCTGGAGCTGCTCGCCTTCAAAATATTTGTGGGCTGTTATGTCGTGAAAGCTTCCCTCAAAGCCCTGTATTGCTACTCTTTTCATTCTGTATGTTTTTGTATATCATGTAAAAGTCCCGCTTCAAACGTTAGGGTTGAAGCGGGACTTTTATGCGTTTACCTTGCTTGGTAAGCATCTGTCATCGTAAGTTGAAATTCACACGCAACTTCCCGCTTCACAGTTCCCTGCAAAGTAAAAATAAAAGTAGAAGAAACGTGCGTATGATGTATTCATAACTTACTGTTTGATGTTTTTTGTTTGCTTACGCTTGCAAAATTACATATTTTCTCATATCCTCACAAGAAAAAGAATTGGAAAATACATATCGTTAACTGTCTTTAACGTTTGTGGGCATCCTTATATATATGGAATCAGAAATGATTTCCTCGTTTTCTATCATCTCTGACAAGACCTTCGATAATACTGTCTTATTGACAGACAATGTGGACAATTCGCCCACTGTATGCCTCTTTCCGTCAGAAAGCAGCCTGAGGATGTATTTCTTGCACTCAGCATCGGCGCTCCCCGGTTTTGTGGTTTTGAGCATCCCTCTCCTCTTCTTTTCAAGGCAGACCTCACATGTCCCGCAATCCTCAAAGGATTTCTCTCCGAAGTATCTGACAAGTTGCAGTTGTCGGCATTCTTCTGTATTGTCAATGTATCCTATCACTGACTCTACATGTCTTGCCATGACATCACGCAGATCGTCATACACTTCTTTTGTTATCTTAACGTCTTTGCCATCGACACGGTCGATGAGATATGTCAGTTTCGGCTCTGTACGGGGCGGCACGAAGTTGATGATGCCCTTTCGGCGCAGATTCGTGAGCAGCATATATATACGCTCAGGTGTTGATGAGAGGAGCCTGGCCAGAGCCTTTTCCGAGATGAACTTGAAATCAGAGAACACACCTGGATAGAGTCTCATTATAGTCAGTATGAGATTGTCCTCTTCTTGTGACACGTCTCTCAGGCTGTAAAGCTCATCACGGCCGAGCGTGAACTTCAGTCTAGTCCTGTCATCTGGATCTGTCTGGTAGTGGATGTATCCGGCGTTGTTGAGTATGTGTAGCGCCGCATCTACCACAAAGGGGCTGTATTTGTATGTCACGCAGAACTTGTCAAGGGGGAATATGAAAGTGTGCCCTTTGCCCATGCCGACACCTATCTCATAATAATAGGCAATGTGCTCGTAGATATCGCGTATGACATCTTTCTCTGGGAATGTCTGCACGATGCGTTTCTTCAGTACGGCATGGGTGGTTTTCATTGTGAGCAATACAGCGTATGCCCTTTTGCCATCACGCCCTGCTCGTCCAGCCTCCTGAAAGTAAGCCTCGAGTGATGACGGCACATCAGCATGGATTACCAGTCTCACGTCAGGCTTGTCTATGCCCATGCCGAATGCGTTTGTGGCTACGATAACTCTTTTGCTGCCTTGCTGCCATTCGTTCTGATGACTTGTCTTGACAGCCATGTCAAGTCCGGCATGGTAGTAAGTCGCTGATATACCCTTGCTGTTCAGTATCTTGTTGAGCTCTTTTGTCTTCCGTCGGCTCGATGCGTATATTATTGCCGAGCCTTCCACTCGCTCCAGTATATGTATGGTTTCTTGGATGATGTCGGCAGTTTTCCTGACAATATATGTAAGGTTCTTTCTTCTGAAAGACATGGAGAAGACTCGCTTCTCCTTGAAGTCAAGCCTGTATTGTATATCGTCAACAACGTCAGGAGTCGCTGTCGCTGTCAGCGCAAGGACAGGACATACAGGAAGAACTTTCCTTATCTTCGCTATCTCGAGATAAGCAGGCCTGAAGTCATAACCCCATTGTGATATGCAGTGAGCCTCGTCAACAGTGATGAAGCTGACCTTGATATGTCTCAGCTTGGTAATGAAGAAAGGCGACGAGAGACGCTCTGGCGATACATAAAGGAACTTTATGTCGCCAAAGATGCAGTTGTCAAGAATCTTCACCTGCTCGCTATGTGTGTTCTCGGATGATAGCGCATAAGCAGGGATGGAGAGGCGGCGCAGATGGTCCACCTGGTCTTTCATGAGCGATATTAGCGGAGTTATCACTATGCAGACTCCCTCCATAGCGAGCGCCGGCACCTGGAATGTTATAGACTTGCCACCACCTGTCGGCATCAGTCCGAGCGTGTCATGCCCATTGCCGATGCTTTCAATGATGTCGCGCTGTATGCCGCGGAAATCTTCATATCCCCAGTATTTACGCAATATGGCTTTATATTCCATCCCGATTATATTAAAAGCCGGAAAGGATAATGGGTGTCAGTCATTGCATATGCGTATAATAACATCCTTGCCTATGACTGTGAGCCATTAGCCTTTCTGGCTGAGTTGCATTTTGTCCCTTCTGGCTTGCATAATCCGTTTATGCAGCTTTCATAAAGCTTATGCGGCTATGCTCTCATCTCTTGTGTATATCTTCTATCTGTAGTTGTGACGCACCGTGCCTGAAGATGTTATCCTCTATCGTATATGCGATGTCGAACGAGCGTCTCGACTTGATATATCTTGCGGCGGCTGACTGGCCGAATGCTATTCCGTTCATGATATTGTTTGAGCGTGAGTCAACCAGCTCAAGCTTTATATGCTCCTGCTGTCTTCCCACTACCTTTGACGTGCCGAAGTCATAGACCTCTTCTGTAGCGAAGACAGGCTTGGGGTTGCCTGGCCCGAAAGGCGCGAATTTCCTAAGGTCAGAATGCAGCTTCTTAGTTATATCCCTGAACTCGATGTATGCATCGATATTCAGTGTCGGCTCTGTCTGCTCAGGCATTATATGGCTGTCAACATATTCTTGGAACCGTTCCTGGAATTTCTTCACGTCATTCCATTTGAGAGTCAGTCCGCAGGCATAGGTGTGACCGCCGAAATTCATCAGCAGGTCCCTGCATGACTTTATCGCGGCGTATATGTCGAATCCCGCCACAGAGCGCGCGGAGCCTGTGGCGAGGTCGCCGTCACGGGTTATGACGATAGTCGGGCGGAAGTATATCTCGGTCAGCCTTGACGCTACGATGCCTATGACGCCTTTCTTCCAGTTCTCGTCATAGAGCACGATGCTTGTCGAGTGTTGCTGGCTCTCCAGGCGTGCTACAATCTGGTTTGCCTCGTCGGTCATCTGCTTGTCGATATCCTTACGCTGCTCGTTATAGTCGTTGATATTGCCGGCGATCTTCAGCGCCCTGTCATATTCTTTCTCTACGAGGAGATCGACACTCTCTCTTCCGTTCTCCATTCTCCCGCTTGCGTTGATTCGCGGTCCTATCTTGAATGTTATGTCGCTCATGGTCACCTGGCGTCCTGTCATGCCACATATCTCTATGATGGCTTTCAGTCCTGTCGAGGGTGCCTGGTTCATCTGCCGCAGACCATGGTATGCAAGGATTCTGTTCTCTCCCTCGATAGGCACGAGGTCGGCCGCCACGCTTATGGCACAGAGGTCAAGGGTGGGCTGTAGTTGTGAGAATGGGATGCCATTGCTGCGTGCGAAGCCTTGCATGAACTTGAATCCCACGCCACATCCGCACAGATGTTTGAAGGGATAAGTGTCATCGGCTCTTTTGGGGTTCAGTATAGCGACAGCGTCAGGCAGGGTCTCGTCCGGGACGTGATGGTCACAGATGATGAAGTCTATGCCAAGACTTTTTGCGTACGCTATCTCCTTTATTGCCTTTATGCCACAGTCGAGGATGATTATCAGCGACACACCCGTCTCATGGGCGTGGTTTATGCTTTTCTCTGATATGCCATATCCCTCGTCATACCTGTCGGGGATATAATAGTCAATATTAGAATAGAACTGTTGCAGGAATTTATAGACTAAGGCCACGGCCGTACATCCATCGACATCATAGTCGCCATAGACAAGGATTCTCTCCTTGCGTCCTATGGCGTCGTTCAGACGGTCAACGGCGAGGTCCATATCCTTCATTAGGAAGGGGTTGATGAGGTCCGTCAGCTGTGGACGGAAAAATCGTTTTGCTGCCGATTCTGTGGTTATGCCACGCCTCAGTAGTAGTCGGGCGAGCACAGGTGCGATGTTCAGCTTGTGGGCCAAGGTCTGTGCTGCATCCTCCTCAGACTCCGAGGTCGGAGTATATGTCCATTTGAAATGCATCGGGAGTGTGAATTGATGTTGTTGAGTATTAAGACAAGTCAGCGGCATCACTTTGCCGCCAAGAGTCTTTTGTGTTCATTAGTCTGAGCACGTGGTATGTCTCCTCTGAGCCAGTCACTGGCTGTCATTATTGCCGTTAAGTCCTTATGTCACATAGTATCTGCATTGTGGTATTCTTCGCCTCGAACCGTTGTCTCACGACAGTATCAGAGCGTTGCTGTCCACCGCTACAGTCTTCTGTCCGGCATATAATTATTCGCGTGGAGAGTGTATGTTTATATTTCTGACAAAGACGTTGGCTCTATATTTACCTACACCATCCAGCGGTGTTTTTTATAAAGCCGACGTCTCTGTCAGAAAGGGAGATGCATACTTTCTTTACTGCATCTCCCTCATGCTCATATGTATGTTTTAGATGCCGAGTTTCTTGCGTATGTCCTTAGGTATGGCATTCTTGTTCACCATGTAGTCCATAGTCTTGGCTATGATGAAGTTCTTAGACATGTACCATATACCTTTGTACTCGCCTGTCTCGCCCCATGAGTTCTTGACCATGTAGTATTCGCGTCCTGTCTGGTCTTTTGCGATGCCGTAGATGAGCATTCCATGGTCGTCGGTGAGGGTCCAGTTGTCAAACTCCTTCTGTCTCTGCTCCTGTGATGGTGTCAGCTCTTTCACTGTCACTCCGGCCTCTTTCAGCTTGTCCTGCTTCTGCTTCGGAGTCAGTTTGAGCCATTTTGCCATGTCTGAGCCCTCAAGGCTTTGTGTGCCTTTCTCGTCGATGAGGAGAGCGAGGCCCTCGCGTGTGAATCCGCTTTCTGACACATCACCGCCCCATGCCACAGTATATCCGTTCATGATGGCGTTGTCTATGATGGCGGCCATCTCGTCCATAGGCAGGTTCCATGAGCCTGGCTGGCGCCAGTTGTCCTGCACCTCTACTGCAAACTGTGTGTAGAATGGATGGTGTGTGTAGGATGTTATTGTCACATAATCGTTCCAGTCGAGTCCGAGAGACGAGGCGAACTGCTGTGGGGTATATGTCTTTCCCTCATACTTGAATGTCTCTGGACACTTGCCGAGGTATGCGTCGAGGATGCCCTGGAGGCCATTGCGCCATGTTGGGGAGATTGTGCGTGCTGTGCTCTTCGCTACAGCGTCAACGTATGGCTCCATAACAGCGAAGAACTCGTTGAAGTTGTTCAGCGTGTCTCCATACATTGTTCCTGGGGCTGGCATAGCCTCCTCAGGGCATATGCCGTAGTTCTTGAGGACATAAAGCACATCGTATGCCGCGCCACCCTGTGAGAACTGTGCGTCGCCATGCATACGTACCTTCACGATGGCGCGGTCCATGTAGTTCTTGTTACATACGAACATCTCGCAGAGGTCGTATGTCTTCTTTGTCTTCTTGAGTATCTCTGCCTCGAAGAACGACAGGGTAGAATAGTTCCAACAGGTGCCAGAACGCGCCTGGTTCTTGATTGATGTGATAGGATTCTCCTTGACAACAGTGAACACCGGCTTGTTTGGATTCACCGAGTCTTTCTTCTCGGCCTTTGTCTCTGACTGGGCCATCATCGCAGCTGCTGAGAACAACAGCGTTGCTAATACGAAGATTTTTTTCATTACTTTTCTTGTTTTTTCTTTATTTTTATGATGTTATTTATTGTTATTCTTTGTCATGCCCTCCTGCCACAACCCTTTATTTGTCTTGAAGCCATGCATGGCATGTCTTGTCATTATTCGGCGTTCTCTGCCATGTATCGCTCAACGTCGGCAGTATGGTACGGTATGCGTTTGTCTCCAAGGAAACGGCATCCGTCCTTTGTTATGAGGATGTCGTCCTCGATGCGTATTCCGCCGAAGTCCTTGTATGTCTCTATCTTGTCGAAGTTGAGGAAGTCTTTGCAGTGGCCTGATGCTTTCCAGCTGTCTATGAGGGCGGGGATGAAGTATATTCCGGGCTCGTCGGTGATGACGAATCCCTCTTCGAGACGGCGTCCCATGCGCAGGCAGTTTGTTCCGAACTGGTCGAGGCGTGGCCGTGTCTCAGCGTCAAAGCCCACATGAATCTGACCCAAGCCCTCCATATCGTGCACGTCAAGTCCCATCATGTGGCCGAGGCCGTGAGGGAGGAACATGGCATGTGCGCCAGCTGCCACAGCCTCGTCCGTGTCGCCCTTCATGAGCCCGAGCTCTTTAAGGCGTTCTGTCATATGCCGGCATACAGCGAGGTGGACATCAAAGTATCTCACTCCTGGCTTGGAAGCGTCGAGGGCGAGGTCGTGACATTCATCAACGATGTCGTATATCTCTTTCTGCCGCTGTGTGAAGCGTCCGTTCACAGGCATTGTGCGGGTGTTGTCTGAGCAGTAGTTGTTTATTGTCTCCGCTCCGGCGTCACAGAGCACAAGGCGTCCATCCTCAAGCTTGTTCATCGAAGGGCCGCCGTGCATTATCTCTCCATGCTGTGAGAATATTGTCGCGAAAGAGTGGTGTGCGCCGAGAGACAGTGCCACGCTGTCAACGTGTCCTGCTATGAACTTCTCTGTTAGCCCGGGTCTTACCATTCTCATCGCCTTGGTGTGCATCTCGTAGCCTATCAATGCCGCACGCTCCATCTCCTCTATCTCCTCGGCGGTTTTTGTCGAGCGCATCTTCACCACAGCGTTGATGAGCTCTATCGATGCGGCCTCTTTCTGCTTCGAGGGGTGTATGCCCATGAGGTCCATTATCTGTATCATGTTGTCATGGCGATAGGGTGGCAGCATGTGTATGCGGCGCTTCTTGTCCTGGGCCTCCTTTATGATGTCCGCCACTTTCTTCCATGGGGCAGCGTTGGCCACTCCCACACTCGCCGCGAGGTCGGCGATGCTCGGTACAGAGCCATACCATACGATGTCCTCAACATCAACATCATCGCCGAGGAGCCACTCCTCTCCGCTCTCGGTGTCTATCACGCCGACAAGCCCTATCTCCTGCAGCCCGAAGTAGTAGAGGAATGTCGAGTCTTGTCTGAATGGGGCGTACGTGTTTGAAGGATAGTTACATGGCGACTCGTTGTTGCCGAAAAGCACGATGATGCCGTCATGCACAAGCTCTGCGAGCTGCTTGCGGCGCGCGATGTAGGTTTCTTTTGAGAACATAGCGTTTGTGTATTAACTGTGTTTTTATTGTTTTGTAGGTTATATGAACTTGTCCTGTCTGATTTCCGGCCTTCGTCTGTGGGCAGGGTGCCTGATGTTTCGGGACGAATTCACCGCCGCTATGGATACCTGTGGCGGTATGTGCTAACGATACGTGGAAATGTGACAGGATGTCAGATTCATAATCAATTGATGTCTCCGGTGACTGGCATCGGTATATCCCTCCATAATGCTTATGCTGTGCCTTGGGGTGTTCAATAGGCTTTGCCGGTTCATGTCTTTCATGTGTAAGGTCTCCGTTACAGGCAATATGTCTTATGATGGCTTTGGCAGGGGCCAATCGTGACACTGTAAAAGCATTATGTTATGTTAATTATTACGGCAAAATTAATAATTTATTCTGACATTTTTGTAACTTTGCATTGTAATCGTTTAATTTTTACATAATTTTAAATGTATAACATTGATAAGACAGGATTAGTGCTTGAAGGTGGAGGTATGCGTGGCATATTCACCATAGGTGTGCTTGACGCATTTATGGAGGGGGGCTTGCGTTTCCCGTATGTCATAGGTGTCTCGGCGGGTGCTTGCAACGGATGCAGTTATGTCACAGGCCAGCAGGGTAGGGCGCGTTTCTCGAACGTAGGCCTTATAGAGCGCTGTGGGCATGAGTATCTCGGGCTGCGCCTGCTCCTGACCACTGGCAATATCTTCAATGTCAAGCTACTTTATGACGACCTTCCTAACAGGCTGTGGCCTTTCGACTATGATACTTATTTCAATACCCCGACAGAGTTTGAGATAGTCACTACAAACTTGAGGAGCGGCAAGGCAGAGTATTTCTCCAACCATTTCCATCTCTTCCGTGAGCTTCCCGAGGCCGAGGCCCGCCGTCTCGCGCTTGCCATAATATTAGCATCAAGCAGTCTGCCGTATGTCAGCAAGACTGTCGATGTCCTTGGCATACCGATGCTTGACGGGGGCATTGTCGATAGCATCCCTGTCGTGAGAGCCATGTCGAGAGGCTACCATAACAATGTGGTCATACTGACACGCAACAAGGGCTACCGCAAGAAACCGTCAAAGGGACATGCCGTAGATGTGCTGTCCGCCTCCATACGCACGGCGAGATACAAGCGCTACCCGGCCTTCAGGGCCGCTATGCACAACAGGGAGGCTGTTTATAACGAGCAGCTTGAGCTTGTCGAGCGTCTTGAGAGAGAGGGCAAGGTGCTCGTGATACGCCCTGAGAAACCTATCGTTGTCGATAGGATAGAGCGTGACGCGGACAAGCTGAACGCCCTGTATGAGGAGGGTCTCGCTATAGGCCGGCGCTTCGTGAGCGATTTCCTTGCACGCCAGGACACGTCAGCAGATAACTCTGCGGGATAATACAGGCATGGTTATAGGACAAAAAACATCAGACAAGAATACATACAAATATCTGAAATAATGATTCAGGACGAAAAGAAGAACATAGGCCATCTCTTTGATGGCATTGCTGTCACATACGATAAGCTAAACCATCTCCTCTCATTGAATATCGACAAGAGCTGGCGCAGGAAGACAGTCGCCATGCTTTCGCCTTGCGGACGGCTGCTCGATGTCGCCATAGGCACGGCAGACCTCACGCTCGAAATCCTCCATCGCGAGAAAGCCGCCCATGTCGATGGCATCGACCTCTCGCAGGAGATGATGCGTATAGGCGAGGAGAAGGTGAGGGCCGCGGGTCTCTCAGACAAGGTCAGCTTCACGCTCGGCAGCGCTCTTGAGATGCCTTATGCCGACAGCACTTACGACGCGCTCACCTGTGCCTATGGTGTCAGGAATTTCTCTGACCTTGACAAGGGCCTCAAGGAGTTCTACCGTGTCATGAAGCCTGGGGCACAGCTCCTCATACTTGAGTTCTCTTATCCCACCAACCCTGTCATACGATGGGGCTATGACCTCTTCTTCTCACACGCCCTGCCACTTGTCGGACGCCTCGTCAGCAAGGACAAGTCGGCATATACATATCTTAACCGCTCGGTGAAAGAGTTTATTTGGGGAGAGGAAATGATAGAACATTTGGTGCGTGCGGGATTCAAATGCGCGGCGTTCCGCCCTCTGACATTCGGCATAACAACAGTCTATTCTGCCCGCAGGTAGATTACGCCCTGCCGCTGCCGACAGCTTACAGCCTATCCTTTATCTGGTATATCCCCCTTATATTGTGTCTTATGATAAAACCGGTACTCCTTTGGTTGCGTATCATACGCCCCCAGACATTATTCGCCTCGCTCGTCCCTGTATTGATATCCGTGCTCGTCGTCTCCCGATGTGGAATCCCCGTAGATGGTGTCACGGCTTGTGTGACAGCCTCTTGCGCGTTGGCATTGCAGATATTGTCTAACTTGATAAACGATTATTATGATTTCTTGAGAGGGACAGACAAGGCCGGGCGTGCAGGCTATAAGCGTGCCCTTGCCGAGGGAGAGGTGTCTGAGCGTGCCATGCGCTCAGCCTGTATTCTCGCCGCTCTGATGTCCTGCCTCCTTGGCTTCTGGCTTGTCCTCGCGGGCGGATGGGTGATTCTCGTTATAGGGCTGTCGGCCTTGCTTTTCGCATGGCTATATACCGCCACACGCTTTTCGTTGTCGTATCTTGGCATAGCCGATATCTTCGTCTTCCTTTATTATGGCGTCGTGGCCAGCTGTGGCACAGCATATCTCCTTCTTGCGGCCATCTCATACGCTGCCGACCCGTTTCCCATCCTGAGGGGGGCGTTTTTCGCGGGCAGTGTCTGCGGCCTTATATCCATGTGTGTCCTCTCCATCAATAATCTCCGTGACATTGCCTCTGACCGTGAGGTTGGCAAGAAGACTCTCCCCGTGCGTTTCGGGAAACGTGCGGCAGAATCCCTCATGCTCCTCTATGTCCTGCTGATGCCCCTGTTCTCTTATATGGCTTTTGGCGTGTCCTGCTCCATGCTCATCGTTGTCCCCGCACTTTTTATGTGGCTGAAGACAATGCGCGCCCATGGGGTAGAATATAACAAGTGTCTCCTTATGGCAGGACTGTGTAACGCTGTCTATCTCCTCCTCTCCGTCTTGTAGCTATGGGCTGACGCTCGGTGTTCCCACTAAGGGCGTCCCCAGTCATGTCTTTCAGGTGTGGATAATCATTCCTGTCCTCTTGCGCTTTTTGCTTGTGGTTGCTGTCGGGGTATGTTCTGCGGATTGAGATTTTTCTAAAGGGTGGTTCTATACATTAGCCTTGACAGATTTCGATTCTATTTTTGAGGTTAAAGTGCAAGTGAGAGAGGGAGCAATGCGGACATTGTGACCGAGCGAACCGACGACAAGCCGAGAGCCATCAAGTTTACTTGAATGGCCGAGGCGCGAAGGAGGAAGACCGCAGGTCAACTTACACTTTAAGCCAAAAAGAGAGCGAAAGATGGCAAGACGTTATACTCCACTCTGAGAATACACCTACGGTGGTAATTTTTAGAACCACCCTAAATAGTACGAGCCGTGGGTTCTTGTAGGTGAAGCTGTATTGCCGAGTCTCGCCGGCACTTACAATCTGTAACTTTTCGGTCTGCTTTGCTTATTATTTTCTTGCTGTAACGGCAATGCCACAAAAGGCACTGAATGGGGTGGCAAGAGATACTGAATGACGTGCTCATCCGGTATCTCTTGCCACTCTATTTCTATTGCTTACAATCCTTTATCCATACATCTTTGTTGCCTGTTTATACTTCCATGGTGCTTCGCTTATTATATATTGCTGTAATATAGTGATGTATGTGTCTCTAAATAAATATTTACTTTGTGTATATCTGTTATTACCCAATAATACAGATGTTTATATTATAAATAGTTCATGCTGATTCCCTCTCGTGTTAAAAAATAATTTTCATTTCTTGTTTGTTAATGTAAATTTTATTATATTTGCAGATACAAAAATCTAATTCATGAGAAGAGACTCGCTTATAGGCCGGATAGCATATCTCTATATTGATGGCTTCCGGAATATGAAGTTGGGCAAGGTATTATGGAGCATCATACTTATCAAACTGGCTGTAGTATTTCTTATTCTGAAGATATTCTTCTTCCCGAACTTCCTTTCCACTCATGCCGATAAGGGACAGGAGCCGGATTTTGTCGCGAAGGAGATAATCGAGCGTAGCGGAGGTCATACCGACCAGTGATGAAAAGCATCCCCTGCCCCCCACATTCTGAAAATGATAAATAACATGAGATTCACAATAATCCTGTCAGCCTTGCTGTCGGTTTCCTCCACACAGATGTCCGTGGCACAGAATGACTGTCCTTCGTTAGACGCTTTCAGTGATGGCATACACCACTGGAACCTTGAGCATAAGGACCGTCATTACGTCCGTTACGCCCCATGCCAGTACCGTGAGATAGCCGACAACCTCGTCGCATACCAGAACAGCGATGGTGGATGGCCAAAGAATATCGACTGGCTCGGAGTGCTCAATGCTGACTCTGTCAAGGCCGCGCTGAAGGAACGCTATCGCCGCAGCACACTTGACAACCGCAACACATTCCCCCAGATAGAGTATCTCAGCGATGTATATATCATCACCCACGACCGCAAATACCGTGACGCGGCAGAGAAAGGCCTTAGGTATCTGCTTGACACTCAGAAGCCGAACGGCGGATGGAGAGGATGGGATGTCGATGCGATAACGTTCAATGACGATGTAACGACAGGAGCATTAGCCCTGTTCTTGAAGATAAAGACAGGCGACAAGAGCTTCTCATGGCTCAGCGAGAAGACCCGCTCTGATGTCAATGAGGCGCTTGACAGGGGCATCAGGATGATCCTGCGCTGTCAGGTGGTGCAGAATGGGGTAAGGACAGCGTGGGGGCAGCAGCATGATAATGTCACCTTCCAGCCTGTCAAGGCACGCACATTTGAGCTTCCGGGCATTACAGCCCGTGAGAGCTGCGAGATTATTGAGCTTCTGATGGATATCCCGTCGCCTCCGGATGATGTCGTTGAGGCTGTCGATGCCGCTGTGGCATGGCTGCAGAGGTCGGCCATAAAGGGGTTGCGGATTGACGAGGTGCCATTGGCTGAAGACAAGATAATCAACCACGAATACCCCTTCGACCGTATTGCTGTACACGACGACAATGCACGCCCGCTGTGGGCTCGGTATTATGAGGTGGACGACAACACGCCATTCCTCTGCCGCAGAAGTGGAGAGAAGGTCTGGAAACTGGAGGATGTCGATGCGGAACGCCGCACAGGATACGACTGGTATGGCTACTGGCCGGAGAAAGTCTTAAGGCGTTATGAAGCGTGGAAGAGTAGCATCCGAAAGACAAATAAGGGTAAGTAAACATACTCTTTCCATCTAAAATATTGTGTGTAAGAGCCATAGCGGTGTTCAGTTGTATAATCAGCTTAAGGGTGGTTCTATAAATTAGCCTTGACAGATTTCGATTCTATTTTTGAGGTCAAAGTGCAAGTGAGAGAGGGAGCAATGCGGGCATTGCGACCGAGCGAACTTGCACTTCGGGCCAAAAAGAGAACGAAATATGGCAAGACGTTACATCCCCACTCTGATAATATATCTACGGTGGTAATTTTTAGAACCACCCTTAAAGAGTAAATTTGTAATATCATAACATGACCATGGCGTAAGGGCGAATAACGTCTGCTGTCCCTGTCGTCACATATGGCCGCATTAATATCAGCAGATAATATTAATTCTATGACCAACATCCTTATGAACATCGATGTCTCCGCAATTGATTGGGCACGAGCCCAGTTTGCCCTGACAGCTATCTATCACTGGCTTTTTGTGCCATTGACATTAGGACTTGCCCTCATCATGGGCATCATGGAGACCATCTACTACCGTACCGGCAGCCAGGAGTGGCTCACGACAACAAAGTTCTGGCAGAGGCTCTTCGGCATCAACTTCGCCATAGGTGTCGCGACAGGTCTCATCCTCGAGTTTGAGTTCGGCACAAACTGGAGCAACTACTCATGGTTCGTCGGCGATATCTTTGGCGCGCCCCTTGCCGTTGAGGGCATCGTGGCGTTCTTCATGGAGAGCACATTCGTCGCGGTGATGTTCTTCGGATGGAAGAAAGTGAGCCGTGGCTTCCATCTCGCGTCAACATGGCTGACAGGATTAGGCGCGACGATAAGCGCGTGGTGGATTCTCGTGGCTAACAGCTGGATGCAGTATCCGGTAGGGTGTGAGTTCAATGCCGACACCATGCGCAATGAGATGGTCTCCTTTGCTGACGTCGCGCTCTCGCCGTTCGCCGTGGATAAGTTCTACCATACCGTCACCTCAGCGTGGATTGTCGGGGCGGTGTTCACGATAGGTGTCAGCTGCTGGTATCTGTACAAGAAGACACATACAGACCTGGCGATACGCAGCCTCAGGATAGCGTCTGTCGTCGGCATCGTCGCCATACTCCTGACAATGCACAGTGGCGACCGCTCCGCATATCAGGTGGCCAAGGTGCAGCCTATGAAGCTCGCGGCGATGGAGGCTCTCTATGACGGAGGCACAGACCAGGCACTGACCATTATAGCCGCTGTCAACCCCATAGCACAGCCTGAATGGCAGAAAGGCGGCGAGCCACCACTACGCATCGCAGCGCCTTACGCACTGTCGTTCCTTGCCACAAGAGATTTCCACGGCTTCGTCCCTGGTGTGAATGATATTATAAAAGGTGGATATGTGCAGCCCGACGGCACAACAGCACTCTCTCTGGCCGAGAAACAGGAGAGAGGAAAGCGTGCCGTAAGCAATCTGCAGGAATACCGCCGCTGCAAGACAGAGATGAAGGCTGCCGGAACAGCCGACAACACCAACTGCAAGGAGGCCATGCGGCTAAACCAGCTCGCGAGGGATTTGAAGCAGGACATGGCGTATTTCGGCTACGGATTCATCAACAATGCTGAGGAGACAGTGCCGTCGATACCTATCTGTTTCTATGCCTTCCGCGTCATGGTGGGCTTGGGCTCGCTCTTCATGCTCTTCTTCGTTGTCGTGCTCTTCATGACATATAAGAGCGACATAACACGTTATCGCTGGCTCCACCTCGCGGCTGTGGCCATGATACCTCTCGCATGGATATGCAGCGAGGCAGGATGGATAGTGGCAGAGATGGGCCGCCAGCCATGGGCCATACAGGATATGATGCCTACATGGACAGCTGTCAGTGATGTCTCTACAGGCAGTGTCGCCACGACGATGATACTCTTTGTCATCATCTTCACCTCCCTGCTCGTGGCTGAGATAAGCATCATGTGCAAGCAGATAAAGCGGGGCCCGGAGGCATGAGGCCTCACATGGGCCATAGTGCTATCGCTTTCTTTTAGGCATAAACCCCACTCTTGACATCATGAGCATGGAGAATGCCTGAACCACAAAGAATCCTCAAACCTTTAGCATCAAATAAACCATGACATACGAATTTCTTCAGCATTACTGGTGGCTCCTCGTCTCGGTGCTTGCAGCCCTGCTCGTCTTTATGATGTTTGTACAGGGAGCAAACTCCCAGCTGTCCATCGGAGCCAACGATACAGAGCGCCGCATGATAATCAACTCTACAGGGCGCAAGTGGGAACTGACGTTCACGACGCTCGTAACATTCGGTGGAGCGTTCTTCGCATCATTCCCCCTATTCTACAGCACCAGCTTCGGCGGGGCATACTGGCTGTGGATGATTATCCTCTTCACGTTCGTCTTGCAGGCCGTCAGCTATGAGTATCAGAACAAGCATGGCAATGTCCTCGGCACACGGACATACCAGAGGTTCCTCATCATCAACGGGACAATAGCGCCGATACTCATCGGAGCGGCTGTGGCCACATTCTTCAATGGCAGCAACTTCGTCGTTGAGAAGTCAAATCTCCTGGACTCCGTGCAGCCCGTCATAAGCCATTGGGCCAATGGAAGCCGTGGCCTCGACGCTTTCCTCGACCCTTGGAACATCGTCTTCGGCATCAGCGTGCTCTTCCTCGCCCGCTGTCTCGGCAATCTGTATATAATCAACAACATTGCAAGCGAGAATATACGCTCTGTGGCGAGTGTCCGCCTGATGGGCAATTTCGTGGCATTCCTTATCCCGTTCCTCGCTTTCCTCATCCGTCTGCTTGTGAAAGACGGGTACGGCGTGGAGCCTGCCACAGGCACCATCATCATCGAGCCGATGAAGTATCTCCATAACCTCCTCGATATGTGGTACGTGGCTCTTATCCTCATCGTCGGGGTGATAGCTTTCCTCTATGGCGTCATCCGCACTATATCCTCCAAGCGATATATACGCGGTATATGGCCGGCTGGCGTCGGCACAGTGCTTGTCGTCATTGCCCTCATGCTCTGTGCCGGATGGAACAATACAGCTTATTATCCATCCAATGCCGACCTCCAGAGCTCGCTGACGATACAGAACAGCTGCAGCAGCCTGTTCACTCTTCAGACAATGGCTGTGGTCAGCCTCCTCATCCCATTCGTCCTCGCATACATCGCCTATGCATGGCGCAAGCTCGACAGCAAGGAGATAACTGCCGACGAGATTATGAACGACGAGGCATATTGACAGACCCATAAGAGACAGTCTCACCACGACTTCTGATTTATTTTACGACAAACACAACGACACCATCAGCCAAATGGAATTCCTTTAGGCTGATGGTGTCATAATGTTCTGAGGCCTGTATTTTATTATTACATTTCGGGAATATTACTATACTGTACAGAAATAGTTCAGCCCGTGCTTGTTAAGGCTTTCAACCGTACAGGTCGAAATAGTTTTACTGGCCTGTAATAAAAACTGTAAAATGCTTGGTGATTAGCAAGATTATTCTTAAATTTGCATGGGATAGCTGTCTGTGATGAGTTGTTCATGAGTATGATGATCTATTTATCGACGCTGAACAATCACCGTTGATGGCTCTATAAGTGTTTTATAAACTGGAAGTATAACAAATTAAAAACAGGAGGTCAGCAAACAGAAATAACATTAGAAACGTATCCAGCGGAACACGGACAGCCCATGTGGCTGCTTTCCGCAGTTGTGACAACAAATGCCACAAACTTTCGCTATGTGGCGTATTATTAACAACGAAGGGCGTTTCCATTCATATATCTTGATATAAATACATATTGAGCTTTTAGCTCTTGTTCCCATTTTGTGTGAATACCGCCAAATCATTCGCTATACAAGGAACAAGCAGACTGAAGGTTCACGCTCATAGGGCGTGGGCTATTCTATGCTTGTAGTATAGCAGGTCACTTGGCGGTAACCTACACAAAATACAGGTGTTAGAATGGTTACACGCCTTTTTTATATCTATAAATATGAGTTTTAAGACAATTATGACATTAGCTATATTATGTCTGATGTCAAGAGGTGCTTTTCCTCATGAACAACTATTGCAAGCGAACCTCGCCTCAAACAGAATAGTTAAGAAAAATAATGTCGTCTGCGCATCATCAGATAATATCAAGAAGATTGAGCTGAAAGAAGCGGGCACATTAAGCCAAGCTATATCATATAGTGAGAAATACAGTACAACTCATTTGAAAATATCTGGCCCGCTGAACGGAACAGATCTATGCCTGCTCAGAGAAATGGCGGGATGCGACAAAGACCTTAATTTTACTGAAGGAAAGTTGAAGCATTTAGATCTGGAAGATGCAATCTTCGTTAGCGGTGGTAGTCCGTATATAAAGACTTATGGAAAGAATCGATTTACTGACGATTCCACTGTTTTTCCAGAATCTGCATTCTTTAAGTGTACTGCTTTGGCTGAAATAATTTTGCCTAAATATGTTACAGAATTGGCTCGCGGTTCTTTGCAAGGATATACGTATGAACCCCAAAAGAACAATTTGACATATGTTGACCTCCCCGTCGGGCTTACAAAAATTTCTGCCACAGCTTTGAGTTTTAATGGGAATCTTCGTCAGTTGGATATTCCATCAACGGTAGAAATCATAAATGATGACTTTTACAAATGTGAATCTCTTTTCTATATATGCAGTTATGCTTCTGTTCCCCCAGCAATGAGTAGCAGTTTTAGTTCTGATACAAAAATAAGGACAGGTTCATTGAAGGTTCCCAAAGGACATAGCGATAAATATTGGAGGGCTAAGGGATGGGAAGATTTTAATAATATTTCCGAAATGGATTACGATGTTTTTACTGTCATGCTGTATCCTAAAACAATTGGAGGAAAGGTAGGTACAGGGATTGTTCAAACACGAAAAAGATTTCCTGAAATTAGCTATGATGGCAATTGTGGATCCATGTTTGTTAAAAGCAGCACAGGCTATACTGTTTTTATATATCCTGATGAAGGGTATAAAATCGAAAAAGTAATTACTGACGGCGAAGATAAAACCAAGAGCGTTTATGAAATGGGTGACAATACTTATTACTGCGAGGTTACTGATAATGCGCGTAATAGAAGTGATATAGAAGTATATTTTACCCAAAATCATGAAGCGACATCACCAAAAGTGTTGACATTTCCCGATGATAACAAGGGCAACAACAAACTTGGTTCATACACAGACACTTGGACTGCAAAGATTGGAGACGATACGTGGACTATTTCGAACTTCAACAACAACAAATGGAATGGCTGGAATTATATCAGATGTGGTAGAAAGGCCAACGAGTCAGTGGCATCTATCTCAACAGACTTCGCTATAGACAAGGCTATAGATAATGTTTGTGTTACTGTCGATAATGTGTCGGCTACAGACAAGATCAATAACATATCGCTTCTCGTGGCATCTGACAAGGAATATAACAATATTGAGCAGACTGTATATGCAGACCTTAATAAACTTGCTGCTGGCAACTTGATATTCAAAGTAGGCCAACCTTCTGCTAACAAGTATTATAAATTAGTATTTGACATGCAGGCTACTGGTGTCAATGGAGTAATTCAAATATCTAAGGTGCAGTACAATGGTTCAGGTGATGTAATCCTTAGTCCTGCGCAGCTGTCATTCAATGTGCCAACATGCTCTGCAATAATAGGAAGAGAGGTAGAATACCCTACTCTAAATAATCCTAACAAACTTGCAGTGGCATACGATAGTTCTGATAAGTCTGTCGCTACTGTAACGGCCGATGGGAACGTGACTTTACTGTCTGAGGGTGAGACGATAATCTCGGCGTCATCGGCTAAAACAGATAAGTATGAAGCTGGATATGCATATTATATCCTTACGGTAAAGCCTGCAACAACCGCCGATATCGCCAACACTCCACAGACCGCCTATACTGTGGAGAAAGCTCTCCAGCTGATAGATGCAGGTAAGGGGCTTGACACCAAGGTTTATGTCAAGGGAAAAATCACCAATATCAAAGAGGTGAGTACACAGTATGGCAATGCGACATATACACTGTCTGACGAAGGCAAGGATAATGCTCTCTTTGTGTATAGAGGTAACTATCTCGGTGGAGCAAAGTTCACAAATGAGAACCAGATAAAGCTCAATGATGTTGTTGTCGTATATGGTAATCTCGTTGACTATTATGGAACAAAGGAGTTTACAACAGGCAGCTCTATCTATTCTATAAACGGCACCTCTGGCATAAATACCGTAGAGGTATCTGATAGCAACGACGCTACAGAATATAATATTGCCGGACAGCGTATAAGAGATGCATACAAAGGTGTCGTGATAAAGGGTGGAAAGAAGTTCGTCAAGAAATAGGTATATTTAGGTATGATGCGGATGATTCCGTATGTACTGTACCTGATATAGATAGAGTGGGGACAGCTTGAGACACAATGCTCGGCTGTCCTCCTTTTAGGATGTGATACGTTTTGCCTTGAAAAAAGAAATAGGGATATAAGTGCCGTTATGGACTTATATCCCTATAATAATCTCTCAAATGTATGTTTCTATGTTTGTTCTATAGAAGTAGTGATTACTTCTTGAACAGACGGTTGTAGAGTCCGCGGAAGCCAGCTGCGTGGCGTGCCTCGTCCTTTGCCATCTCGTGAACTGTGTCGTGGATAGCGTCAAGACCAGCGGCCTTAGCGTTCTTTGCAATGCGGAACTTGTCCTCACATGCGCCAATCTCGGCGGCGATGCGTGCCTCGAGGTTTGACTTTGTATCGCCGAGGACATCACCGAGCAGCTCTGCAAACTTGCTTGCATGCTCTGCCTCCTCGAATGCATAGCGCTTGTAAGCCTCTGCAACCTCTGGATAACCCTCACGGTCAGCCTGACGTGACATGGCGAGATACATACCCACCTCTGTGCACTCACCGTTGAAGTGTGTGTTGAGGTCCTTTATCATCTCCTCGTCAGCGCCTGTTGTCTTTGCTATTCCAAGCTCATGTACTGTAGCGAAGTCTGCCTGGTCGTTATCCTGCATCTCAGAGAACTTTGACTTTGGAGCCTTACAGAGTGGGCACTGCTCTGGTGCCTCGGTGCCTTCGTAGATATATCCACAAACAGCACAAATGAATTTTTTCTTCATAGTGGTAGTTGGTATAATATGGTTAATGAAATTGTTTGTTGTCTTTCTTATTTCCCACTTCGTGGTGTGCTGGCTGTTGCCTTACGTTTCGCCATGCATTCATCGCATATCCCCTTGCTGTATATCTGCACCTCGTCTATTAGGCATCCGTTCAGGACAAAGCTCTTGTGGGTGTCATGCCCGATGTCCATATTCCACAAGTCTTTAACACATCCACATTCCCGGCAGATAAAATGGGCATGAGGCTTTATCTCCCCGTCATAGCAGACATGGTGGTCGTCAATGGTTATCATCTGTGCCGCGCCCATGTCAGAGAACATCCTCAGCGTGTTATACACTGTCGTCTTTGACAGTGTTGGTATAAGCGGAGACAGCTCAGTGTATATATCGCTTATTGTGGCATGTGTCTGATGGGTCAGCAGATACTGCATTATAGCTATGCGGGGGGCGCTGGGCCGTATCCCGTATTTTAACAGCCTGTTGTATGCATCCAGCTTCTTCTCGTCATTATTTGTCATTTATATGATTACCAATGTTGGGAAGTTTGGAATAATTCTAATTTATCGCAAAGTTACAAAATAAATCGTTTATTCCAAATAATCTGGCTCTTCTTTTTCAATTTTTTTGTGAATGATAATAAATGTAAAGACGAATGAAACGCAAAGGCAGATGTCAGAGAGAGAGACTGTACTTCTCTTTTATTTTGAGCCTGTATTCATGAGCTTCCTCCCATTCCTTATCACTATGCCACGGAAGTCTTTCCTGACAGCCTGCCCGTTAAGGTTGTACGTATGGCCATTGTCTCCGGCCGATACTGTGGGCGAAGAGATGCCTGTCTCCACTGACGATATGTAAGCATGTTCTGTCGTGAAGAAAAGGACAATAGCGGGAGCGGCAGAGGCAGGACGGTAGAGGAAGGAATAGGGGTATGTCTTTCCTGCTGCTGTCCTGATGGTGGAGTTCATCTCGATGTTACCCTCTGTAGTATATTTCACGGTCATATCGACTGTCGAGCCGTTCATGTCTGCGACGAATGTTGCCCAGTTGAAGTAGCTTGATATCGCAAACGGATATTTCATCGTGTTGTCAAGGCTGTTGCCGCTACTGTCCCATGCGTAGTTGTCATTGCGCAGGACGAAATACTCGCTGTAGCCTGCTTCTCCGCGCTGGCCTGTAGCCGCCACGAGGAGCCAGTTGTCCCAGTTGTTTCCTGTCCCGGAGTTATGGTTAACGAAGCGGAACCGTGCAGAGTTGCCTTTCTCTACAGTATAGTAATCTGAAAAATCTGTCCAGAAACCATTTGAGAAGTCTTTCTGCCCACATTCAGGATAATACTCTGTCACGACGGGTGTGGGAGGTATGGAGGCATCTACCTTGAGGTTGTATGCCTTTGAGAAGACATATCCGTCTTTGGATATCGTCATTGTCATGGTCACATCGCCTTTCCCCTTGAGTGTGCCGTCAGAGGCCATGACGCTCTCGTCGCTTGATGTCCATGTCACCTTCGCGCTGAAATAGCCTGTTGTAGGCAGTTTGGGAGCCGAGGAGATTGTCTGGCCGTCAGCGAACGGTACTGTCGTCTTGTTGAGCGTGTATTTGATGGCCGCCTTGTAATTGGCCTTCGAGCACCATATATTCTGCTGGTAGGTGAATGTCTTCTGTCCTATCGTGAGGCTGCCGCTTGACGATGAGCATGCAGAGATACAGAGAGCAGGGATATCTGAATAGTCTATTGTCTGACGGATGAGCACTCCCTTGTATGTCACATCGCTTATTGTCAGCGAGATAAAGTCTGTATTTGGGGTGCGTGTCCATGTGCCTGTGGCACCGCCCAGTATCTTTCCGTCGGCTGTCAGCTCTATGTCTATAGGGGTCTCGTATGCCTTGGCGGCGGTGTTCTGGTTATACTCATGCCGCATGAACTGATAGTTGCCTGGTATCTCACTGTCAGCAATGGAAGCCTTAGAGGCTATCTCGTCGTTTGTTATTGTCTCGCCCGAGAACTCGTAAGGCGCCGCCATAATCCAGCCGTCTTGATTCAGGAAGAGCTGGTGGACTCTCACCTCGTGGCCCTCATGGCCTATTGTTGAGCGTGTGTGATAGACGACAAAAGAGCGGCCTTTATGGTCGGTAAAGGCTGAGTTATGGCCCTGAGCTATCTCGGCGTATGGCATGAGATCCCATTTGTAACCTCCCATGAGCAACATTCCGCGCGCGTCTTTCGCTGTCGCGCTATAGTTCATCACGTACGATGTGTATATGGCCGATGTCCCGTAGGGGTCGGTGAAGGGGCCGTCTGGATTCTCTGAACGGAAGATACGCATCTGATAGCCGCCTGTCGTGGTCAGTCCGCCGTAGCTCATGAAGAGATAGTAGTATTTGCCGATCTTCTCGATGTAGCTGGCCTCGCCTGAGACATAGTAGCCTCCGGCTATCTTCTTGCCGAAGTACTCGTCAGATGTGGCAGCCTTGCCAGAGCCTGTATTGGGGAATCTGTATGTATAGTCGCGCAGACCATTCTCCTTGTTAAGTCGTAGGATGAATATGCCGCCGCTCCATGAGCCGTATGACATCCACAGATTGTCGTCATCGTCATAGAAGACGCATGGGTCAATACAGTTAGGCCATGTATTGCCATAGTTGTCGGTTGGAGCGTACTTTGAGGGCATAGTGGTGCATCCGGTTGCTATGGCGAGGTCGGTCTTCTTCCAGTCGTCGGTCTTTGTGAAGCCTACATGATCCCATTTTCCCGCAAAGCCTGAGAACACGACAGGCCCCTGGTACATCCATGGTCCCTCAGGGCTGTCAGATGTCAGGCATACTATTGACGAGCACCAGTTGTCGCCGTTGACGCTCATGTACATACACCATTTCTTCATCGTCTTGTTGTATATGATGTCAGCAGCCCACTGGTTGCCTCTGATTGTGCCGCCTGTGTATTGCCAGCTATGGGCGTTGAAGGGTCCGAAGCTGACTTCCTCGCCCTTGTAATTCTTGACCTTCGTGACGCTGTGGCTGTTGTAGGCGTTAGCGTAGTTGATGCGGTTGCCGCTGGTGTTGCAGAAGAGGGAGTTGGTGGCTGTGGTGGCATCTTCGTATGCTCCCCATGTGGTCCATTGCTGGTAGTTCATCTCAGCAGTGGTCTTCCCATGGCCGAGATGGGAGCCGTAGATGTAGCATACAGGGCTTGAGGGGTTGGTGATGTTGTCCATGACTATCGAAGGGTCATGACAAAGATTCCCCTGGCGTGTGATGCTCTTCAGAGTGTATGCATTGTTGAGGTCAGCTTCTGTCAGAGCTGTCTGGGCTGGCATGTTGACAAAAGCCATACTGAGGAGGAGAGAGGTGGATAAGAGTCTGGTTTTCATGTCATGATTTATGTTGGGGTAGGGGGATGTGTATGTCTTGCTTGTCCTGACAGGTGGAGTGGAGATGGGGATGCTGGCTTCTCGTTGCCGATATGGCCAAAACTGTCCTTTAGTCTGTTCCTCACCTTTTGACAAATTAAGGGGACACACATGCCCTCACCATTAACGATAAAGGCGGGGGAGAAAACAACAGGGAATTAATTCTCCCCATTGTTTTCTCACCCGCTTATTGTATTACATAAAGATTATCTGCGACGCGCCCTTGCCTTCGCCGCATTGGCTGGTGCGGTGAAAGGAAGGTCGAACACGAGATGAGCTTTCTCGAGAGTCAGCTTGAATGCAAGGTCATCTGGGCTGATGGTGCTGATGCCGGTGTATGTCTGTGTGTATGTCACACCGTTGTTGCCGAGTATTACCGCCTTGATGTTTGCCGTGCCGTCTCCGACGTTTGTGACAGAGAGGTTCACCTTTGCTCCGTCCATTGCGGCGAGCCATTCGTCCCAATTGCTGTGTGAGCATGATGCGACACATGTGGCATAGCCATCGCCCCATCCGAAGTTGTCGGCACGTACAACAGCATATTCCCTTACGTTTGCATTGTCAACGAGGGCAACGATGAAGTTGTTCCAGTTTGCTCCGCCATTGGTGTAGTTGACAAACTGGGTGGAGACGGTCTTTCCTGCTGGTACGGTGAAGAGGTCGGACACAGCTCCGAAGAATGCTGTGGAGTTATCATCGCTGCCAACAACGGTGTCAAACTCAAGATGTGCTTTCTCAAGGGTCAGCTTGAAGTAGAAGTCGTCAGGGTTGATACCTCCAAGGTTGGCGTATTTGATGCTGTATGTGTTTCCGTTCGTAGCGACGATGTCAGCCTTTATCTCTGCTGTGCCGTCACCATTGTTGGTGACATAGAGTGTCACTTTCGCACCGTCCATATCCTTAAGCCATTGTCCCCAGTCAGCTGGGTGGCCTGTTGTGATGGCTGTGTCATAGGCTGTGCCCCATCCGAAGCAGTCGGCACGTACCACTCCATACTCTGTCGTGTTAGAGCCATCGACCATGACAACGATGAAGTTGTCCCAGTTGGCACCGCCGTCGGTGTAGTTAGTGAACTTGACTACCTGTGTCTCATTTCGGGCTACCCGCACAATGTCAGACACGGCTCCGAAGAATGGAGTAGAGTTGTCTGTCGCGCCAAGCGAGTTGCTCATCTTATCTACAACCTCAAACTCAGCCTGTGCCGTGATAGGCTTGTCACAGTTCTCGTTCTTGAACGTCTTGTTGTAGATGGCTATGAGTGTCTTCTTGCCCAGCTGGTCCATATCAGGTATCGCAACAAACGATAGCTCAGCAGCAGGTATAATCTTCGTGATGCCTGTCTCGAATGTCACTGTGGCTGAAACGTTTGCCATAGCCTCATCGAGCGATGTACCGAGTAGCACCTTCTTCGGGACAGACGAGAGTGTCATAGACACAGGCTGCTTGTCCTCTGCGGAAGTGAAGCCGCCGATAGGCTCAAGATTAGACTGGAGGAAATTGATGTATGAGCCTTCTGGGACAAGGAATGCGCGTATATTTGTGTTGGCAGGGTCATCGTTGAGGTTCACAAGCGGTGTCTTCTGCTTGTATGTCTTTGTGACTGTGCCATTGGTCATCGTCACTGTGAACGCATTCGGGTCAGAGCGGTCGATGGATAGAATCACTGTGCCACCCAGTTTCTGCACACCCTCATCTGTATCAGTGTCGAATGTCAGATTGCTCACTACGCAGCTACGGTCTATATAGTCGCCCCACTCTGAGTTGCCGCTTGGCTGGTTGTCATAGCGTATGGCTCCATACTCCTTATAGTCACTTGCTCCTCTGTCGGCATCGTTACATATGATGAGGGCGTAATTCTTGTATGTGTTAGGAGCATCAGGATTGATATTCAGATTGAAAACGGCATTCCATACCTGTCCCTCTGGGATGACATAGTATTTTGAGAATGTCTGCCACCATCCTGTGGTGAAATCGGTGTTTCCGATTGTATATACATCTTCCTCACCATCTGGCATTCCACTACCCTCGCCCCTTGAGGCATTGATGGAGTCTAACTTCTCTGAAATCCAGTCAGGAGAGTTTATGCCGTAAAGTTCTCCCCCCTCGCATGATGTCATAGTCAGCAGTGCAACCGCTGCAGAACACAAGACAGATGCTATTTTATATTGGTATCTCATTGTAGTATTCGATTTTTTTTTTTTGATTGATAATTACTTGTCAAGACTTGTTACAGGACGCACTTTCCATCCTTTCCCGAAGAAATAACCTGAGTTGTCGGTGTTGTCATTGGCTGAGTTGCCCTTTAGATTAGGATTCTCATTCATAGTCACTTGCGATATTGGCAGATACTCGTGCCCCGGACGATAGGTATCGAAACCAGACTTCAGTTCTGGGTCGATGCCTATCATGGAATAATCCACACTTGCCTTGATGGATATTGTATTGTCTTCACTTGTATAGTTATGCAAACGTGCGACATTGTGTTCCTTCATCTGCTGCAGACGTCCTGCATCATAGAAGAATCCCCATCGGATGAGGTCAAATCCTCTACCGAACTCACATCCGAATTCCTTTGGCCTCTCCACGTTTGCAATCTGCTCGAAAAGCTTGTCTGCTGTGTTGAAATCTGAAAGTTTAAGGCCTGCAAGATTCGCACGCTCACGTACTCTGTTAATCCAGTTGATGGCCTGCTGGGTAGGTCCACTGACTTCGTTTTCACATTCTGCTGCGAGCAGCAGAATATCAGCGTAGCGGAGCATGCGGAGATTGATTCCGCAACGAAGACCTGTGACCACCTTGTCGTAGATACCTGTACGCATATTGGTGTATTTAGCAATAGGAATACCTCCGAAGTTGTTGTTCGTACAGAGGTTCTGCTCTTCTTTCACCTTTGTGCCGTAGGCTACATTACCGTATTCAAAGCCTTCCCAGTCAGACTCGTATGTGCCGAGTGTCCAATAGAGACGTGGGTCGAGCTTTCCCTCCTTTGTACGCTCTGCCTTGAAGAGATCATAGAGCCAAGGTGTCGCTGAGAGGTCGGCCCATCCTCCGAATGTTCCTGGGCAGAAGTTGCTTTCTACAGCATGGGCCTGCGTGGCGTTGATTGATGTGTTGACCGGGGTCCATTCATCGTCAGTCCCCTGTGTTCCATAGTCCATGAACTGAACCTCGAATAGAGACTCGTCATTGTTCTCGTAAGCTGAACCCTCACGGAAGTTGTCGCCGAAGTTTTTCACAAGGCTGTATTTACCATACTTCTGCGCTCCGTTATCGTCTTTGCTGAGTATGTCTTTCAACACGGCGAGAGCCTCTGTGAACTTGTGGCGGAACATCAGTACTCGCGCATAATATCCTGCTGCTGCGGCGTTTGTCGCTCGTCCCTTAGCCCATTCGCCTCCCTTTTCCTTGGAGGGAAGCAGTTCCATGGCTTCTTTTAAATCTGCCTCTATCTGGTCGAGGACTTCATCCTGTGTGTTGTTCGTGCAGTAGAGTCCCTCGAGGGTTGAATAGTCAGAATAGTTTATTATGAGGGGCGGATTCTGGTAATACCCCATAAGGTTATAATATGACAATGCCCGGAAGAAGAGTGCCTGTCCTTTTATGGCCTTCACCTTGTCTGTCATCTGCATTTCATTCTGCTCAATCTTTGATGTTATGAAATTGCATACATTGAGCACATAGTACCACTCTCGCCATGGCCACATGGTCTCCTCGTTTGTTACTGGGGTGTTATAGTCGTCAACGGGGAGGTAGTTCCATGTTTGTGATGAGTTCCACACTTCATCTCCGCGTGTAAGGTCGTATGTATAGCCGACGCGTGCATAGGAGCCTTCCATACGTATGCGCTTATATGTTCCCACGACACATTCCTCGAGGTCGTCGGCTGTATTTCCGTAGGTACCTGTTGTCTGCTGGTTAGGATTTATCAGATCCAGCTTGTCTTCACACGATGTGAGCGAGGCGAGGCCCAGCAGAATGGCATATGATAATTTATATAGTTTCATATTGTATTGTCTTATGGATTAGAATGTGAATAGAATACCAGCCATGAAGCTCTTTGCGCTTGGGAAAGAACAGAAGTTTTCACCTGGTGTGAATGTACCGCCTGCAAAGTCCACATTGTAGCCTTTGTACCCAGTGAATGTGTAGAGGTTCTGTGCTGAGACATATGCGCGCACACCACTTACTATACCCTTGAACCACTTGTCTGGGAAATTGTAGCCGAGTTCTACATTGGCTATCTTCCAGTATGCGGCATTCTGTATCATACGCTCGCTGAAGTAATTATTCCATGCCTCACCGTTGCTGACAATATATGTGCGTGGTTTGTCCGATATATATATACCATCCTCAGACCATCTGTTAGCCTCAAGCATAGAGACGTCCTTGTTGCTGTATCCGTAGGAAGAGTTAAGACTGTTGTATATATCGTCAGAGACATGGTAGTTGAGGGCTCCATATGTTGAGATACTCAGGTCGAAGCCTTTATATTCAAGATGGGCGTTCAGTCCGAAGCTTATTTTGGGAAGACCGCTGCCAAGAACCACCTGATCCTCAGAGTCTATCCTTCCGTCATTGTTCACATCTTTATAGAGGCAGTCTCCGATGCCTGCGCCTTCTTGTGTTATGACGATACCGTTGTCATTGACATGGTTGTCAAGGTCTGCCTGTGAGCGTGCTATTCCTTCGTAAACATATCCATAGAACTGACCTACTTCTTCCCCGACAAATGTCGCGTATGCACCGGTGATGAATCGGTCTGTGCTGAAACCAAGTGATGTCACCTTGTTCTTTAGCGTAGAAAGGTTGGCAGAGATAGTGTATTTAAGTGCATGGTCATAATTGCGGTATGTGGCTGAGAACTCGAAGCCGCTGTTCTCCATTGAGGCTGCGTTCATTGTCACGGCAACGTTATCTACACCAGCATTGTCTGGGACAGGGACACTGTAGAGGAGGTCTTCTGATACGTTCTTATACCATTCTGCCGTAAACTCAAGACGGTTGTTGAAGAGAGCGAGGTCGATGCCGATGTTTGTGCTCTTCTTCTTCTCCCAAGCGATATTCTCGTTGACGAAGTTAGATATTGCCGATCCGTAAACAACGTTGTTGCCGAAACTATAGACAAGGTTGTTGCGGTTCATTGTTCCCTGGAACTGATACTCACCGATGTTCTCATTGCCGAGTACGCCGTAGCTGGCGCGCACCTTGAACATATTAACTATATCGCGGCTGACAGGGAAGAATTTTTCCTTGTCGAAGCGCCATCCGGCTGACACAGATGGGAATGTCTCCCAGCGGATATTCTTTGACAGACGCGAGCTTCCATCCCTACGGACAACAGCCGAGAGAAGATACTTGCCGTCGTAGTCGTAGTTGATACGTCCGATGTATGAGGCGAGAGCGTGCTTGTATTCGAACGACTCAGAATGTGTAGTCTTCGAGTTCTGAAGTTGCAGGAAATAAGGCTCAGAGAACTCTATTCCCCATCCTGTCAGTATATCTGTGGTCTCTTCCTCATAGGTTTGGCCAGCCACGATATTCACATGGTGCTTCCCTATGGTTCCGTCGTATGTCAGTGTGTTCTCTATGAGAGCATCAGCGTATGTGCGCGATGTCTTAGTGAGTTTCTCGTTTGATTTGTCAAGATAGACACGGTTGCTTTGTATCCATGCCGATGTCCATGTCCTGTCCTTTGCATGAGTCTTGCTGTATGAGAGGTTCAGCTTGTAGTTCACCTTATGGTTCTTGTTCTTCAGCCCTATCATATCGAGAAGGTCCACATCGGCAGAGGCTGAGCCAACGAATCTGTCAACGAGAGTATTCCGCTGGAGCAGGTTATTCACAAGAAGTGGGTTCGAAGCAGAGATGTCGCCGTGAATTTCGTCATAATAGACACCATATCCGTATGCGTCATATCCGTATGAGTTTGCTGCTCCTACCTTGTCGTCGAGCACCCATGTCGTGTCATCGTATGCCTTGATGGTTGGCTGCATGAGCAATGTTCCGAGCAGAACGTTCGGGACATCACCATATAGTCCCTGTACATACTCGTTGGCGTTGGACTTTCCCATGCCGTCCTGGTCTGAGTGTGAGTAGACGAGGCTTGTGCGGAATTTCACAAACTTAACATCCATGGTGTTGTTCACACGGGCAGTGAAACGCTCGTAGTTAGGGCCAGCTCCCTCCAGTGTGCCTTTCTGTGAGAAATAGTCAAGACCGACGTTATACGTGTTGTTTGCGCCACCTCCGCTGAGGTTGACATTGTGATTCTGTCTGATACCTGTCTTGAACACCTCGTCGAACCAGTCTGTGTTCGTATTGTCCATAAACTGATACTTGCCAGTCTCTGTATTGGGCTTGTAGCCTCCGGGGACAGGTGTGTTGGAGTTGTTGCACGATATGCCGAGATACTCGCTGTACTGGCTTGCATCCATCACATCATACACACCACTTGAGATATAGTCCACACCGAAGTATCCTTTGTAATCCACTTTCAGAGGCTGGTCCTTCTTGCCGTTCTTGGTGGTGATGATAATCACACCGTTGGCGGCACGCGAGCCGTAGATGGCACCTGCGGCAGCATCCTTCAACACCTGGATAGTCTCGATGTCGTTAGGAGAGAAGTCGCGGATTGTCGTGCCCATAGGCACACCGTCAATGACATAGAGCGGAGCGGTGCTGCCGAAAGAGCCGATACCACGTATGCGCACCGAGGGGTCAGCTCCTGGCTGGCCGTCAGTAGTAATCTGCACGCCTGCCACCTTACCCTCAAGCATGCTTGAGATGTTTGAGTGGGAGACCTTCTTCATCTCCTCGGCATTGACTATCGACACAGAGCCGGTAAGGTCTGCCTTCTTCTGCACACCATAACCTACTACAACAACCTGGTCAAGAACAGTCTCATTGGCCGAGAGCTGTATCTGCTCGATGATGGCACGTCCGCGGACAGCAACCTCCCTGTCCTGGTAGCCAACATAACTCACAACAAGAATAGCGTTAGCCGGAGCTGAAAGCTCGAAACGCCCGTCAACGTCAGTCACAGAACCTCCTGTTGAGCCTTTCACCTTGACGGTAGCACCGATAAGTGGTTCGCCATCCTGGTCTATAACCTGTCCCTTGACAGTTATAGTTTCAGGCGACTGGGCTACAGCAGCCATCACGGGAGACGGACATAATGTCAGACCACCTCCAACGAGACTGAGCCCCAGCATCATTGTAAATAATTGTTTTTGCATCATTAGGTAATTTAAGGTGATTTTTATATATAGTTAATATCATTCACAGTTCGAAGTCTTCTGTCGTTATATGAACCTACTTTTGGAATACACTGTTCCAGATGATCATATACAGCTTAATTGTTGAATGTTATTAGTTTGTTAGTTGCAAATCTTAATATCCATTGCAAAGTTATAACTTTTTTCACATATGCCAAAGAAAAAAGCAAAAAAATCATTAGTCTATATAAAAAATGTTCGTTCACTGCGTTTACATATTCCTTATTTATCCCTCTAAGAATACTATTTGATATGTTAGGATAGCGTCAGAAAGAGGTTTCATTGTACAGAATGATTACCAACAGGAAGAAATGTCGTGTAATATGCTTTGTGTCAGAGGGTTATGCTCTTACTGCCAAGAGGTACTCAATGAGGTGCTCATACATACTGAATGACCATCCCATTCGCACAGGATGACCACCCCATTAAGGCTGAATGAGAAACATCAAGAGGTCAATGCGTAAAATATCAGACTGACATGGTCAGAAAAGCATAGGGACTGCGGTTGCTGGCCGCGTGGGGATGAAGCCTATAATTGCCAGTCGTTAAAACGCATAGGTCTAAGTGATAATGTGCCCTTACATTATTATATATGATAGCGTCGTATAACCCCCGTGAAGCCTTATAATCACAGCAGAATATGATAAACAAAATAAAAAAATGCCTTATTTGATATGTCTGTTAATTTATTTTTATTATATTTGCAGATGAATTCAAAGGCTGGCTTTGCCTTTGTTCGTTACTTCCCGTTGGTCAGTGGGTCCAAGGACAAATCTCTCGTCAGTCCATATTTAGCAAGCTCACTCTGGTCTTCTGGCTTAGCGAAAACGTCAAGGTGAACTGATAAGAGATATACGTGTGAGATATCATATAGGTGAGATTTGTAATCTTCATACTAACAGAAATCGGATATATAACCTAATGAAAGGAACATATACAATATACTAAACTAAAATCTTTTGGAGAATGAAAATGAAATTACTCTTGTGCTCTCTGGCACTAACTTCTTCATTGGGCACATTCGCTCAGGCCAACGAGATGGTCATCCAGACAAAGAAGGTTGGCGCACCCGTCCAGAAGACTATGTACGGCATATTCTTCGAGGACATCAACTATGCAGCCGATGGCGGCCTTTATGCTGAGATGATAAAGAACCGCTCGTTTGAGTTCCCTAATCCATTCATGGGATGGATACCATTCGGTAAATTCAAGGTGATGGACGAGGGAGGCCCCTTTGACCGCAACCCTCACTATCTGCGTCTCTCTGACCCTGGCCATCCACATCAGCGCACAGGTATTGAGAACGAGGGATTCTTCGGCGTGGCGGTGAAGAAAGACGCCACCTATCGTTTCTCTCTCTATGCCCGTTGTCCGGAGGGAGGCAAGGCTGTCCTCGACATCCACCTCGTGGATAATGACACTATGGGCGAGCATCAGGAGTTTACATCCAGCTCCATAGCTGTCGAGGGTAAGGAATGGAAGAAATACACTATCATAATCAAATCTACCCAGACGATAGATGACGCACATCTGCGCATATTCCTCGCCCATGCAAAGGGAGAGGATTTCTGGTCGCCTATCTCCGCTGTTGACATCGAGCATGTCAGCATGTTCCCTACTGACACATGGAAGGGGCGTGAGAATGGTATGCGCAAAGACCTCGCCCAGGCTCTTGCCGACCTCCATCCTGGCGTATTCCGCTTCCCTGGCGGTTGCATCGTTGAGGGAACGACGCTCGACCAGCGTTATCAGTGGAAAAACTCCGTAGGCCCTGTTGAGAACCGTCCGCTGAACAGCAACCGTTGGGAGAACACTTTCCCATACCGCCTTTACCCTGACTATTACCAGACATACGGTCTCGGATTCTTCGAGTTCTTCCAGCTCTGTGAGGATTTCGGTTGTGACGCGCTCCCTGTCATATCATGCGGCCTTGCCTGCCAGTTCCAGAATGAGATAAAGGACGAGGCAAAATGCCATGCTCCGCTCGACGGACTTGACCCTTATATCCAGGATGCTCTCGACCTCATAGAGTTTGCCAATGGCGATGTCAACACGACATGGGGCAAGGTGCGTGCCGATATGGGCCACCCCGAGCCGTTCAACCTCCGTTACCTCGGTGTGGGTAACGAGCAGTGGGACTATAAGGACAACCCAGCCTTCACAGCCCGCCTTCAGAAATTCATGGATGTACTGAAGAAGAAACATCCGGAAATAAAATATATAGGCACAACAGGCCCAGACTCTGAGGGAGAAAAGTTCCGTATGCTCCAGCCAAAGATGAAGCAGATGAAGGTTGACCTCTATGACGAGCATTTCTATCGCAACGAGGCATGGTTCACTGACTCTATCAACCGTCACCGTTATGACAAGTATGACCGCAAGGGACCGAAGATTTTCGCCGGCGAGTATGCCTGCCATGGCAAGGGAAAGAAGTGGAACCATTTTAACGCCGCGCTACTTGAGGCTGCGTTCATGACAGGCTATGAGCGCAATGCCGACATCGTGCATATGGCAACATACGCCCCACTCTTCGCCCATGTGAAGGGATGGCAGTGGCGTCCGGATATGATATGGTTTGACAATCTCAACTCTTTCCGAACATGCTCTTACTGGGTGCAGTATCTTTATGCCAACTACAAGGGCACCAATGTGCTCCCTCTCACTATGAACAAGAAGGTTGTAGCGGGCGACGCTGACCAGAACGGTCTTTCCGCATCGGCTGTATTGAACAAGCCGACAGGGGAGATATACGTCAAGATAGCCAATACCAGCGACAAGCCACAGCCAGTAAAGCTTAACCTGAAGGGCATCAAGAACCTTACATCAGGAAAGGTTATCACACTGTCGAGCGACAATCCTGTGGCAGAGAACTCAATCAGCGAGCCTGACCGGATCAAGCCTGTCGAGCGTCCTGTCACAGTCTCTGGCTCCGTCCTCAACACAGAGGTCCCTGCAAAGACATTCGCTGTGTATATATTGAAATAAGGTAACGGACTTTTGACGACGGTCAAAAGTAGAGTTAAGCGAGAGCAGAAGCCAAACTTGTTTGGATTATGCCGGGTCGTGACGGACGAAGCCGAAGGCAACGGAGCGACAGATAATACTCTGTCTCTCTTTGAGTGCTTATTATAATGTTTCTGGGCTGATTCCTTTCTTGTTAGGAGTCAGCCCAGAAACTTTTCGACCTGTACGGTTGATGGCTTCGATGAGTACGGGTTGAGATTTGTTGAGCAAAGCGAGACCCTCTGACTGATGAGGATGAATCCAACCGTACAGGTCGAATAATTTTACCGTACATAATAAACAATACTTCGGTAAATTCTTACCGAAAAATTAAAAGTTAAACAATAGAACCGGCAAAAGTCTGGTTCGAAAACACTAAAGAGGTCATTGAAATGTTGTCAAAAACGAATGGTTAAGCATGAAGAAATGTGCTGAAAAAAGTGGGCTGACCTACTGATAATAAAGCGGAAAAGTATTGCATAATTCGTTGGATTTTAGTAAATTAGAAGTCTCAAAACTCTTCTGATTATGACTAAAGAAACACTCCTTATGCAATACCAATCCGAGTGCCTGTCGGCTCTCAAATCAGTCGTGAATATACACAAACCTTTTGAAAAAACGTTCATGGACACCATGAAATTATTCATGGCCATCCCGGATCGTATAAATTTCCTCCAATTGGGCAGGTATGGCTGTTTTTCGGAACAGACCTACCGTAACCTTTTTGAGCATGAAACATTCGACTGGTTTGCGTTCAACGGCTCTATCATCAGCAAGCATCTCACAGGCAAAAGAAAGGCCATTGCCATCGATCCTTCCTATATCCCCAAATCAGGCAAGAAGACACCTTGGATAGGTTACTTTTGGTCAGGTTGTGCAGGAGAGTACAAGCGAGGATTGGAAATCATGGGAATCGGTGTCATTGACATCGACAACCATGAATGCATGACTTTAGGTTCCATTCAGACGCCGGATTGTAAGACCTTGGATAATATGGGCAAGAACCTCGTTGATTGGTATAGCTGTTATCTTATCAGCAGAAAAGACAAGCTACAAAGCATATCCAAAACGGTGGTTGCAGACGCATTCTTTTCCAAGGAAACATTTATAACGCCTATGTGTGAGAACGATTTTCATGTCATCAGCCGCTTAAGGAATGATGTAGTCCTATACTATCCGACATTGGAAAAGAAAACAGGAAAACGTGGTCATCCCAAGTGGTTTGACGGTAGAATTGACTTTGCCAAACTGGATTTGACCCGGTGCGAGGAATACGAGGTGAACAAGGGAAAGCTATACGGATTGAGGGTATATGCCAAAGCTCTCAAAAGGTATGTTTCCTTAGCCATCTGGTATCCGATGGACGGGAGGACAGACAAGTGGCAACTTTACTTCTCTACAGACGATTCGATGGATGGATGCGAGGTGCTGGATTATTACAGAACCAGGTTCCAATTGGAATTTTGCTTTAGAGATGGTAAGCAACATGCGGGAATCACCAACTGTCAGTCAACCGACTTCAGAAAGTTGGATTTTCACTTCAATGCATCGCTTGCTGCTGTCAATTTGGCCAAAGCGGCATGTAAGAGGCTCGGTATAGTCTATTCCATATCCTCTTGCAAGTCAATCATACACAATGCTTATATGCTTGAACGATTTATTTGCGTGTTCGGGATTAACCCAGACCCGCAAGTTATTGACAAACTTTTCAAAGAACTCATTTTATTTACAGCCAGAGCCGCTTAGGCTTGGTTAATTTTTAACGAACTATTGTAATAAATATTTACACATAAAAACAGCGGGACACAAATGTCTTTATCTGACATTGTGTCCCGCTGCAATATTATATATGGGTTCTGACAGTCAGCCTCTGAAATAGAGCAGCCAACGAACGTTTTCGTTAAGCCAGAAGACCAGAGTGAGCTTGCTAACTCTGGATTGGCGAGAAAACGTCTGGATTTATTCGAACGTTTTCGTTAAGCCAGAAGACCAGAGTGAGCTTGCTAACTCTGGATTGGCGAGAAAACGTCTGGATTTATTCGAACGTTTTCGTTAAGCCAGAAGACCAGAGTGAGCTTGCTAACTCTGGATTGGCGAGAAAACGTCTGAATTTATTCGAAGGTAATTATTAGATTCCCACCTTAACAGAATCAACCTTTCAACGTCTATATTGATGTTACTCTTCTTTTAACAGGCTGTTATAGTCTGTCTCCTTCTTCGGGATAATCCACTGCCAACGGCTCTCTTCAGTCGCTGCGATAGTGATGGCGAATGTAGAGTGGAAGTTGCCTGGGCTTGCGAGACCCTTCGACGTATCGAGCTTCTTGCGGTTGATGTCTTTCTTCCAGCGCTTGCAGTCGGTCCAGTCAAATCCCTCGCCGAAGAGGTCGAAGCGGCGATAGAGCTTAACTTCCTCAAGCAGGTCGGCGCCTGTCTTCTCTGTCTTTGTGTATGCAGAGTCGAAGCGCTTTGTCACGTCATACAACAGCTGCTGAGCCTCTGCGTCGCGTCCGAGGTGGCAGTCTGCCTCTGCCTCGATGTAGTACATCTCAGAAGAGCGGAATAGATTGAACGAGCCGCCGCCAGGCATGAAGGCCGCACGGAGCTTGAACTGCATGTATCCGAAGATGTATGATGTGCTATAGACATAGCCTGTGTTCTTTGCGCGTGTGAACATCGTTCCCTTTGTGGTGCGTCCGGTGGTGCTGTTCATCTCCTTGAATTCTGTGTCGCTCTGTGGCACGAGGAAGAGGTCGCGGCGGACATCTGTTGCAGGTATCTGGTCGATGAGCTCCTTGGATATTGCTACAGGATAGCTGCGGCAGGCGCTGGCCGATGAGTTTGAGCCGATGTATGCGAAGTAACTGTAGTAATAGAGTGTCTGGTCCTCAGCCTCATATACACCCCATATCCACTCGCTGTTCTGGGCGTTGTGTCCTGCGAAGTAGTCAGAGACAGACATAAGGGAGTATCCGTTGCGGGCTTTCTTCGCACAGTCTGCGGCTGTCTGCCAGTCTTCACGATAGAGAGCCGCGCGAGCCTTCACCGCATACGCCACGTTCAGGTTAGGCAGATAGAACTCCTTTGAGCCACGGTTTATTCCGCTTGACTCGAAGAGTGATATGGCCTGGTCAAGGTCAGCGTATATCTGGGCGTATATCTCGGCGAGAGTGGATAGAGCCTGGTCTTGTGACTCGCCGGCGTCAGTGGCTTTCACGCGGAGCACTACACCAGGTGTCTGTCCGTTGTTCGAGTCACACCAGCGCTTGCAGTACATTGTTGTCAGCTGGTAGTAGCTGTATGCTCTGTAAACGAGAGCCTGAGCCTTGATATACTCTTTCTCCTTCTCGTCGCCAGTGGCGTTGTCAACATTGTCTATTATCTGGTTGGCATTGCCTATGAGCTTGTAGTAGTAGAACCAGATGTAATAGTTGTATCCTGTTGTCTCGCTCTGCTTGTATGTGGCGAGGTTGTTCCATAGGGATGACCATCCTGTCTGGTTACACTTCTGCGTGTCGTTGCCGTTGAAGTTGTTACACCAGTTCTTTATCGTTCCCTCGCCGTTCATGCCTTGTGTGCCGAGATACTGGGTCGTCATCATCTTCGCGATGCCGTTTACCGCCATGGCACAGTTCTCTGTCGTGGAGAATGCCGCGTCTTTAGATACAGAAGCGTTGGGGATTGTGTCCAGATAGTCGCTGCTGCATGCAGCAAGCCCCAATGTTGCAGCTGCTGCTATTATATAGATATATTTATTCATTGTGTTCCGTTCTATTATGTTTGACGTATCAAATGTTTGTGTCCTTTGCTTTGTATGCCTTTATCATGCAGGAAAGGACAAAATTAGAATCTCACGTTAAGTCCGAATGAGAACACGCGTGGTGTCACGAGATAGTTGTACTGGGTTCCGCTGAAACTCTGCTGTGGGTTCATACCCTTGCGTGCTGTCTTTGTGAACACATTCTCGCATGTGAAGCTGAGACCGACACCCTGGAGCTCCAGTTTGCTTACCCAACGCTTAGGCAGCTCGTAGGCTATGTTGAGGTTCTTCAGGCAGATGTAGCTTGCCGATGTGAGCCAGCGTGATGATGTGGTGTTCACCTGTGAGCTGAGGTTGTAGTTGAGCACAGGGATATCGCCTGTCCATATCGCGCTCTCTGCTGTAGCGTCCTCTGCTGTCCATGACTTGAGAGCATCAACATGGAACGAGCTTGGAGACGAGCCGGCTGACATGAGCGACTGGTAATTGTAGTCAATCACCTTGCCACCAATCTGGTATGTGAAGAGTGCGCCGAATGACAGCTGCTTCCATGTGACAGCGAGGTTGAAGCTGCCATAAACGGGAGGTATGGAGCTGCCATGGAATTCTTTCTTCGCGTAGTTAGTGACGTATGAGTATGGCACGCCGTCGATTATCGTGATGTTGTTGAGGGCGTCGCCTGTTATCTCTGTCGCCACATATTCCATCTGTCCGGTCTTCTCGTTCATCTCCTGCTTCCAGTTACCATACTGTACACCGTCGAGAGTGAAGCGGTAGCTCTTGTTCTGTGCGTCACCGTCGTTGAACTTGTAGAGAGAGTAACCGTTCTTTGAGTCAACCCCCTCGAATGTATATACATAGAACTCGTAGCGTGACTTGCCTTCTACGATGAACTTGGTGCCATCGACGATACCTTCCTTGTTCTGCTCAGGGAGAGTGACAATCTTGTTCTTGATGTATGTGAGGTTTGCTCCGACGTTAATCTTCCAGTCCTTGTTCTTGAAGACATCGACATCAGTAGAGAGTTCGAGACCACGGTTGGATATCGTGCCGAGGTTCTGTGTGACTACAGACTCTGCTGATGATGACGATGTCGCTCCTGATGAGAGAGGCAGATATACATCGAAGAGAAGATCCTTGTTGCGCTTGTCGAAATATTCGAGGCTGAGGTTCCAACGGTTGAAGAGGCGTGCGTCGATGCCTATGCCCCATGACTGGCCTGTCTCCCATTTGAGGTTGGTGTTAGGGAACTGTGTCAGGTAGAATGCTCCGGCGTTGGCGTTCTGCTCTACAGTGTAGAGGGCCTGTGAGGCGTAGTACCCTGCACCGGCATCGTTACCTACCTCGCCATAGTCGGCACGCAGCTTCAGGTAGTTAACCCACTTGTAGTCTTGCATGAAGCTCTCCTTCGAGATAATCCAGTTTCCGCCGATTGACCAGAAGTTACCCCAGCGTGAGTCTTTCGCGAAGCGTGAGGAGCCGTCACGACGGAAGCTTGCCTCAACATTGTACCGCTCGTCGTATGCATAGCGCACGCGTCCGAGATAAGACTCTGTGCGGTACTTGTTGTCAGAGCCGTCAAGCGATGTGATGTTTGTGAAGTTTGTGAAGTTGCCCCATCCTGCCACGATCTCGCTTGTCTTGTAGCCGTAAAGATAGTTATACTCGTATGAGTAGTTCTCATGGCCAACGAGGGCGTCGATAGAGTGCTTGCCGTAGTCGTGAGCCCACTCAAGCTGCTGCTGGAATGTGTAGTTCTTGTAGCTGTACTCCTCACGCTTGGCACGTCCCTCAGAGCCTTTGCCGTCGCCTATGATAGCGCTGTTGTAGGTGTGGTTGCGTGAGTTGCGTGTGTTGATGTTCGCTTTCACTGTGGCTGCGAATCCGTAAGGGAGATTGAACGTAGCGTATGCTGTGGCGTTGAGCGTATTGCGCACAGTGCGGTCGTAGTTCAGCTCGTTCTCCCACATCACATGGCGGTCAACATACTGGTTACGGGTGGAGATGATATTGCCATCCTTGTCCTCGTATGAGCCTGGGTCATACTGCTTGTTGCCGAAAGAGTCGAGGATATACTCTCCTGTGTTCACGTCATGGAGGTGGACAGGATAGATAGGCGCGATATTGCGGCAGTACATGAAGACATTGGTGTAGCTCGCGTCTGAGCCGCCGTTGGTGTTGTTATAGTTCTGGTGGCTGCCGTTCATCTGGAGTCCTGTCTTGAACCACGACACAGGCTGCACATTGACAGCCATGCTGCCGGCCAGACGCTCGAATCCAGAGTCTCTCAGATAGCCATTCTCGTTCAGATAGCCCACAGAGAAACGGTAGTCGGCCTTGTCGTTGGCGCCGTTGGCGTTGATGTTATACTCCTGTCGGTATCCGTTTCTGATGGCCTGGTCATACCAGTCAAGGTCGTCAAGATATCCTGAGAGTATCTGTGCGTCAGAGACCATCTTTCCGTCAGAGGTGAACAGCTGGTCGTCGGGCTTGTTGAATATGTTCAGGTATGTGATGTCGTTCACGACATTTGCCGAGGCGTATGCTGCTGAAGTGGCTGCGTCCTCGCCGTTTGAGTACATGCGTGCGTTGCGGAGATTCTGCCATTCAAGCTCCATCCATTGCTTGGCGTCAGCTCTGTCATATTCTGGGATACCTCTTGTGTATGAGCCTTGCTTGATGTCGAGCGAGACGTTGAGCTTGCCCATCTTTCCCTTCTTGGTGTTGATAAGTATGACACCGTTAGAGGCACGGTTGCCGTAGAGCGCGGCTGACGCGGCGTCTTTCAGGACAGAGATTGACTCGATGTCAGCAGGGTTGATATCTGTTATGTTACCTCCGAAAGGCACACCGTCAAGCACATAGAGAGGGCTTGACGAGCCGTTTACTGTACCTATACCGCGTATGCGTATTGAAGGGTCAGTGCCTGGCGCGCCGTATGTCGAGTTCACCTGAACGCCCGATACAGTACCCTCAAGTGCGCTTGCCGCGCTTGAGGTCGGGCGGAGTGCGATGTCCTCGCTCTTTACCGACTGTATGGCGCCCGTGAGTGATGTACGCTTCTGTGTACCATAGGCTACCACAACGACCTCATCGAGTCCGGCAGCGTCCACATCAAGAGTCGTATGGACATTCTTGCCGGCTTGAATGGTTTTCGTGAGCATACCGATATATGATATCTCCAGCCTTGCTTTCTCTGCTGGTATATCCAGGCTGTAGCGTCCGTTGGCATCAGTAATGGTACCGGTCTTTGTCCCGATGACCTTTATTGACGCACCCACTACTGGCAGACCGTCTTCACTACTTGTGACAAGGCCTGTTGCCGTCGTCTGTGCCCATGCCGTTACGGTTACCATGAGGCACAAAAGCATTGTTGTCAGTACTTTCTTCATAAGGTTCTGGTTTTTTTAGTTGAAAATATTTAATACAGTATCGTTCTCAGATGGTTATTGCAGTTGTGTGTTGTGCTGGACAGTTTCTTGGTGTGTTGTGTCGGATTTTGTTTTAATATGTTGTGTCTGAATTGATATTGATGTGTCGTGTCTGGTTTCGTCTTGATGTGTTGTGTCTGATTGTTGATGGGGTAGATATCCTAAAATATGCGGGGTGAGTCCTGATTCCATAAAGCATCACCATTAATCTCTTTCCTATTCATAATGTCGTGTAGTCAACGTTACCCAGGGGTGGCTGTGTTGTGTGTATGTTGATAGATAATGGTAATCTTTCTTCAACAAATGTATTAAATAAAAATAACATTATATGCTTTCGTTATATCTGATTTTAACAAATTAACACAATGCCCCCCCCATTTAACATATTTATACAGTTTGAATTTCCTTAATTGTCAACTAAATAAAATAAGGCGAAATGCGATGAAATGAAATGTATTGAACGGTCGGTCACATCATCATACATCCATATGGATAGGATTTGGAGATAGATGTGACCGTCCCCAATCATTTAAAAAGTCAAAAAAGAAGAGGGCTGGTTATTGGGGGTATGAAAGAAAATCATTAATTTTGCACGTCATGAGAAACCTTACCCCAATATTAAGCATCAACGGCTCAGACGGAAGCGGCAGGGCGGGTGTCCAGGCTGATATACGCACTATAACGTCGTTGGGTGCCTATGCCTTGAGCGTCGTGACGAGTGTGACCGTCCGTGAGGAGTCGGGCATACAGCGTGTGCATACCCTGCCCGAGCACCTTGTCTCGGGCCAGGTGTCGTCGGTGGTCGCTTGCCATCGGCCGGCAGCCGTCAAGATAGGCATGGTGCGCGATTCTGCCGCCATACACAGCCTTCGTGATATGCTTGTCGGACAGAAGAACATCGTCCTTGTGCCAGGCTTGCTGACATCAAGGGGCGAGATGCTTGCCGACGAGGACAGCATGAAGGCCATTGTCCGCTGGCTCATTCCTGAGGCGAGGCTTCTCGTCATGCGCTGTAGCGAGGCGGAGCTGCTGCTCGGCGTGGATATCAAGACAGATGATGACATGCTCGCGGCAGCGCTGAGGCTCAGGGAGATGGGTGCTCGTGGGGTCATGCTCCGTGAGGGACATATCGTCGATGGCATTCTGTCGGCTCTGCTCCTTGATAGTGAGGGGCCGTGCTTCTTCTCGTCGCGGAATACCGTGGGTTGGCAGCAGCATGGTGTGGGCGCGGCCCTGTCGGCCGCCATAGCGACATGTCTGGGGCAGGGCGACGATTTGCGCACAGCCATATCCCGGGCACATGACTTCATACATACCCAGGTGGTCTATGCCGTCAGCGGGCAGGAGCGTCAGAAACGCCCGGGAGATATATTCAATGACTTCATGAACCTCGTCGCCCAGCATTACCGCAAGCATCACGCCGTGGCATGGTATGCCCATGAGCTGTCTATCTCCACACGCTATCTCTCACAATCGACATCCCAGATGGTGGGCAAGAGCCCGAAGCGTATCATCGACGAGTACATAGCCAACGAGGCAAAGGTGATGATAGCCACGTCGCGCCTGACAATGCAGGAGATAGCCTACGCCTTAGGCTACACGTCCCAGTCAACATTCTGCCGCTCTTTCCGCTCCATGACAGGCATGTCTCCGTCCAAACAGAGAGGCTGACATGACGGCACTGCTGATTGAAAGACGTAAAATTCCGGGCTGTGCGGTTGAGAGTGCCTGACGGCTGTCGCTTTCCTGCTTGTCAGCCAGAGTGTCTCGTTTTGCACGGCGAATCTCAGCCTATACAAAAAAAGAATATGCTGTGGCCAAACATAAACAACAAACATTATGAAGAGAAAGACAAATGGTTTTATGCCGACAGTGTTACTTATCGTGATGGCCATCCTGCCGGCAGAGGCAAACGGCCAGAACGAGGAGCGCAGGTGGGCGATAGACGGGAACTTAGGGTTCACATTCATCAAAGACAAGACAGGTGTCTCAGACAATATGGGTCAGGAGGCTGGGCGCTCGACGTATCTCGGCGCGGAATACTTCATCCCACACACCCATTTCTCTGTGCGGGCAGGATACCAGAGCGAGACACTCCGTCTTGGCTCACAGCTCATCACTGCCGACCAACAGACAATAAACATCGGCGGCAGATGGTATCCCGCCCCGGAGCGGTGGGCAATACAGCCACACGCAGGTATCGGAGCGAACATCCTGCTGTCCGACGACAACTCGACAGAGGGAGCAGAGTGGGGGATGGGACACAAGGTGACATATCAGGCTGACATCAACTCGCCGCGGGTGGCCCTCACGCCGTCTGTCGGCCTGGACATCTATCTCTTCTCGTCGTTAGCACTTTATGTCGATTACACCTACAATCTCGGCTTCAATAATGCGTATGATATCACATACTCTGTCAACGACCGCACCCCAACCCGTGTCCACGGAAATCTTAACCACCATAACGTGCAGATAGGCTTGAAGCTGACTTTCCCCTTCCGCTTCACATCAGACGACATGGGCTCACTCTTGAAGTCTATCCTCATGTCGCTGATGTTAGATTAATCCCCCCTCCTCTCCTCTCCTTTCCATCCCCGGTGGCCGGCAGCCCCTCGTGACAGGGCTCTACCCACAATGATGAGATACTCTTTTTTCTACCTTATAATACTATAATATATGAAATACATCGCTTTACCCGACGACAAGACACGCATACTCCCTTTCTACCTCGCCATGGAGGAGTTTGTCGCCTACAACATTGACGAGGAAGACTGTTTCTTCATGTGGCAGGTGGAGCCGACCGTCATCTTCGGCCGCAACCAGCTCATTGAGAACGAGGTGAACCTTGACTATTGCCGCAGCCATCACATCCAGACCTACCGCCGCAAGAGTGGCGGCGGATGTGTCTATGCCGACATGAGCAACATCATGTTCAGCTATGTCACGCGCAACGAGCAGGTCTGCTACACATTCGGCCGTTACATAATGATGATAACCGATATGTTGCGCCGCATGGGTGTGGACGCATCGACCACAGGCCGCAATGACATCATCATCGACGGCCGCAAGGTGTCGGGCAACGCCTTCTACCATGTCCCCGGCCGCAGCATCGTCCATGGCACGATGCTCTATGATACCAATATGGAGAACATGGTGGGGAGCATAACGCCGAGCGACGCCAAGCTCCTCAGCAAGGGTGTCAGCAGTGTCCGCCAGCACATCGCCCTCCTGAAGGATTATACCGTGATGACCATCGGCGAGTTCAAGCGTTTCGCGCGTGAGACCCTTTGTGCCGACACCATCACGCTGACAGAGGCCGACGTGCGGGAGATAGAGCGGATGACAGAAGAGTATCTGACCCCCGAGTTCATCTACGGCAACAACCCGAAATACACCGTCACACGCCGCCGCCGCTATGAGGGTGTCGGAGACTTCGAGGTCAGGATGGAGCTGAAGAACAACATCATCAAGGATATAGACATCAAGGGCGACTACTTCCTCGTCGGGGATATCGGGAGCGGGATTGTCGCTCCGCTGAGGGGCGTAGAGCTGTCACGCGATGCTATAGCCCATGTGCTCAATACACATCACGCCTCGTCTGTTATACATAACATGACAGACGATATGCTTGTCGATTTGCTCGCTGGAGAAAATTAAGGCGAGGGGACAGGCTGGGGGGGTAAATCGGCTCGATATTATGTTGCGGCTCATACGTCATGTTCGGGTGGTAAGAGAGATTCCATCCTCCCTCAAAGAAAGATAAAATGGGATGAATCCTGTTTAGGAAACATCCCATTTTATTATATTGTAGGCGAAGTGGAATAATAGACAGGGAGATATTCTGCACCAAAGGTAGGGTGAGATACTGCCATCAAAATTGTCTTACAGGTAATTCCTGTACCCACCTTATGCTTATATTCTCGAATATTTTTGAGCAAACAAAATGGTGTCCGGTGATTGCCAATTTGTGTCTATGCTGTCTTGTTCTCACGTTTTAGAGCCTCCTCAAGCAATAAGAAGATTCTCCTCATCTTCTCGTGAATGTCTTTGCCCATATAGTTGGAGGCATTCCAACAGTGAATCCATCCACAGGAAAAATAAGAATAACCGTCTTCAAAAATATCCTTACCGTTATCAAACAGCCGATGCTCGTCAGATGGAATCTCATATTCTGAGAAATCCACGTGCCTGAATAGTCTGTACCTATTACATGCCCCCGTGTCACCATGGAGCCATAAGGATGGACGGAAATCAAGCTTGATGTCCTCTATATGACTCATTCTGACAAAGAAAAATCCAGGCCACAAGTATCTACCATGCTTTATGCCATAAAACGCCTGTTTCTCCAGATAATCTGAAATATCAAACTTCTCTATTGGGAAGATATCATGGTCTAATAATCCGAAATATTTGCTACCCCCCCCCTGTATATAGTTGTAATACAGGTAGTTGCAAGCTATTCCGTGCGAGTAGCTCCCGTATCCTTTAGGGAGGAAGTCTTGTTCAGGCAGGCGGACATACCCTACATCATGAAGAGAGCATATACGATGTATTTCATCTGCTTTCTTGTCGTCTGTCGAGTTGTCAAACACTGTATAACGATATGGGAACGAAAAGAATCTTTTAAGAGTGCGTATTTGGTATGAGACTAACTCTGCATTGTTGAAGGTTACTGTAGCCAAATCGCAGAAATCATCTGCTGGCCTGTCTTTTACTCCTCCTTCTCTACATGCGCATTTGTAATATCCACATGAGTTCTTCCATAGCTTATACCATATGTATTCGTTCTTTAATCGGCTTATTATCTTCATTTTGGTTTGTGGCTGTAAGTAAAAAGTAAAGTGAGCTATAAATGTGTTCGAATAAATTCAGACGTTTTCTCGCCAATCCAGAGTTAGCAAGCTCAACTCTGGTCTTCTGGCTTAACGAAAACGTTCATATAAATGCACCTTTTCTCGCCATGGCAATGATTGAGCAAGCTCATCATTGCTCATTTGGCTTAACGAAAACGTTGGATAAAGATGATTGTGCAGGCAAGATAGAGGCTGGACATATTATGCCTCTATCTTACCCTGAGGCTTCTTTCTCATTTCAGCCGCCGCTTTATCCATTCCATCAGATACCGCTCTGTTGCGTCTGATGTCCAATGCTCGTTGATAGGGGTCAGCAGGGCCTCCTTGGGGCAGGAGAGGGTGTTGAAGACGGCGTAGGATGTTGTCGGGGGACATGTGTTGTCGTTGTATCCCCATGTGATGAGTGTGGGGCATGATATATGACGCGCGAAGTTTACGACATCATAGTATGCCATGGTGTTCTGCTTCTCCGGGGTCATCATGCCGGGCGTGCGGTTGAAGTGTGGGTAGCCTCCTGTGCGCCCACGCTCGCTGTATGCCGCCATGTCAGAGAGGGCGGGATGGTTGGCCACGGCCGCTGTCGTCTCGGGGACGAGGGCTGCGCCGATGAGGGCGAGGGCACCTCCCTGTGAGCCTCCCTGGAAGATGAGGTTGCGATGGTCCCAGAGAGGATGTTGCATGGCATAGCGGGCGACGGCGCGCAGGGCGAGATAGACATGGCGCATGTAGTAGTTGTCACGGTTGTCAAGGCCGTTCTCGAGATAGTTGTTGCCCTTGGCGGCGAAAGCGCTCTGTATCTCCTTGAATGTCGTCTCGGGGAGACGCGGGTCGAGACCGTGTATCTCCATCTCTATGCGCATGAATCCGTTCTCGGCGTAGTATTTGTGGCGCAGCGGCTCCTTGATAGTCTTTATGCCGGCACCGGGAGGGCAGATGACGGCCGGGCATGATGAGGGCTTGGCATGGCGCGGAGTGGTAAGATAGGCATAGACATAATGGGTGTTGTCTGTCCTTATCTTCAGCAGCTGGCATTCGATCTTGTCTGTACAGTAGTCTGGTGCCGGCTCGGCAGTATATTCCACGCTCTGGGCTGGGTCGTTGGCATCACGCCAGAACTGCATGAAATCAGCCGGCTCTCGGGTGTATGGGCGTATGTCATCGACAGAGAATCCGAGTTTCACGTGGTGGGTGGTCTTCGTGCCGTCGATGGTGGCTGTCAGGACAAGGTCTCTGAATCCCGGTGTCTTCCGTGTGCCGATATTGAGGCTTGCCTTGCCGCCATGCATGGCGAGGGTGCCCTCGCGGTCAGGGCGGAGCATGTCGTCAGCGAGAGTCCACGATATGGTGGCGTAGCGCGGTATGCCGTATTTGAAGAGCTGTATGTCGATCTTCGCGCTCTCGCCACAGCGGTAGAGCCAGTCGGCATGGTCAGGGACAGTGACCCAGAGGAAGTCTGAGCGGTAGGGGTAATTCTCGCCGCGGGTCATGACAGAGAGCATGACGAGCAGGATGGTTAATAATGTCTTTCTCATAAATTATCGTTAAGGTCGGGTTAAGGTAGGCGTGAGGGGTGGTGAGACGGAGGCCATTGGGGGGGGGCATGGTTAGGAATAGGCTTGCCCTCCCCGGCACGCCAATGGCTGAGGAGAGGGCGGACGGGGGGGAGGGGGCTCATACACCCTCACTGTGTGTGAGGTAGTAGTGCCAGTAGGTATTGCGGTAGTACAGCCATAATGTATGTCTGCGCTGTGCCTTGTCGGGCGTGTCTCTCATCATGTTGCGCATGTCACGGTAATCTGCCTCCATGACAGAGTCGCGCGAGTGGATGATGGGATTGGAGCGTGTGTGGCAGTAGAGGACAATGGCCTCACGGTAATGGCGTGGGATGGAGTCTGGGGGGATGGTGTCTAAGGCATAGATCCGGCTGACGTGTCTGGCGAAGCGGTCAAGGTCGCAGTCGGCAAGCATCGAGCAGAGCATGTAGTCAGTTGATTTCGTGCGCCGCAGGAAACCGGGTTTGAACAGCAGTGGCGACACGCCATGGAGGCCGAAGAGGGAGGCCGAGGAAGCGGCGACAGGCTGTGTGAAGAGGCTGTCGGCCAGCAGATGTCTTTTGTCGAGGGCGATATACCTGATGAGTGTCAGTGTGGTGTCTGTCGATAGGTATGGCACATGGCCTTTCTGATAGTCGGACGGGAATGTCCGATAGAGGGCGTTGGAACGCTCTGCCGCTATGATGCCGTCATACTGGCTTGAGAGCATCATGCGCTCTGCCCTCATCTGGCGGTGGAGCGTCTCGTCGCCGTTGGCGGCGTTTGCTGTGAGTGCCATCATGAGCGTCATGATGATGAGGTTTGAGCTTAGCGTGCGTGATGTCGCGAGTCCTGTCTGTTGCTGTGGAGGCGCTATGAGGTTGCGCTGTACCTTTATGACAAACGCGAGAAGGATGATGATGACGACTGGGAGCCACTGTGTCCATCTGTGCATCGAGATGCCCCCCTCGCCGTCTGGCCCGAGAGATGTCATAACCGCAAGGGCGAGGAACGGGAGCGCATAACTGAGCGCATGGAGCTCTGGACGCAGAGATGTGGTATGATGGACAAGCTGCTGGATGGTGCCGCAGGCGATGCATATGAGCATCGTGCTGACGAATGGCCGGTAGAATGTCACGCCGTCAGAGAGTATGTGCTGGGCGAATGTCAGAGTGGCTGTCTGGTAGATGTATATGAATAGAAATGTGAAGATGTAGAACACACCTGCACAGACAAGCATGACAGGGAGGGGAGTTGTATATGGTTTCTTGCGCATGGATAATAATTCTCGATGGGCAGCGGAGGCATAGTGCCCGTATTCATGAGATACCTGTAAAAACCTGTGTCAGTTACGCATCACAAAAACCGTGATAAACAAGAAAGGCTGTGCTAACGAGAGTAGAGGCATTGAGGTTTATCGCCTTGTGATTGATGCAAAACCCGACAGGGTGATGATGTAGCCGCCTGAAAATATCTGAGCTTGCCTCAAGAATTTTCAGGCGGATGCAGCATCGATGGCTCGCAAGAGACATTTTTTGCATCAAGCGCAAGGGGTTGATTTCGGTTTTTGTCTTTCAAGGTTGACACAGGGTTTTCCCGAGTGCCCGTATTCATGAGATATATACATAGGGACAAGGCATCGTCAGAGAGCGTGATGTCTTTGGGCGATGTCTTGTCCATGTTTTTTCCGGTCAAATACCGTCATAGGTTGCTTTCACCGCCTCGAAGAGGAAGTGGCGAGGGGGGTGTCAGTTCTTCTTCAATACGAGGGCTGTGCGGGCGGGGAGATAGAGCTTCAGCCACTCCTTGTGCTCTCCGACGTACGCGCCATCATAGTTAGTGAGATGGGTTATGGTGTCGTCGTTCAGCCCGTTGCCTCCGTAGGCGGGATTGTCCGTGTCGAGCACGACAGAGTATGAGCCTGTGGGCACGAGGAATCCGTAGTCGGTGAACGAGCGTGTCGGGTTGAAGTTGAAGACAAAGATGAGGTCGCCACGTGAGAAGCACAAGACCTGGTCGCTGTCATTATGCCATATCTCCTGGACAGGAGTGTTGTTGAAGGCCTTGACAGACTTCAGCACGTCGAGCATGTCCCTGTCGAAATCGCCAAGATAATGGTAGCATAACTCATGGTTGTCAACGAGGTTCCACTGGCGGCGTGCGTACTTATGGCTCCAGCCGTTGCCCTCGCGGGGGAAGTCAATCCATTCCGGATGGCCGAACTCGTTGCCCATGAAGTTAAGATAGCCGCCATTTATCGTTGAGCATGTGACAAGGCGTATCATCTTATGGAGCGCTATGCCTCGGTGGGCCACATCGTTCTCGTCGCCTTTCTTGAAATGCCAGTACATATCGGCGTCAATGAGCCGGAAGATAATGGTCTTGTCGCCGACAAGAGCCTGGTCATGCGATTCGACGTAGGATATTGTCTTCTCGTCGCGGCGGCGGTCGGTCATCTTCCAGAAGATGTCGAATACGCCCCAGTCCTCGTCTCTCTTCTCCTTGATCATCTTTATCCAGTAGTCTGGGATGCCCATAGCGAGACGGTAGTCGAAGCCGAGTCCGCCATCTTCAAACTTCGCCGCGAGGCCTGGCATACCTGACATCTCCTCGGCAATGGTGATGGCGTTCTTGTTCACCTCGTGTATGAGCTTGTTGGCGAGAGCGAGGTAGCATATGGCGTTGTCGTCCTGCGCACCGTTGAAGTAGTCGCCATATCCACCGAAATCCTGCCCGAGGCCATGGTTGTAGTATAGCATTGAGGTGACGCCATCGAAACGGAATCCGTCAAACTTGAAATCCTCAAGCCAGTAGCGGCAGTTGGAGAGGAGGAAGTGCATGACATCGCCTTTGCCATAGTCGAAGCAGAGGGAGTCCCACTGGTTGTGCTCACGGCGTGCGCCGGGGTAGAAATACTGGTTAGGGTCGCCGGCGAGATTGCCCAGGCCCTCTATCTCGTTCTTCACAGCATGTGAGTGGACAAGGTCCATGATGACCGCCACGCCCTGCTCGTGGGCGGCGTCGATGAGGGCCTTCAGCTCTTCGGGAGTGCCGAAACGTGATGACGGGGCGAAGAAGTTTGAGACATGGTAGCCGAAGGAGCCGTAATAGGGATGTTCCTGGATGGCCATGACCTGAATGCAGTTATATCCGTCTTTCACTATGCGCGGGAGAATGTTGTCCTTGAACTCGGTGTATGTCCCGACACGCTCCGCATCCTGCGCCATGCCGATGTGACACTCGTATATGAAGAGCGGATTCTTCTGCGGGCGGAAGGCCTTCTTCTTCCATACGTACTCCTCTGCTGGCGACCATACCTGGGCGGAGAATATCTTCGTCACGTCGTCCTGGATGACGCGGCGTGCGTATGCCGGGATGCGCTCTCCCTCGCCTCCTGTCCATTTTACCTTCATCTTGTAGAGATCGCCATGATGGAGGGCTGTCTTCGGAAGCTTCAGCTCCCAGTTGCCGCTGTCAGAGATACGCTTGAGGGCATAGCGCTCGTCCTCCTGCCAGTTGTTAAAATCGCCTATGAGGTATATCGCTGTGGCGTTGGGAGCCCACTCGCGGAATACCCATCCGCCGCGTGCGGTGCGGTGGAGCCCAAAATACAGGTGGCCGGAGGCGAACTCCGAGAGCGTCTTCTTGCCATTGCCTGTAAGCTCGTTTATCATCCACACGGCGTGGTCGTGGCGTCCGCGTATTGCATCCTCATAAGGCTCAAGCCAACGGTCGTTCTTGACAAGGCCTATGTGTTTTGGCACTGCTGGCTTCTTTGGTGATTTGGCCTTCGACTGCCTTGGCTTGCAGGCTGTCGTGGTTGTTTTCTTAACAGTCATGGAATTTGTCTGGATTTTATCCGTTTTTTTGTTGTTAGGTGTTCTTTCTGGATTTTGTCTCCATCATGGTGTCAGCCCTCCCACCTGCATGAGCGTTGGGGACATTGGGGGCATCAGGATGGAAAACATGTATATTTGAGAACGTGGAAGGGGACTGGCCGCTCAGACACGCGCCTTTATGACTGCCTTGTGTATATTGGCGGCTGTGCCTATGCATGGCTGGTGGCCGTCCTGCGGGAGGAATATGGCCATCATGCCCGGATGGCACACTACGAAGCTCTCGCCCTGCACGCCAGGATATTTTGTTACGTCCTTCTCGGCATTGTATGGCGCGTCAGGGAGGTCGGTTGTTGGTGTGTAGCCGTACGTCTCGTCAGCGTCGAGCGGTATCTGTATGTCGAGCATGTTGATGTGTGTCTCCATGACGGCCTCCTCCTTTGTCTTGCCCTTGGTGTCCATGACGTTCACGAAGCAGTCTGTGCCGTCAATAGGGTGCTTGCCGTTCTCTAATTTTGTAAGGTCGTTCTCTTTCAGGAATGCCATTATTTTCGGGAAATACGGGTTGATGTGCTCATATGCTCCCAGATTCTCAAGTTTGTCGATAATCATAGTGGTTAGATTTGATTTGAATATATGTGTTTAGTTGCATTTTTTTTGATAGGGGGCGGGTCTGGGAGCTTCATTGTCTGCTCCTCATGCCCCTTTTGTATGTCCCGCGTTCTGTCACCTGTCCGTTGCGGTCTTTCAGGACATACTCTCCGTCGCGTTCTCCGTCAAGGTATGAGCCCTCGAATCTGACACCGTCCTTGTCCTCCTCGATGGCTTTTCCGTTGGCACGTCCGTTCTTGTACATGCCTTTGAACTTTGTGCCGTTTGAGAAGTGGATGATCATCTGCCCATCCATCTTCCCATTCTTGAACGTGCCGTTGAATGTGCTCCCGTCTTTCTTCTTCAACACTCCGCTGCCATTATACTTGTCGTTCTTCCATTGTCCGACATATGTGTCTCCGTTGCGCCATGTCAGTGTCCCCTGTCCGTCTTTCTCTCCGTTGACGAAGTGGCCGGTATATACATCTCCATTGGCATATCTGAACACACCCATGCCATTGCGCTCGCCCTGACTATATGTGCCCTCATAGACATCCTTATTGGCATAGCGGTATGTCCCTTTGCCGTTCTGTATGTCCTCGGCCCATTGGCCGGTATATACGTCACCGTCGGCATAGCGGTATGTTCCCTTTCCGGAGCGTTGGTTCTGAAGCCACTGCCCCTCGTAGAACGAGCCGTCGCCCCAGGAGTATTTGCCGTATCCGTTCTTCATGTCGTTCTTCCATTCCCCATCATAATAGGCCCCTGAGGCGAATGTGTATTTCCCTTTGCCCTGACGCTTGTCCTGATACCACTCGCCGTCATAAATGTCACCATTATAATAGTACATGATGCCGTGACCCTGCTGATAGTCACGGAACCACAGCCCGACATACTTGTTGTTGTTCATGAACCAGTAGGTGCCTTTGCCGTGCTGCTGGTCCTGGAACCACGAGCCCTCATACTTCTCGCCGTCGGCAAAGGTATATACCCCGTAGCCGTGGCGGCGGCCCTTTGAGTATTCTCCTTCATACATATCGCCGTTTTTGTATGTGGCCTTGCCTTTGCCATGGGCTTTCCCCGCGACCATCTCGCCCTGATACTGGCCGCCATCCTTCAGCAGGCATGAGCCTAACATGATCTTCTGGGCGGATGAATATAGGGTGAATGATAATAATATAATGGATAATAATATGTGTCTCACGAATCAAACAAATTAATAATTATTATAAGTCTTGATGTACAAAGATAGATATTTTCTGCCAAAAGTTATTTATACAGCGTTATAATTTCATATTTTTTCACTATTGGCACAGCTTTTTCTTCATGGGGATAAAGCATGTTCTGATTTTTTTTCGTAATTTTGTGGCCAATAAATCACAAGGGGGATTGGAGGTTTCGTCGGGTCGATATGTCCGTCTGGATGTACTTGTCCCCTCAGGCTGTAATCCCTCAATATCAACCCATAGAATACAGAATGAGATTCATCGCTATAATACCAGCCCGTTACGCCTCAACGCGTTTCCCTGGCAAGCCTCTTGCCATTCTTGGCGGCAAGCCTGTAATAGAGCATGTATATAACCAGACAAGGAGAATTATAGATGATGTCTATGTCGCGACAGACGACAGCCGCATCTATGCGGCTGTGACGGCTTTTGGCGGTCGTGCCGTGATGACATCGCCGGAACACAAAAGCGGGACAGACCGTGTGGAGGAGGCTGTCGCCAGAGTCTCTGCCGAAAGAGGCGAGACGTGGGATGTTGTTGTCAATGTCCAGGGCGACGAACCGTTCATACATCCACGGCAGATAGAGACTGTCATGGCGTGTTTCGATGACCCGGACACACAGATTGCCACACTCGGAATGCCTTTCGGCAACAATATGGAGGCGATAGAGAATCCTAACTCGCCAAAGATTGCGGTGACAGTCAACAGGTTCGCTCTGTATTTCTCCCGCTCTGTCATACCATACAGCAGAGGTGTCGAGCGGAAGGATTGGGGCGCGGCATATCCCTATCTGAAACATATCGGGCTGTATGCATACCGAAGAGATGTGCTGGGCCAGGTGACACAGATCCCACCGTCGCCATTGGAGAAGGCTGAGAGTCTCGAGCAGCTCAGATGGCTTGAGCACGGATACCGTATAAAGGTCGGACTGACAGATATGGAGACAATAGGCATAGACACACCTGAGGATTTGAGACGGGCAGAGGAGTTTATGGCACACTGTCCCATGAATGGATGAGAAGGCTGGCGCAGGGGGCTCATGCCATGGAGGCCTCATTGTTTGCTTCCTGTCAGTCAGTAGGTCTGGGATACATGCCTTTAGGCGGAGGGGGGGGGCAATGACGCTTTGTAATCAAATCAGACTGTAATAAAATACCAGTGGCTTTGGTCAGCACATTTTTAGGACGCATAGCAGATTATATAGACACACGTGTCGGTCTGGATAAGGACGGGACACACCTTGTGGCATTGTCGGGAGGAGCCGACAGTGTGGCGTTGTTGTGTGTCATGCACAGCCTCGGCTATCATATTGAGGCGGTTCATTGTAATTTCCATTTGCGCGGTGAGGAGAGCCTCCGCGATGAGGAGTTCTGCAAGTCTCTGACAACAGGAATGGGTATTCCTATACATATAGCCCACTTTGACACCAAGACATACTGCTCGCTGCACCATGTCAGCATAGAGATGGGGGCGAGAGATTTGAGATACGATTATTTCAAGAAACTCCGTGAGGATATCGGGGCCGACACTGTATGTGTGGCACATCATAAGGACGACTGTGCAGAGACTGTGCTGCTGAATCTGATTCGTGGCACAGGGATAAGCGGGATGGCGGGGATAAGGCCAAGGAATGGGCATATTTGCCGTCCGCTGCTTTGTGTCAGGCGTGACGAGATAATCGGTTATCTCGAATCAATAGGCCAGGATTATGTCACAGACAGCTCAAACCTTGTGAGCGATGTAAAGCGCAATGTCATCAGACTCGAGATAATGCCTTTGATTAAAAGACTGAATCCCTCTGCCATAGACAGCATAGCAGCGTCAGCGGGGCATATCTTTGATGCCATCCCACTGTTAGGCGAGACCTTGTCAAGGTATAAGAAGGACATAACGAGGAAAGACGGAGCGAGCATCAGAGTGTCAATAGGGAGGCTGATGGAGACGGCCTCACCAAGATATATCCTCTACGAGATATTGAAAGACTATGGATTCAGACCCTCTATGGCTGAACAGATTTATGAGAATATCCATGGGCAGACAGGCAGGCAATGGCTGTCACAGGATTATGTGGCTGTCATCGACAGGGGATGGATATCCATTGAACGGCGCGACGAGGGTTTCCAGGACATGATGCTTCCCATTATAGGGCGTTATGTCATTGGCGAGGGGAAGATTATCGACATGAGGACAGAAACTGTCGATGCGTCATTTATGCCAGAGAGAACGCCTGAGGTGGCATCACTCGATGCTGACAAGGTCAAGTTTCCGCTGACATTGAGGCGTGTCAGAAGCAGTGACAGATTCGTGCCTTTTGGTATGAGTGGCCATAAACTTGTCAGCGATTTCATGACAGACAGGAAGATGAACGTCATGGAGAAACGCCGGCAACTCTGTCTCGTCGATGCCACAGGCAAGATAATATGGCTCGTAGGCCAGAGAATACATGACCATTATAAAATAGGGCGTGGCACAATAAAAGCGCTTGTCGTGCGTTATATAGCCAGGGGGTGACGGATGATGCCCGAACGGGGCGGAAGGCCAACCCTAAATTAATGAATCTTTTGACGGTGGGCATTAATAACCCCCACCTTGTAATTCACTGTGGGCTGCCTCAAAGCCCTGTAATGATATAACACATGATAAAAACCGCCTATATTTATATACTTGCAGCCATAACCCTGCTGATGGCATCGTGCATAGACGACGAGTCGTTCACAACATCAACAGCCGACAGACTTGTTTTCTCTGCCGATACCATACGCCTTGACACCGTATTCTCCCGAGTGCCATCATCCACACGCACCTTTTGGGTATATAATCGAAACTCAAAGGCCGTCCGATGTTCTTCCATACGTCTGAAGAGTGGTAACCAGACGGGATTCCGTGTCAATGTCAATGGCATATACCTTGGAGACACGCAGGGATGGCAGATTACTGATGAGGAGTTGCTCAGTGGCGACAGCCTGCGTGTCTTCGTTGAGGCCACAACACCTTACAATGGCGGTGACGGGCCGCAGAAGATTTGTGACGAGCTGGTGTTCAGCCTTGAGAGCGGCTTGAGCCAGGAGGTTGAGCTTGAGGTGTGGTCATGGGACGCAGACATCGTCAATGGTTTGAACGTGACCAGCGACATGACCCTCTCCACATCTAAACCCACCGTTGTCTATGGCGACATCGTCGTTGGTGAGGGAACCACATTGACCATACCGGCCGGCAAGACCCTCTACATGCATTCAGGAGCCAGAATCGATGTGCGTGGCACATTGAAGTGTATGGGCGAGCCGGGGAAGGAGGTCATTTTGAGAGGTGACAGACTCGACCGTATGTTCGACTATCTGCCTTACGACGGTGTCAGCGGTCAATGGGGTGGAGTCATCTTCCGCCCGACAAGCTATGACAATGTCTTTCGATATACCGACATACATGCGGCATGTGATGCTGTCGTTTGTGACTCATCTGATACAGAGAGGACAAAATTGACTGTAGAGAACTCGACAATACATAACAATAAAGGCCATGGACTCTATGCCGACAACTGCAAGCTGACACTCACGAATACTGTTCTCTCCAACTGTCTTGGCTCATGCCTCTATATGGCCGGTGGAGACATAGCGGTGAATGGGTGCACATTGGCCCAGTTCTACCCGTTTGATGCCAACAGAGGCGATGCCCTGACATTTGCCGATACAATAGACGGTGGCAGAAGGACGATAGAGCGTCTCAGCGTCGTGAACTCTATCGTGACAGGCTATGCTGACGATGTCGTGATGGCTTATCTCACAGATACTGTCTCCAAGCCATATTACTTCGCCCATTGCATGTTGCGGACACCTGAGCCTGCCGACACATCACGCTTTGAGCATATAGTATGGGAGAATGTTGAGGATACTGTCATTGCAGGATGGAAAAACTTCAACAAGATAGACATCGAGTTGCAGCAATACGACTTCTCCCTCGCGCCAACATCATTGGCCATAGATGCCGCTGACCCTGAGACATCCCCAGCCGACGACCGTAACGGGCAAACACGTGACAACAAGCCTGATATGGGATGCTATGAGGCTGTGAAGAAAGACTGAGCATCTTTTCTTCCACCATATGACATGACACATCATACCTTACATAAATCTCTCTTACCATGAATGATATCAATATCCTGACCCACATAAAGGCATACACCAAGGATGAGCTTGACCAACTTGACAGGGAGCTTGTCAGACATGCCATTGAGGCTACAGCCCATTCATACTCGCCATATTCACGTTTCAGCGTCGGTGCGTGCATACGCCTTGCCGATGGCAGCCTGATGATCGGGGCAAACCAAGAGAACGCCGCATATCCGTCAGGACTTTGTGCCGAGCGTACGGCAATCTTCTCCGCTCAGGCCCTCCATCCCGACCAGCACATAACAGCAATAGCGATAGCAGCACGTGATACCAGTGGGCATCTGACAAGGAAGCCCATATCTCCATGTGGCGCATGCCGTCAGGTGATGATAGAGATTGAGCAGCGATACAAGCAGAGGATGAGGGTCATTCTCTACGGCGAGGATATGGTGTTATGTATAGACAGTGCCTCAGAGCTGCTCCCACTGTCGTTCGTCGGAGAAGACATGAATCCGCAGGCAGGCTCATGAGGGTCATAGCCTTTTCCCCGGCAAGGCATGTATCATGCTTGTTATCTCTCACCCCACCATCCTTCCTGTTGTAAATATGGAGGGACAGCAGGATTTATTCAAACCCATCTAAAAAAACATCTCGATCATAATGCTAAACTTCATCAGTTTCGGGAGCGGAAGTAGTGGCAACAGCTATTTCCTATACACCGAGACATCTGGCATACTTATAGACGCTGGAATAGGAACAAGAACATTAAAGAAACGCTTTGCCGATTACGGACTTAGCTTAGACCGTATCAGCGCAGTATTAATCACCCACGACCATGCCGACCATGTCAAGTCGGTAGGTTCGTTATCGTCCGACCTCTCCCTGCCGGTCTATGCCACCCAACAGGTGCTCAAGGGTATAGAGGAGAACTATTGCGTACGGAAGAAGATACGCCCTGGATATGAGCGGAAGATAAGCTATGGAGAGACCGTAGATGTCTGTGACTTTGGGGTGACATGTTTTCATGTTCCTCACGACAGCGTAGATAATGTAGGGTATGAGATACGTTATGGTGATACTGTGTTCTGTCTGATAACGGATGCGGGGTATGTCACGGAAGAGATGAAGCGGCGCATACAATCGGCTAACTATCTTGTCATAGAGGCCAATTATGAGCATGAGAAACTTATCTACGGCCCTTATCCTGAGCATCTGAAGAGACGTATAGTGAGCAATAGCGGACATCTCTCGAACACTGACTGTGCCATCGCTCTCGCCGAGAACGCCACACCCGCACTGAGACATGCGTGGCTGGCCCATCTGTCTGAGGAGAACAACCATCCAGAACTAGCACGCAAGACTGTGGAGCAGAAGCTCCGTGAACATGGAATCGTCCCCGGGGAGGATTTCATGCTCGATGTGCTGAAGCGCAAGACTCCGTCAGAGATATTCACTCTCGCATAAGCCCTCTCGCTCTTCCCCGACACCCAAGCCGCGACAGCCCCCGCGATTGGTGTGTGCGTGGCTTCGCTCCTCAGTTGTCCCTGCGGTATGGTGTCAGCCTATAACCTTAATAAATACAAGTATAAAACCCGCGCATATAAGAAATATATTATAGAATTCGATTAAGTTATGGAAAAGAAACCAACGTCCCTCACCCTGATTATCCTCACCGTGCTCCTTCTTGTTTTCTCAACGGCCTCGGCCCAGAACAAACGCGAGTTCCGTGGCGCATGGATACAGTGTGTCAATGGCCAGTTCCTGGGGATGTCAACAGAAAGGATGCAGCAGACTCTTGCGAGTCAGCTTGATGTGTTGAAGGTCTACGGCTGCAATGCCGTCATCTTCCAGGTGCGCCCGGAGTGTGACGCGCTGTATGAGAGCAAGCTCGAGCCTTGGAGCCGTTTCCTCACAGGCCGGCAGGGACAGCGTCCTGCGCCATACTGGGACCCTCTCGCATGGATGACAGAGCAGTGTCATAAGCGCGGGATGGAGCTTCACGCCTGGATAAACCCTTATCGTGCGAAGACAAAGACAACACGCGAGCTCGCCCCCTCCCATATCACTATGCGCCATCCTGAGCGTGTCTTCTCATACGACGGGCAGATGATACTCAACCCCGCACAGAAAGAGAACCGCGACTTCATATGCGATGTCGTGCGGGACATCGTCTCACGTTATGATATCGACGGCCTGCACATGGACGATTATTTCTATCCTTACCCCGTGGCGGGGCAGGCCATACCTGACGCTGCCGACTATCACCGTGACAACAATGGCATACAGAACATCGCTGACTGGAGACGATATAATGTGAGCCTCTTTGTCAAGGAGGTGAGCGATGTGATACACTCGACAAAGCCTTGGGTGAAATTCGGGATATCGCCATTCGGCATATACCGCAACAAGACAAGCGACCCTCACAATGGCTCGAACACAAAAGGCCTGCAGAACTATGACGACCTTTATGCCGATGTCCTCCTGTGGGTAAACAACGGCTGGATTGACTATTGTGTGCCACAGCTCTACTGGCAGATAGGCCATCCTACAGCCGATTATGCCGAGCTGATATCATGGTGGAACAAGTATTGCTCCAAGCGTCCTCTCTTCATCGGCGAGGACATAGAGCGTACAGCCAAATATCCTGACCTGGCCAACCCAAACCAGAACCAGATGGCCGCCAAGATGTCACTCCATAATAAGATGCGCAATGTCAACGGGACAGTCCTCTGGTATGCCAAGGCGGCTGTTGACAATATCGGGAACTATGGCTCCATGCTGCGCGATGTGTATTGGAAAACACCGGCTTTGCAGCCGAAGATGACCTTCATAACACCAAAGACACCGGGAAAGGTGAAGAAGGTCAAGGTGGTGAATATTGACGGCAAGAAGGTGCTCTTCTGGACAGCCCCCAAAAGCTCGTCATGGGAGACAGAGCCTGTCCGGTATGTTGTCTATGCTTTCGACAAGGGGCAGAGGCAGAACACAGAGAATGCGGCAAACATTATGGCCATCACGACAAATACATTCATCGACCTTCCCCAGTATGCTGCAAAACGCAGCATGGTATATGTCGTCACGGCGCTCAACCGAATAGACAACGAGTCGAAAGCTGTAAAGAAGAAAGTCCGCCAATAATACCCCCAAAAAAGGATGTTTCTTTTGACGGTGGGCATTAATAGAACGTTTTCGTTAAGCCAGAAGACCAGAGTGAGCTTGCTAACTCTGGATTGGCGAGAAAAGGTCTGAATTTATTCGAACGTTTTCGTTAAGCCAAATGAGCAATGATGAGCTTGCTCAATCATTGCCATGGCGAGAAAACGTTTGGATCTATTCGAACCCACCATAAACATCCCCCTCATACTTCCCCCACCTGTGAACGAGCCAACTCAAAGACTGATACATTATAGAATCATACCGTAATTATATAGAGACTCATACAAACCCATGAGACCAAATATACTGATATTGTCATTATTGCTTCTCATGCCATCCATTCCCGCAGTGTCACGCCAGAAGACTGTCCGGATAGACATAATCGCCACGACTGATGTCCACGGCTCATTCTTCCCTGTCAACCATATCACAAACCGTCCCATGCAGGGTGGTATGTCACGTGTCGCACATTATGTTGACAGCCTGCGTGCGGTCAATCCCGATGGAGTCATACTCCTTGACAATGGAGACATTCTCCAGGGCCAGCCTCTGAGCTACTTCTATAACTTCTTACAGCCAGAGAGAGAGAATCTGGCCGCCTCATGCCTCAATTTCCTCAGATACGACGCCATCACATGGGGCAATCATGATATCGAGACAGGCCACGCGGTCTATGACAAGTTTCTACGCGAGACCCACTGTACCGCTCTCGGCGCGAACATCATACGCCGTGCCGACGGCACTCCATACCTCAATCCCTATACCATCATAGAGCGTAAGGGGGTCCGTGTCGCTGTGATAGGCCTTATGACATCTGCCATTCCTAACTGGCTTCAGGAGGAGAAATGGAGCGGTATGCAGTTCCAGAACACACTTGAGGCTGCTCGCCATTGGGTAGAGTATGTCAGGCTTAACGAGCGGCCGGACATCATCGTCGGGCTATTCCATTCTGGCCTTGAGGGAGGCATCACCACCTCTGAATATGTTGAGAACGATGTCATGCGCATAGCCCGCGAGGTGAGCGGCTTCGATATGATATTCTTTGGCCATGACCATCGCCGCCACCTCTCCCGTGTGAAGAATCCGGAGGGCAGGGACGTGCTGCTGCTCAATTCTGCCAGTCAGGCACAGTATGTCTCCAGAGCCACACTGAACATACAGAAGAAGCGCCGCCGCATTGTCAGCTGTGATATTCTTGGCGAGCTTGCCGATATCCGCCATATCCCTACCGACACGTCCTATATGGACCATTTCGCCCCGGCCATCAACGATGTGGCGGCATGGGCGCGACGCAAGGTGGGACGCACGGAGCGGACACTCTCCTCGGCCGACTGCTTCTTTGGCTCTTCCTCATTCACCGACCTTCTTCATAACCTCCAGTTGAAGCTGACAGGAGCTGATATATCCATAGCCGCACCGCTGACATTCAACACATCGCTGACGAAGGGTGACATCACCATATCTGACCTCTTCAAGCTTTATAAGTTTGAGAATACACTGTACACCATGAAGATGAGCGGGCGCGAGGTACTCGGACATCTCGAGATGTCATACGACCTTTGGACAAACACTATGCGTAGTCCTGCCGACCATATCATGCGCCTCGACTCCACATCGGCATTTGACAACCAGCGTGCCGGATTCGCCCATCCATTCTTCAACTTCGACTCGGCTGCCGGCATAGACTATATCGTTGATGTCACAAAGCCCGACGGGCAGAAAGTCACCATCCTCAGCATGTCTGACGGTACGCCATTCTCCCTCGACCGCCAGTATAAGGTCGTCATGAACAGCTATAGGGCTAATGGGGGTGGTGAGCTTGTCACACAAGGTGCGGGCATACCGAAAGACAGTATTGACAGCCGCATCCTCTCACGCTCAGAGCATGATTTCAGATATTATCTCATGCAGGAGATAGAGCGTCTCTGTGTCATCGACCCCCGCCCTAATGAGAATTGGCGGTTCGTTCCTGACGATTGGGCTGTACCCGCTCTCCGTCGTGACCGTGATCTGCTTTTTCCCCCTGAGACAAGGCGGCAGTAGCCAGTGTATGGTCTTCTCCTGTTGTCCCCTCCCACCCCCAATATTAATATATTACAACTCTCCCGTAAACTTTCCCTAACGACTATGCGTATTGATATCATAACAGTCCTGCCCCAGATGGTCGAGCCATTTATGAATGAGAGCATCCTTGCCCGTGCCCGGAAGAAGGGGCTTGCAGAGATTCACGTACACAACCTGCGTGACTATACCCTCGACAAGTGGCGTCGTGTTGACGATTATCCCTATGGAGGGTTTGCAGGTATGGTGATGCAGATAGAGCCCATTGACCGCTGCATATCCCATCTGCGCCAGGAGCGTGATTATGACGAGGTCATATTCACATCTCCCGATGGAGAGCGTTTCACACAGCATACAGCCAACGACCTCTCAATGATGCAGAACATCATCATCCTCTGCGGACATTACAAAGGCATAGACCAGCGTGTGCGCGACCATCTCATCACACGTGAGATCTCTGTTGGCGATTATGTCCTGACAGGAGGCGAGCTCCCTGCCGCTGTAATAACAGATGCCGTCGTCCGCCTCATCCCCGGCGTGATAGGCGACGAGCAGTCGGCCTTCTCTGACTGTTTCCAGGATGATATCCTCTCCGCCCCGATATACACACGTCCGGCAGAGTATAAGGGATGGCGCGTCCCTGATATCCTCCTCTCCGGACATGAGGCCAAGATAAAGGAGTGGGAGATGGAGCAGGCCATCGAGCGCACGCGCCGTCTGCGTCCAGACCTCCTTGACGATAATGGCCGCTGACAGATGTGGTAAATAATCATTGCCTTTGTCACGAGACTTGTCCTCCGGATCCACTGACCTATATCACACGGAATATCACGGACAGTCACGGAGGTTATTTTTATCACGAGACTTGTCCTCCCGACCCACTGACCGGAGGGAAGTAGTGAACGGAAGCGAACTCACCTTAATAAATATAAACCACATAAAAAAACCTATGGAACTGATAGAAAGATTTCTGAATTATACCCGACACGACACACAGTCGAGCGAAGAATCAACGACTGTCCCCAGCGTTCCGTCCCGACATCTCGCCTTTGCCCGCTATCTCGTAGAAGAGTTGCAGGCCGAGGGTCTCTCAGATGTAGAGATGGACTCCATGGGGTACGTCTATGCCACACTCCCGTCAAATATCAAGGACGATGTCCCTGTCATCGGCTTCATAGCCCATTATGACACCTCGCCCGATTGTTCTGGACATGATGTCCGCCCACGCATCGTAGAGCGGTATGACGGCGGCGACATCATCCTCTCTGACGGCATCGTCTCCTCGCCACGTCGTTTCCCAGAGCTTCTCGACCATATCGGTGAGGACATCATCGTCACCGACGGCACGACACTGCTCGGGGCAGACGACAAGGCTGGCATAGCCGAGATAGTGCAGGCCATGGTATGGCTGAAAGACCATCCTGAGGTCAGACACGGGAAGATACGCATAGCCTTCAATCCTGACGAGGAGATAGGCATGGGCGCGAGGCATTTTGATGTCGCGAGGTTCGGGTGCCAGTGGGCATACACCATCGACGGCAGTGACCTCGGCAATCTTGAGTATGAGAACTTCAACGCGGCCTCGGCCAAAGTGACATTCCAGGGCACCAGTGTCCATCCCGGCTATGCGAAGGGGAAGATGGTCAACGCCAATCTCCTCGCCCTCGAGTATGCGTCGATGATGCCTGCCGACGAGCGTCCCGAGACGACCGACGGCTATCAGGGATTCTACCATCTCCTCCATACCAATGCCGATGTTGAGCGTGCCACACTCCATTATATCATACGAGACCATGACCGTGAGCGGTTCGAGCGCCGCAAGCAGCTCATGCAGAGACTCTCTGACGATATCAACACCAAGTATGGCGCCCCTGTATCCTCCGCCGCTATTACAGACCAGTATTATAACATGAAAGAGAAGATCGACCCCCAGATGCATGTCATCGACATTGTGCTGCGCGCTATGCAGGATGTAGGGGTCGCGCCGAAGGTGGAGCCTATTCGCGGAGGAACAGACGGCGCACAACTGTCGTTCATGGGGCTGCCATGCCCTAATATCTTCGCTGGAGGAGTGAATTTCCACGGGCCCTATGAGTTCGTCTCGTGTCAGGTGATGGAGAAGGCTATGCAGACCATTATACGTATCTGCCAGCTGACTGCTGAGTGGGAGAAATAATCCTCCTACGCATCCACGTGACACTCCGCCCTGTATATATAGACAGGTATGTTCTGTAAAATAGGCTCAAGTCTTCTCTTTATAGGACATCTCCCTATAACGTGACAAGCTCAGCTTGTCACGTTTTTCGTCCACACAATTTTTATCCTTACCCACGAAAAGAGCAGGAGGCAGACACTATCCATGAAGTGTCTGCCTCCTGCTCAAATTATTATTGCCGTTATGCGTCTGTAACCCTTTCGTATGGCGGCCACATGCCAGAGCTTCCTCCCTGCGAGGTGTTGCTGCCGTCTGCGTGAGATAGCAGCTTGTTGCCCGCTCCGTATTATATTGGCTGTCGCCCTGCCATAAGGATATCCCAGCCGTCCCTATCGGAGGCGGAGGGAGGATGGGGAATTGTCATTTTATAACGCCCTGTTCTTTGAATATTCCTTTCAGTATCTCCACCGAACGGTCAACCTGCTCTTTCGTGTGTGTCGCCATGAGGGCGTAGCGCACGAGAGTGTCTTGTGGGGCACATGCTGGGGGCACTACAGGGTTGATGAATACTCCACGCTCGAAAGCGAGGGCTGTGATGAGGAATGTCTTCTCCACATCGCGTATATAAAGCGGTATGATAGGCGATTCTGTGTCTCCTATCTCAAATCCCTCTTCCTTGAAGCGCTTCAGGGCATAGTTGGTGACATCCCACAGCCTCTCTATGCGCTCAGGCTCAGTTTTGAGTATGTCGAGCGCTTTCTGTGCCGCCGCTGTCGCCGCTGGTGTGTTTGACGCTGAGAAGATGTATGTGCGGCATGTGTGGCGCAGATAGTTGATGGTGTCGCTGTCTCCCGCTATGAACCCGCCTATCGAGGCGAGCGACTTGGAGAATGTGCCCATGATGAGGTCAACCTCGTCGGTCAGCCCGAAATGGTCACACACACCACGTCCGTTCTTGCCGAAGACCCCGATGCCATGTGCCTCATCGACCATTATCGAGCAGTTATATTTATGCTTCAGCTCGACAATCTCCGGCAGGCGGGCCAGATCGCCCTCCATCGAGAATACTCCATCGACAACGATGAGCTTGACGGCCTCGTATGGAAGTTTCTGCAAGACGCGCTCAAGGTCTTCCATGTCGTTGTGCTTGTATTTAAGCTGATGGGCGAAAGAAAGGCGGCGGCCATCGACAATAGAGGCGTGGTCGCGGTCGTCACATATTATATAATCCTCGCGCCCGCCGATTGCAGCTATGACACCAGCGTTTACAGAGAATCCTGTGGAGAAGCAGAGTGCCTCGTCTTTATGGACAAACTCTGCAAGGTCGCGCTCGAGCGATACGTGTATGTCAAGCGTGCCGTTAAGGAAACGGCTCCCTGCACATCCAGAGCCATATTTGTCGAGCGCCGCCTTGGCGGCGTCTATGATGCGTTGGTCGCCAGGAAGACCTGTATAGGCGTTCGAGCCGAACATGAGCACCTTATGGCCTCCCATCTCCACTTCTGTACCTTGTTTGCCTGTTATCTCGCGGAAATAGGGGTAAACGCCCATCTCCATGAACTTTTGTGGCAAACGGTAAGTCTCAAATTTCTTTTGTAATTGTCCCATGGTCAAATAGGTAACGGAGCGATGGTTCCTGATTATTGTTGTTTCGTTGTGAATTTGTCCCCGGCTTTTATACCGCTATGGCTGTATAAAAAGACAGTTCAAGGCTTAACCATAGCCAGAGAATGTCCCGCCGAGTCTCTTTTTCATACTCTTCTCATCTTCTGCACATCAAGGAGACGTACAAACGAAAAACAGAGTGTCTCTGCTCCGTATATTCGATTTTAGGATGCAAAGTTACAAAAAAAGTTGAATAATATGCATAATTATCATAAAAAAGTAATGAAAATGAGAATTAATTTTCACGACCATTGGGTTTTATGTCGTTTTTTTTGTAATTTTGCACTCATACGGCACACTTTGTTTTCTGATTTGATTATTAGAAAACAATGACAGGATTTGAATGATGAAATAAAGGATAATACCCCGATAATTTCCATGTGTGGAATTTGACGAGGAGTCACCTCTGGCATTCTCCACACATCTTAATTATGTTTATGAAGAAAAAGATTGTATTTATACTCAACCCTATCTCTGGCACAGCGAGCAAGGCTGGGATACCATATCTGATAGACACAATTATCGACAAGGAGCGTTTTGACTGTATGACAGTGTTCACAGAACGTGCGGGTCATGCCTCTGAGCTGGCTAAGAAGGCGGCATCAGAGGGTGCTGACATCGTCGTCGCTGTAGGGGGCGATGGCACGGTGAACGAGGTGGCGCGTGCGATAACGGAAACGAGGACCGCTCTGGGCATCATACCATGTGGCTCGGGCAACGGACTGGCACGCCATCTGATGATTCCGCTCAATGTGAAGCGCGCGATAGAGATTATCAACCGTTGTGAGGTGCATTATCTTGACTATGGCACGATAAACGGTATGCCGTTCTTCTGTACCTGTGGCATGGGCTTTGACGCTTTCATATCAATGAAGTTCGCCCACGCCGGCAAGCGTGGGCCGATAACGTATGTCGAGAATGTACTGAAAGAGGGGCTGAAGTACAAGCCTGAGACTTATACCATAGAAGACGAGACAGGGACAAAACAGTATGAGGCATTCCTCATCTCTGTCGCAAACGCCTCACAATATGGGAACGACGCCTATATAGCCCCTCAGGCATCCATGAGCGACGGCCTTATGGACGTGATTATCATGGAGCCTTTTGATGTGATAGAGGCCGCGCAGGTATCGATAGATATGTTCAATAAGACGCTTGACAAGAACTCGCACATCAAGACATTCCGCACAAAACACTTGCATATACATCGCTCTCAGCCGGGAGTGATACATTATGATGGCGACCCTATCATGGCTGATGCCGACATTGATATCTGCATACACGAGAAAGGCATAGGCATGGTGGTCAATCCGGATGCAGACAAGAGCCATCGGCATCCGACAAAGATACAGTCGGCATTCAGCGAGTTTATGAACACCATACATGATGCGCGGAGCGAGATGCTCGGGGCTATGAAGGAGACACGCGACGCTGTGGCCGCTGATATCAACGCACAGACGAAGAAAGTGCAGATGCTGAGCAAGCAGATTCAGGAGAAGCTGAACCTTTAGACTTACTGGTAGGGGCGCGCGGCGTTCCACCAGCATCTGTCAATAACGAGACACGACATCCTCCACTCAGGCTGATGTTATGGCCAACGTAGCCAGCTCAGCTCGTGAAGGATGTCGTGTTTTGTTATGCCGTTCTGTGCTGTATTAGCCTATCCCCCAAACCGTTCGTGCCACTCCTTGAACTTACTTACCACATCTTCTCCAAAATCGGCCAAGGAGCGTAGTGCGTCTCTGTATGTCTTCTCGCGCTTGAGGTGTGTTTTCGAGTAGAACTTGTCGGCATAGCAGACGATCTGTTCCTCCAGTGTCTCCGGGACGAAGTCGCGGTGGGGTAGGGGCAGGCTGCGCTCCTCTATCTGGCGCATGGTGAGCCCGGTGCCTGTATGCCGCTCGCAGACACGTGCGTAAGGCTCTACCCCGGCGGCGGTCATCCCCCATAGCTGGCAGTTGTCCCTCAACATTGATGCGCCCATGATGCCATGGCATAGATAAGGCTCTGAGCCGTGGCAGTGGATTCTCGGGGCGTCACATTTTATTATGCCAATATCGTGGAGCATGGCCGCAGCCTCAATGAATTCTGTGTCAACACCGCCGATGCCTTTCGCCTTCACTATGGCGAGAGCCTTGTCTGCCACTTTGCGGCTGTGTATGAGGAGGATGTCTTTAAGTTCTCCGTCCTCGGGATAGAATGTGCCGATGATGCGGTTATAATCAATCATTGCCTGTGTTTTGCCGATATGAAAAAGGTGGCATGCATCCTTGTATGTGTCATACGGTCAGTGTCTTTTTATGACGATGTGTCCACAGGGTACAGGGAAGCATACCACCTTTCGTGTTTATGTGACATCAGTGTGTCATCATGTTTTCATCGATTCTCATTTCTCTTTTCTTTCAATCCATCCGAGGATTGCGCCACGCTGCACTCTCGAGCCACGCTTCACGTTAAGCTCAGCGAGGTGTCCTCCGAGACATGCCGGCACCTCAGCGTACTCACCCCATGGAGTGTAGATATAGCAGAATATCTCGTTCTCGGTGTATTCACGGCCTATAACAGGCTCAATGGTAGGTGTGGCGTCTGAGCCGCCCTGGAACTCGAAGAATATCTGTCCTGCCACAGGTGCTGTGATAGGGTCGGCCTTGGCGTGCTTGAAGGCTGCCAGCTCTTCTGGAGTCAGTTTCGGACCGTTGGCCTGTAGCTTCGCTGCCTTGGCCTTGTCAAGGTCTGCGAGGAAGTTCTTCTTGGCCTGTCCGCTCTTGTAGTTGCGATACTGCTCTGGGTGCATGGCGAGCTCAAAGAGCTCCTCGTCGTCCTTACCATAGTCCCATCCGTTCTTGTCCATCTCGGCACGGAACTCGTCGAGTTTGTCGGGGTAGAGAGTGTGGGGGTCGGTATCGACAAATTCGAATCCTTTCTCCTTTGCCAGCTCTACCAGCTCCGGGGCTATTGTGCCTGGTATCTTTCCGCTCTTGCCGAGTATCATGCCCCACACCGCGTCGTCCATCATGACATAGCGGCCCTTGCCCTGCTCTATGGTGAGGAGGTTGAAGAGGGCTATGTTCTTGACATACTGTGAGAATGGTGTCACAAGCGGTGGGAAGCCCACCTTAGGCCATACATACTCTACCTCATTGAAGAGGGCTACGAGCATATCGTCGGTGGTCAGCTCTGGGACGCCCTTCTTCTTGCGGAGATTGTTGATGACACCCTGTATTCCGCCCAGGTCAGCCATCATAGATCCCATCATGCCGCCTGGCAGTCCACAGCCGAGGAGGAGTGATGATGTGTGCTTGTTTGAGGGGTTGATGAAATATCCGAGCCAGTCGTCAATAAACTCTTGTGTGAGGGTGCGCGCCCTCATGTAGGCGTTCATGTTTATCTCCGGGACATCGAAGCCGGCATCGTCGAGCATCGCACGCACTGAGATGATGTCCGGATGAACCTTTCCCCATGACAGTGGCTCTATGGCTGTGTCTATGATGTCGGCACCGTTCTTGCAGACTTCGAGGATAGAGGCCATCGACAGCCCGGGGCCTGTGTGTCCGTGATATTCTATGATGACATCAGGATGCTTGTCCTTGATGGCTTTCGTCAGCCTGCCGAGGAATGCAGGGCGTCCTATGCCGGCCATGTCCTTGAGGCATATCTCTGGCGCTCCGGCCTCGACAAACATGTCTGCCTTCTCTGCATAGTATTCAACAGTATGTACAGGCGAGCTGGTGATGCAGAGTGTCGCCTGAGGGGTCATGCCGGCCTCCTTGGCCCAGTGTATGGATGGTATGATATTGCGCTCGTCGTTAAGGCCGCAGAATATGCGTGGGATATCCACGCCCTGGGCGTGCTTCACCTTGTACATCAGACGGCGCACATCGTCAGGCACAGGGTACATACGCAGGGCGTTAAGTCCACGGTCGAGCATGTGGGTCTTAATGCCAACCTCATTGAAAGGCTTGCAAAAGGCACGTACAGCATCATTAGGATTCTCTCCCGCGAGGAGGTTGACCTGCTCAAAGGCACCACCATTTGTCTCAACACGTGAGAAACATCCCATCTCGATTATCACCGGAGCGATACGCTCAAGCTGATCCTTACGTGGCTGGAACTTTCCTGAACTCTGCCACATGTCTCGATATACGAGACTGAACTGAATTTTCTTTTTCATAACCTGTTATGTTGGTTTTCATTTATTCATGCTCCAGTTTTCATCGGCGTGGAGTCTTGACGAGACTGTCACTTTTGTGTATAATTGGTAGAACAAGAAGGATAGGCACCATTAAGTGGTGGGATATATTTGATGTGCCATTGCCAGACATCGCCGTTGAATCTCATGCTTCTTATCTGCAAAATTAGCACAAAAAAGAAAAAAAACAAACTTTTCGGCTGATTATTTTAAAAATAATAACTAACTTTGCATAAGTTAGGCTGCGGCTCGGGATAATGTCTGAAACAAGTTCCCGCCATTCTCCTCTCGCCTTGCTCTGACTTTGCATAAGTTAGGCTGCGCCAGACTGACATACGGTGTTATGGGGATGATACCTTTATCGTCGTGCTGTGACGGTAATGTCGCTCCATGTGTGTCATTGACAACTATATCATAATGTACTAAACAATGAGAACAACACGTAGATACATACTCCCGCTTCTGATAATCATTCTTGTTGTCGCCTGCAATAGCCGGTCGCCGCAATCCGCGACCCTCCCAGAGCCACAGCCTGCGGCCGCCGAGCCCGACTCGATGCTCTACGGACTTGTCTGTGAGGGCACAAACGACAATGTGCTTGTGTTCTATGAGTTCAAGGAGAATACCCAGCCGAGAACATTCAATATAGAGATGGCACACAGGCAGGGCAGGGTCATAGGGCGCATGAGGACAGGCGACTGGGTGGGAGTCATAGCCAACCCTGAGGACACGACAGAGGCGCTGATGGCTATCGACCTCGACCAGATAAAGGGCACATGGACACATACTGTCTATCCAGTATGGAAAGACGCGTCACAGATGTCAAAACGCGCACTGAGACGTAAGCTGGCCGAGCTGCCTGATTCGCTGAAGGCTCTCTATATGGTTCCGAGGGAGTATGGATTCTCCTTGAAACGCTCCAGTCAGGCCGTCCCCGTCGGCATCGATATCACTCAGGCCAGCACAGAGGACAGTCCTGTCGAGTATCCCACGATGAGATGTGTCATAGGATGGAAAATCAGCAACGGGAAGCTTCTCCTCACTACCGTCGGGCACGAACAGCTCGGGAAGGCCATGTCGCTGAAGAACAATCAGAAAGATGTGCGGAAGGCAGGAGCGAGGACAGACACACTCGATGTGATCATGATGACAGAGGACACGCTGGTATTGCGCCATATTGCCGGGGAGACAATATCGTTCCACAGACAGAAAAAATGATATGTTCCGGCCATATGTCTATACCTCATGACAAGCGGCGGTCTGATATCCGTTTTTCCTGAGATTTATACCTGCCGATGGCTTGCCCTAAGGTTGATGACTGTAAGCAGAGCATCTGGGCATGTCATACGTATTGTTTCTAATGACAGTTCATAGCCTTTGACGTGCTTATTCAGTACCTTTTCCCTTATTGCTGATAACGCAAGAAAATCATAAGCAAAACCTGTGTTTTTGCTTACATATTATAAGAGAATACGGTGGATATATAGCGAACGTGAAAAAATGCGTGCCAGCATGACATCAGTCGCTTGCCGTTACTGTCCGTTGTGGGATGTATGGCGAATCCTTTTTGTTTATAACGGACAATTCCCGACATAAGTTTCTGGAGACGCTTTGAGGGCCGATGGTCAAAAAGACCATCGGCCCTCAAAGCGTAACATCAGGCGATAAGTATGAATCATATATGAGGACCACAGGCTCATTCTACTTGCTGGCACATCCTCATGTCATGTGTGAGGCAGTGAGGCATTGGGGCGATATGGCCGTAGGGGGTGTTCTATGAGTTTGATTGAGGCGATGCTGCGGCTCTTATAGAATTATAAAGAAGACATGGGCCAATTCATAGACTACCCCATAATGCAGTCCGGGCTGGAGTCATAGCCTGCTGCCATGCTTTATGCGAGAGTTGCATTTCGGGCAGATACCCTTTATGACATATTCTGTGTCCTCTACGGTGAAACCGTCAGGCAGGCTGACCGTCGGGATGGTATAATCCTCAAGACAGTAGGTTGTCGCGCAACGTGTGCACGAGAAGTGGATGTGGTTGATATGGTGGGAGTCAGAGCACCGGCAGACACAATATTTCTTCTGCCCTGTGCCGTCGTCCACCTCATGCAGCAGATGATGCTCGGCAAACAGACGCAAGGCTCTGAATATGCTTGACTTGTCCATGGGGATAAGCTCACGTTCGATATCGCCCAGGGAGAATGTCTCTGTGCGGTCACGTATGTTCTTCCATACCAACAGTCTGACAGATGACGGCTTTATGCCGTGTGATGTGAGTTGTTCTTCTATCTGCATCCTAGTCTATAGATTCAAAATTTGAGGTTTTTGCCACAGTAGAAATCAACGAGTGCCATCTGGTATATGTACTCATACTTGGCTCTCGCGAGGTCGCTCTCTGACTTTAGCATGTCGTTCTTCGCCTCGTTGAATTCTGTTATTGTCGCCTTGCCGTTCTCATATTTCGCCTTTGTCAGCCGGAATGCCTCCTCGCTGCTGTTCCTTGCCACAAGAGAGCTGGCATATTTCTCCCTCGCGCCGATGGTGTTCAGATAGACCTGCTGCACCTCGTTGTACAGTGTCTTCTTCACATTCTCCATAGAGAGCTGCTGGTTCAGCTGCTCAACACGTGCCGCGCGTATGTTGTTGCGTGTCTGGAAACGGTTGAAGATGGGGACGCTGACACTCAGTCCGATGCCTTGGTTGAAATTGTTCTTCATCTGCTTACCGAATCCATCCATCTCTATGCCTGATGTCTTGTAGTAGTTGGTGCCTATGCTGCCGCTGAGGTATATTTTCGGATACAGCCCCGCCTTGGCTATGTTGATGTTATACTCCGCTCCTTTCAGCCTTATCATTCCGCTCTGTATCTCCGGCCTTTGGGTCAGGGCTTGCTCGTAGATGTACTCGGCAGAAGGTATGTCCCTCCCGGCTATCTCGCCGGCATGGCTTGCGGGCATGACAATGTTGAATGTCTTGTCGTCTGTCAGCTCGAGGAGAAGGCGCAGCGAGAGGATGGCGTTCTTGCATTCTATCTCTGTCTGTGTGAGCGACAAGCGGCTCTGTGCCAGTGACGCCTCTTGGCGTGCCACGTCGGCGGCGGCGGCCTTGCCGGCCTTCAGCATGTGTCTGAGACGCTCGGTCTGTAACGAGTCGATGCCTACCTGGCGGCGTGCCGTCTCTGTCAGCTCATGGCCATAGACAGCTTGCATGTAATACTTTGCCACCTCGACGCGTATGTCATTCCGCGCCTTCTCCAGGTCGGCGGTGGCCGCGTCAAGGTCAGCCCTGGCCTGCCTTATGCGGTTCTGTATCTCCATGCCTGTAAACAGGGGCACGCTTGTCGATAGCTGGAGGGATGTCGAGTTGGTGCTCTTGTTTGTGTATGTGTTGTCGGCTGTCAGGCCTCGGCCGAAGGAGAAGCTCTCCTGTGCGCCAAACGACAAGTCTGGGAGATAGGCATTCCGGGCTGTCGATAGTGAAAGTTCTTTCTCGTGGTTGCTGTTCTCCTGCTGCCTGAGCTGTATGTTGTGGGTGATGGCGTATTCTATGCATCTCTCCAGCGACCACTGGGCCATGCTGACAGACGGGATGCAAACAATCATGCCAAGGATTATCGTCTTCTTCATAATGCTTCTGATGACTCTGATGGTTAGACAATGGTATTATTCCGTATCTGTCACTTTCTCCGTCCCCCTTACGACATCCTTTGTCGAGAGCCCGCTCTTTATCTCTATGTCAACACCGTCGCTGAGCCCTGTCTTCACGGCTCTGCGCTCATAGACAGCCTTCTTCCCGCTGTCCTTCCTGACATACACGTAGGTCTTGTCACCATCAAACTCTATGGCGCTTTCTGGGATGGAAAGCACTTTCTTTGCCCTTGACAGCTCTATCTCTGCGTTAGCGCTGTAGCCCGCACGTATCTTGCTCCCCTTCACATCCCTCACGGCGGCCTTCACCTCAAACTGGTTGGCACCGTTGTTCCCGACAGCCTTCGGCGAGATATACTCGAGCGAAGCCTTGAAATGCAGATTCTGAAGCGCACCGATTGTGATCTTCATCTCCATTCCCTCTGTGAGGCATCCCACTTCAGTCTCGTCGATATTCCCGCGGAATATGAGGTCGTTCATATTTGCCACAGAGGCTATCGTCGTGCCATCATTGAACGTATTGCTCAGAACGACAGTGTTACCCACCTTGACCGGAACGTCAAGGATGAGGCCAGAGATAGTCGAGCGGATTAGTGTCGAGCTTGCCGAGGCGTTGCTCTTGGAGACACCGTCGCGCACAACCTCAAGCGCGTCAGTGGCCGCCGACAGCTCCTGGCGGGCCTGGTCGGCCTGCTGGCGTATCTTGTCATACTCGTCGGCCGACACCAGCTGCTGCTTGTAAAGCTCCTCCTCACGGGAGAGGTCGGTCTTGGCCTGTCTCAGGTTTATCTCCGCGAGTCTTACCCTCGCCTCTGCCGAGCTCAACTGTCCCATGTCAGGAATCACCTTCACCTTCGCTATGACCTCGCCTGATGTGACCATGTCGCCAGCCTCTTTGTAAAGCTCTGTTATGATACCGCTTATCTGCGGCTTCACCAGAACCTCGTCACGAGGCTCTATGTTGCCCGTGATGACAGTCGTCTTGCATATGTCCTTCACTTTCGGCGTGAACTCGTTATACTCCTTGTCCTTCGGCTGTGACTTCTGATACAGGAATACAAATGTTCCCAGGAAGATTATTGCTACTATGGCTGCGATAATCAGTTTTGAATACTTTCTCATCATCTTCGTCGTTATTTTGTTTTTGTCATTTCGCTGTCCTTGAATATTTGCTGTCGTACGGGAGAGACTCCTCACTCGTCACGCATGGCATCGACAGGCTTTATGCTCATGGCACGCCATGCCGGTGCAAGGCCTGCGGCACCTCCTAAGACACTCAAGAGGAGGGCGGCGAACACAGCCGTAGAGAATCCTATCTGGAAATGTGCCATCAAGATGCCATCCTCCGTGTTCGCCAGCTCAAGCATCTGAAGCAGGGCGACACCGAACATTATGCCAGACATGCCCGCCACACTCGTCAGCAAGATGCTCTCAGAGATAATCTGCGACAGTATCATGCGGGGGGTGGCACCGATGGCACGACGGATGCCTATCTCCACAGTGCGCTCCCTCACAGTGACCATCATGATGTTCGAGACACCGATGGCTCCCGCAAGAAGCGTACCGATGCCTATAAGCCATATAAGGAAGTTGACCCCCTTGAAGAGACTGTCCATAATGCCGAAGAGCACCTCGGTGTTGAATACCATGATACCTTTCTCGTCAGTAGGGTCAACATAATGCCCCCGGGCTATTGTTGAGCGGATATGCGGTGTGATGTCGCTGATGACAACACCTGGCGCACCTGTCACGGCAAGGATGTCGACACTGTTGCCACGGTTGTATGTCGTGCGAAGGACTGACTGTGGAAGGTATATCGTCTGGTCGCCACGCCCACCGATGTTCATGCCGTTGCTTCTGTAATCGACACCGACGACAGTATAGTAGTTGTCGTCAATGCGGATGCGCTCGCCACATGGGTTGTGGCCGTCGGGGAAAAGCTTCTTATAGACCTGCTTGCCTATGACACACACTTTGCGTGAGGATATGACATCCTGCTTGTTGATGAATCTTCCATAGAAAAGTCTCGGTGTGCTGACTTTCGCATACTCAGGCTCAACACCCTGCACATTGACAGAGAATGAATACTCATCCTTGACAGCGGTCTTCGTGCCACAGAATATCAGTGGCGTGATAACATCAAGCTCAGGGATATTGCTGCGCAGACGCTCTATGTCCTTGACATCCATATTCCACTGCCTGTCTTTCTTGAATCCCTTGTATGGCTTCGTGGTGTTCTGCGACCATATCATGGCGCTGTTGGTCGCAAATCCCTCGAAATTCTGGTAAAGCAACTCCTTGAGGCCATTGCCACCTCCTATAAGGAATACCAGCATGAACACACCCCAGAAAACACCGAAGCCCGTAAGGAAACTCCGGCTCTTGTTACGGGTCAGAGTGTCCAGAATCTCTCTGTATGTATCAATGTCTATGCGCATAATAATTTGTTTTCTTCAGAGTAATCTTGCCCATGTGAACCTGGCTGGCAGCCACACCAGGGCTTGAGGAGGATAGGGTAGGGGGAGAGACTGGTGTCAGTCAGCGTGTAGTGCCTCGATAGGTCTGACACGTGCAGCCTTCAGTGCCGGAATAAGCCCTGCCATTGTGCCTGCTATGATTATGACCATCGTCGCCTGGAGGCATACGTCCAGCCCAACGGTAGGATTCAGGAACATCGTGGCTTGGAACAGGCCCGTATCGACAGTCTTATGGCCTATTGTCATATCCATGTACTCATTTGCCAGCACACCGCATAACATACCTGTGTATCCGAAAATTGCTGTCGTTATAATGCTCTCTGTAAGTATAAGCCTCAGGATGTTCCATGGCCTCGCCCCGATAGCTTTCCTTATGCCAAACTCGCGCGTCCGCTCCTTGACAGTTATCAGCATGATATTCGAAACGCCCACTATTCCGCTAAGCAGAGTGAAAAGCCCTATAATCCATAACGCGTTCTGTATGATGCCGATACCTTTCGCCATCTGGATATTGTCAAGGTAGCGGTTCCATATGAATACCGCGCTCTCGTCGTCAGGAGCAGCATCATGCTGGGTGTTAAGCTTCGCACGATAATCCTTCTCAAACTGCTCGCTCTGCTCCTCCGAGGTCATGTTCTTCAGCACAAACTGTATATCCCCCGCATCATCACCCTTAGCATAGATTGTTTTCAATGTGCTATAGGGAATGACAGCCGTATTGTTCTGCTCCATCTTGTCATCCTTCAATATCCCAATGACAAGGAACGAAAGCTGATCGACACGGACACGCTTGCCTACAAGAGAGACGTAATCGTTAGCCAGCTCCTTTGCCTGGGTCTCTGTCAGGACAATAACCTTGCGGCGCTCCTTGATGTCAATGTCATTGACAAAACGCCCTGTCAGAATCTCACGCTTGTTTATCTTCTGGTCTGTCGGTGTCCTACCGCCAAGTGTCTGCATGGAAACATATTTGTCTCCGTGAGACATGTTAACGCCTGATTGGGACAATGTGCCTCCCACATCCTCTGCATAATTGGCGAATGTCTTCTCTGTCATCATGACATCCCTGTCAAGAAGCTTGATGGCACGCCCCTCCTTCATACCCTTATATGGCTTTGATGTCTGCCCGGCAAACACCATCATCGAGCTGGCCAGAAACCTGTTGCTCTGCTCTATCTGGGCATTGATAAGCCCATTGCCCGCACCAAGCAGGAAGATAATCATGAATATACCCCACGCCACAGAGAATCCCGTCAAGGCAGTACGCAACTTGTTGCGACGCGCCGTAGCCCATATTTCAGATAATAGTTCTATTCTCATTGTGTGTCGAAAATATAAGTGGTAATCGTCATTTTACATAGTCTTTGCTGACAAGATGATGGTCACGGTTGTCTTCATTCTTGAATATTATGCCGTCCTTGATGTGTATTATGCGGTCTGTCTCGTTGGCGACACCACTCTCATGGGTGACAACAATGATTGTCATCTTCTCCTCGTCGTGGAGCTGTTTCAGCAAGTCCATGACCTCGACACTCGTCTTCGAGTCAAGAGCTCCTGTAGGCTCGTCAGCCAGAATTATCTGGGGATGGGTGATGAGGGCCCTCGCGATAGCCACACGCTGCTTCTGACCTCCAGACATCTCGTTAGGATAATGGTTGGCCCATGGGCCAAGACCAAGCTTCTCAAGATACTCCATGGCGAGCGCATGACGCTTCTTCCGGCCCACACCCTGATAGAAGAGAGGCAACTCAACATTCTCAACGGCTGTCTTGAACGAGATGAGATTGAACGACTGGAATATGAAACCAATCATGCGGTTGCGGTATTCTGCGGCTTTTGTCTCACTAAGGTTCAGTATAGGCACATCGTTTAGTATGTATTCTCCGCTGTCGTAATTGTCAAGTATGCCAAGAATGTTCAGCAATGTTGATTTCCCTGAGCCTGATGCACCCATAATGCTGACAAACTCGCCACGCTCTATATCCAAGTCAATGCCCTTCAACACATGAAGCGGCTGGGCTCCTTGGTATGTCTTGTTCAGATTTCTTAGTTTAATTAATGACATAGGCTTGTCTTTCTTTCTTTCTGATTCATTGTCTGATGTTTACGTTAGCATACCCCCTGCTTCAGTCTTCCCTTTAGTGTCAATGTGAGACAGCGGAAAACACATGCGGCACCAACAATTATAGTGTATTAACGTTATAAAACACTGCAAATATATGAATAATTACTCTATGATGCAAGAAATTTAACTATTTTTATCTGAAAATGAATGATTTTCATATCGACTCCTGGAAATGTTGTGTGTATTGCCACATTAATTATATTTATAATACTGGTCAGGCTTTATTATCATATGTGAGACTGGTTAAGCTTTTCTGGGTATAGGGCTCTCTTGTCACGAGTCATGCGACATGCGTCAGACTTATGGCGGGCTACATGAATTTCCTTCCCTCTGTCCCCATTGGCCATAGGGGGGGATCTTAAAATAATGCTGCAACCGTTCTGTCATAAATGTACTGTCAGATATTGACCGCTCATCACCCTTCCGACAGGATAAGAAATGTGTACATCTATATCATACCCGATAACAGATTGATAAAAAATACGTTAGAAACCACTTGCTTACAGTTAAATATTATTAAATGTGACTTTTGCGGTATAGTCTATATTAGATTAATAGGCGAAAAATGATTACCTTTGCATCCGCTTTCTGTGTGTATGGACCGCTTTATTCCATATTACAGCAGAAACCACATATAATGATTAAATCCGATTGGGCTCAATCAAGTCTTTGCACGATGCAGAGCGCCTGACGGAGAAAATCCGATAATTTCAATACAATTAAAATGTACGCAATTGTAGAAATCAACGGTCAGCAGTTCAAGGCTGAGGAGGGCAAGAAACTCTTCGTGCAGCACATTAAGGAAGCTGAGGAAGGCCAGACTGTTGAGTTTGAGAAAGTGCTGCTCGTAGATGCTGACGGTGCAGTCAAGGTAGGAGCGCCAACCGTAGAAGGCGCCAAGGTAACAGCTGAGGTAGTAAAGCCACTCGTAAAGGGTGACAAGGTTATCGTCTTCAAGATGAAGCGCCGTAAGGACTCACGCAAGAAGAACGGTCATCGTCAGCAGTTCACAGAGATTGTTATTAAGTCAGTAATCGCTTAAATCACAGGAGGACTAAGAAATGGCTCATAAAAAAGGTGTCGGTAGTTCTAAGAACGGACGCGAGTCGGCATCACAGCGACTCGGTGTGAAGATTTGGGGCGGCCAGAAGTGTGTTGCTGGTAACATCATCGTTAGACAGCGTGGTAACAAGCATTTCCCAGGCCTTAATGTCGCTCAGGGTAAAGACGATACATTGTATGCTCTTGTTGACGGTACAGTCAACTTCCACAAAGGTAAGTATGATAAGAGCGTCGTATCTGTAATTCCTGCTACAGAGGCTGAGGCATAAACCAAAAAACTCACACAAACAGTATTTATTATAAATACACTTATTCCAAACAAACAAATACAAAGTCCCGTCCTTCCTTCTCAGGAAAGGCGGGACTCTTGCGTTATACCCAAAGCTTAGTTCTCTCTCTGTTGCATCCTGATGCCTGATGCTGAGTCCTATTTGTTTGTTGTCCGATGGACCTGCTGGTCAGAGCGAACTGATAAATTACCCCCGCACAACGCTGTTCGGCGTAACGTTGTCTATATCTGGTGATACTTTCTTGCTATTACTCTCCCATGCTTTGTTAGCGGAAAAACGGCAATCAACTATTGCTTGTTTAACAAATATGAAGGCGTGGCTAAAAATAATGCGATAAAAATTTGCACAGTTCATATATTCTTCGTACCTTTGCACCGTCAAAATAAAACGATAGGTTTTATTAGGCATAAATTGACCAAGGAGAGATGGTAGAGTGGTCGATTACAACGGTCTTGAAAACCGTCGTGCTGAGAGGCACCGGGGGTTCGAATCCCTCTCTCTCCGCAAAACAAAGGGTAACGAGTTGAAAATCAACGAGTTACCCTTTAACTTTGCAAAATTTGTGGACGCTGAATGGACGAAAATAATTCAGTAGGTTTAACCAACATTCCGATAGATTTGAAGCGCAAGTCTAAAGAATGTTAAAAAATGTGCCCAAAAATCTCTTCATTAGGTGCATCTTCCATGATTGGATTCACCTATCCTGTTCTCCACACAGGTTCAAAATGGTATGTTGATTTTTACGCTTTAGACCCTTCTCGCAATGAAATGAGAAGGAAAAAATTCTTTATCTCAGATGATTTGAAGGTCAGTCAAAGAAAGAGAAAGGCTGCCGAAATCATCGAGGCTGTCACCAAACAACTCATGACAGGCTGGAATCCGTGGATTCGCAGTGATGAGAGCAGAGGCTTCATTGCCTTTGAGGAGTGTCTTGGCAAATATCTTGACTATGTCGAGAGGATGGACAGGGCTAAGACACGTGCCAGCTACCGCTCCCGTGTGAACATTCTCTTGGAGTTCATCAAATCCCGTGTCTTGCCTATCCAATATGTCTATCAGTTTGACGAGAGCTTCTGCAACGACTTCATCGACTGGATATATCTTGACCGTGAGAGCAGTCCGAGGACGAGGAACAACTACCGCGGCTGGCTCTACGGACTTGCAGAGTTCTTCCTGCAACGTAAGTATATCAAGGAGAACCCCGTCGAGCACATCAAGATCATGCCCGAGCACGACAAGTACCGCAAGGATTTGAGCCCCACCATGCTGAAACAGATGATGAAGTACCTGAAGGAGAACGACAAGAAGTTCTACCTTGCCTGTCTCATGCAGTACTACACCCTCATCCGCCCCGGTGAACTGAGCCATCTGAAGATTAAGGACATCAGCATCAAGAACCAGACCGTCTTTGTCAGCAAGGAGTTCTCCAAGAACCACAAGGATGCCGAGGTAGGCTTGAATGACATCATCATCAAGACCATGCTTGACCTTGACATCTTCTCCAAGCCCGGTGACTACTACCTCTTCGGTCAGGATTTCACTCCGAGGGAGAAGAGGTACAATGCCGACCAGTTCAACAGGCGTTGGAAGAAGATGCGTGAAGCCCTCCACTGGGATGACTGCTACCAGTTCTACAGTCTAAAGGACACCGGCATCCGAGACCTTGCCAATGAGGTAGGTGTTGTAGTGGCGAGAGACCAGGCACGCCACAGTGACATCAGCACCACGAACAAGTACATCCAGAAGCACGGAGTCCAGGATGCCACCATCCATTTTGTCGGCTCTTTGGAGTAACAAGGGCTACGATATTCTGTAAGCCACCATCTTCAGTAACTGCGACATTCCCGTTTCCGAGAATGTTGCAGTTATCTTTTCAGCGAGGTATTTCTTGCCGTGGATGAGGAACACGCTCTGCACGTCAGGAATCCTGCTGTCCGTGACAATGAACTTGAACGTGTATTTCTTTGACTGGTCGATATTGTATTTCGTTGTCCTGCGTTCGTTCACCTTTAACCCCCTCAGTCTCATGCTGAAGTCCTCCGGCTCCTGCATGTGCGTGTATCTCATCACGTTCTTCGTCGTCACGAAATAGTTGTCAATCCAAGGCAGCGGCACGTTCTCCTTCCCGGCAGCAGTGTCTTCCAGCCCATTCCAGAAGCCCACATAAATCTTGTCGAAGAACTCCTCCTTCTGCTCCTTCTTCCCGTCAATCAATGCGTTCACGACCAGCGACTGCTCCTCGTTCTCGTTGTCATCCACGTCCCCGTATGTACCACATTCGAGGAATACCGCATCGCCGTATGTATCATCCGTGTAGTCTATGCATACCGGGACTATGCCAATCTCCGTCTTCTCCTTCTCCTCCGTGTCAGGGAAACGGGGAGCGAACAAGTTCACCGGCTGCAACCTCATGTAGTGCACCACCTTCTTGACATCGCTGCTGTATGACATCTTGTAGCAGTTGAGTACAAAGAAAGTGTTGATGCCCGACACATACAGCAGCTTCTTCAGATATGCAGACTTCGGGTAAGGTCCTTTTATTTCAAGCAGCCCCAGACTTTCCAATGACGATTTCATCCCGTCAAAGGAAGCATAGGATGAGAAGCCCAGTTGCAGCCTTGCCCAGTCACAATCATAGAACTTCTGCATGTTATGGCTTGCCTCAGAATATGCCAAGTTCATCTGCTCCACATAACTCTCCTGCACGTTCTCTTTGTCGCTAATCTCCACCTGATGCTCGTCCACCACCTTATTTATAATATACGTCTGCTGTTCCGACATCATATCCGTATGGAAGCGGAAGGAAATCTTCTTCGCCTTTGCGTCAATAAGGAACGAGCCGTTAAGGAAAAACTCTAATTGTTCAAGGAACTCCGTCACCGTCCAGTGCGGCAGACACAGCCCCCATTCGTCGATGTTCCATGCCACAGGGAACGTGTTGAAGATGACGAGGTGGCGGTATGAGGAATTCAAGATAGCGGAAATGTCCGCGGTATATCCCGCTGCCTCAATCACCCTTTCCAGCACCCAGACAAGAAAGAACTGGCACGCCACCGTAGGGTCATCCCTTCCCTCCGGTCCGTCAGGCACGTATGCCCAAGACCCACCCGTGTTTCTGTACATCTTGTTCTGCATGTTCCCCGAAGTGTTGTTCACCCATGGAATACATATATATCCACAATAATGCTCTGTACCCGGACAAGCCGTGTACCAGTCGGGAGTGAAGTGTGCGAATGTCCATGCCTCCCCGATGGCGATTTCATTGATGTATAGCTCGTCGAGGTCAGAAGCATAGTTCTGCACCGAACGCCCTTCGAGGAACTGCGTCTTCACCTCCTTGTCTGAAATCTCCACGATGTTCACCGCCCCGTAGGCATGGAACATGCCGTCGTGAATCTCACAGTCCAGCAACACCCTGTTGATGTCACAGTCCTTCCTGTTTATGTACCCGAATATCTCGATGTTCCTCCTGCATCCCTCCAGTGGGAAGGTGATGCTGAGAGAATACGAGTCCGCACCCGTAAAAAGGCTGTTCTCCGCTATGAAATCAAAAGAGACACCCTTTTTCAGCACCGCCTCTTTTCCGTTGATGATGATGTTCATACCCTTCTTGATTTAGGAGTTTTGTTTCTTATCAGCTTGTCATATTCGTCCTGCGCCTGTTTCATGCCAGCCTCTCCCGTGACAGAGTTCACCGTTATGAACGGCTCGTTAAGTCTGGAGTTGAGTGAAGCGATGACCGCCGCCACTTCCCTCATGGCATCATCATTAGACTTCCGTTCTTGTGAGTCACTTTCAATGACCACCCTCTGCACGCTGTTCTGCGAAGCCACCGCCCTCTGCGCCATCACTGCCGGAGCCGTTATCGTGCGGGAAACGTCCTCCGAAGACAGCGACCCTATAGAGTTATTGCGCTGCGCATATTCCAGAGCTTCAATGACAGGACGAGTAACAGGGTTTTTCACCAGTTTCTGTGAAGCCACCCATTCCCCAGCGTGTACCACTCCTGCCACCTCATCCTTTCTGCCGTCAGGAGTGAAGCCACCTTCGCTGTAGCCCTGCGCCTCCGCTGCCTGTTGTTGCTTCTTGATGGCAGCCACCTGAAGCATACCAGCCGCCACCGCCATGCCAGCCGCCACAGGAGCGAGGATGTAACCGATGAGAGGCACCGCTGCTGCCGATGAATAAGCGTTCAGTGCAGCCGTTGCCGTTTGCGCAACCGCCTGTATCACCTGCATGGCATACATCTTTCTGTTCGCCTCGTTCTTAGCCTTTGCGATGTCCGCCTCCTTCTGCTTCTCCAGCTTCTTCACCTTGTAGTTGTTTCCTTCCGCAAGGCTTACCTCCGCATCATACCTCTTTTCAATCTGCGCCAGCTGTATCTCCAGTTCCGCTTGAACAATGGACGATAGTTGCTGGAATATGGAAGCCATTCCCGATACGATAGTATCAACACCCCCAGTTATCGCCTGTCCGAGGTCAGAGTCCAGGAACTCGTCCAAGTCCTCCGCAAAGGTCTGCAGGAAGTTGCCGTTCTCCTCCTCCCCCTCGATGTTGTACTCCTTGATGAGAGCCAACTTCGCCTTTTGGAACGCCTCTTCAATCCTTAGTTTTTCCTTTGCATTATCCCCTGCAGCCGCAATTTCCGCATTATAGACCTCCGTCAGCATAGCCAGCTGTTCGCTGTATTTCTCCTGCCTCTCAGCCGGATTATCCCCGAAGACCTCCTCCTTCATCCTTTTCAGAGCCTCCTGATGCTTCTTCTCCGCATCCTCCACTTCCTTCAGATGCTTCTTCTGGTTGGCGAAAGCCTTCTCCTGCAAAGCCTTCTGCGCATCCGCTTTTTCCCTGCTCCCATCCTCATACAGGACGACAAGCTTCTGAAGGTGAGCCATCTCCGCCTGTTCCGCCGCTTCCTCATACACCTCGTAAGAAGAAAGACCGTCAATGAACCGCTGTTTTAGAGCAGCCATTTGCTCAGAGAAAGCGTTGTTCTCATCCTCCACCGACTTCTTCCCCTCATTGTCCGCAATCTTCTTCCTCGCCTCATAATAAGCCGCCTCTATCTCCAACCTTTCTGTCTCCGACAGATCCGTATGCTCCAGTTTCTTTTGATTATACTGTTCTTCAATCTCCATCATCCGCTCCTTGTAGGCGATATAGTCCTTTTCACCTTTGGCGTAAGCGATGCGGTTGATAGCTTCCTCCTGCTTCTTCCAGTTGTCTTCCGCTTCAAACCTGTCCTTCTTTGCAGTGTCGTTCCCTTTTTCAGATGAAGAAGAACCAGAAGACCCCGAATTACCACCTCCAGTACCATTATTATTATCATGCTCAGGCATTACAGGCTCCGGCTTCACCTTCTTTTCAAGCGCAGCAATCTGTACGTTCAAGTCATCCAGTTCCTTCTGCTTGCTATCCAGCTTCTCCTTTGCTCCAGCCTCCGTGTCACCATCATTGAACAACCTGCCAACCATAGAAGACAGTTTGAATGTAACGGAATTCCTGTTCACGCCACCGAGCGTGTTGTTTTGTCTGACATCCCAGTATTTGCTTGAGAGTGCATCCCTTTCCTCCTGCACCTCACTCTGCTTCATGTACAGCTGTTCCAGCTTCTCCCTGTTCGCCCTCATTAAGATGGACTCTTTCAGTCTGGCTAGGTAATCATCAAGCGCAGCCGTATTGTTGTTGATGAGCCTCCCCTCCTTGTCGAGGTCAGCATGATAGTCAGGCACAATCTTCTTCAGCTCATCGAGAGCCGCCTTCCGTTCGGAGAGGTCACGAGTGTTGTCATTGATGATGCTGTTGAGAGCCGCAATCTTAGCCTTTGCGCTGTCATAGTCCTTCATCAGCTCCTTCTGTTTCCTGTATTCCTCCTCCATGAGCCTTGCCTGTTCCTTCCTTTTCTCGTTGGCAGAGTAGATAGCCGTAGCCACGGCAGCGATGCCCGCCACGAGCAGCCCGTAAGGATTGGCCGCCATGACCACATACAGCGATTTGAGTGTAGTGCGGAGGGCAGATATTTGCAGCGTACAAGCATAGTACGCCCCTTTGAGCACCAAAGATGAAGCCGCCAGCAGCTTTGTAATCACGTTCTGAGCCAGCATGTGACGGTAAAGCCTTTGATGAGCGAGAGAACAGCCCACCACTGCATCCTTTGACAGCACCATTGCCGTAGTATAACCTTTTGTTATGGCAGACCCAATCCTTGCAATTGCGTTCCATGCAGCCAATGCCGCTGCGGAAGCCCTTGTCGCAATCGTCTGAGCGTTCACCCCAATTGTGTAGCCAGCGATGAGAATGGTAGCCGTTTTAATCTCCGCCCAGTACTTGATGATGAAGTCAATCGTTGTTGACATCACCCTCATGAGGAGTGTCGTGCTGCTATACACATGTGACATCACAGGTTGCAGCTTCTCTCCCAGCTCCACCGCCAGCTCAGCGACACCCTTCCTTGCCTTGTCCAATCCAGCCTGTACCGTATTGTTCTGCACGTTGAACTCCTTTGTTACCGAAGTACCCTCCTCAAAAGCCTTTGCCGCCTCCTGCTGTTCCCATTTCACCATGTCGAGGTTGCCGGCAAGAGCAGAGATCACCTGTGCTGCCCTTGCCCCGTTCTCACCCATATCCTTGAACACAGGAGCCAGAGCGTCGATGTTACCCATCTTGCTCAGCGTTTCAAGCAGGAACAGCAGACCGTCATTTGTTGACTTCTTCAATTCCTCATTGAACTTCTGAACATCAATGCCCGTAGCCGCAATCACCTTGTCCTTCTGCTTGAACATATCCATGATGAGCTTAGAGAGAGCCGTTGCCGACATCTCCACCGCCTGTCCTTGCGAGTCGAGGACGGCGGCGAAGCCCATTATCTGCGGTATGGACATCTGCGCCTGAGCACCCACGCCAGCCATTCGCTGTGCGAAGTTGGCGAGGTAAGGAGCGGAAGCAGTGCAGTTCTGTGACAGCTCATTGATGACAGAACCCACTTTCAGCAAAGCCTTCTCCGTGCCATAGACCTTTTCATCCCCGAAGATGTTCGTCAGCTTCGAGAGCGTCAGCGTAGCCCCGTCCCCGAGGTCATCGAGAGCCACGTTAATCTGGTCAGCAGCCTTTACGAACCCCATCACGTCCTCCTGCGAAGACTTACCCAGTCTTCCAGCCTCCTGTGCCAGTTTGTTAAGGTCTTCTCTTGATGTACGTGTATCAATCTTCTTGAACTCCTCGTTCAGCTTCTCCACCTCTTCGGCATCCATTCCCGTGAACTTCCTCACGTTAGCCATTTCCGCATCCATTTCAGCGTAAGCGTTCACGGCAGAGCGACCCGCCATGATGATGCCCGTAGCTGCAGCCGCCATGCCCATGAGCGATGTCTGCCAGTCATTCAGTTTCCTGTTGAACCTCTCCCAAACAGACTCCTGGGTGCGCAGTTCCGAGTTCAGTTTAGCCATCTCGTCCTTCACCTGTCTGATTTTGAGTGCATGCGCCTTCCATGCTTCAGAGCCACGCTCCATATATTCCAGTTGCTTGTTAAGAGCCGACAGTGTGCGCTGGAGGTCTCTTGGCGAAGCCTTATCGAGCCGTTTCATCACGCTCTCCACCTGCATTGTCGAAGACTCCATTTCCCTTATCTGCCTTTTCGTGTCCGACAGTTCACGTCTCAGTTTCTTCAGGTCAGTCTTGTTCCCTGCTGCCGCCGCCTTTGCTATTGCCGTTTCCAGTTGCAGTGCATTGGAGCGTAGTTGTTGCAGTGTCTGTTCCGCCTGTTGTCCGTTTATCTGTAGTTGTACGGTTGCTTTTGTATTGAGGTCGCTCATGGATTAAAGAAAAAAATTGGTGATTACACCACAAAAATACACACAGAAGTCCCAACCTAAAAAGACGGCAAATCCGTTAAATAAATTAACTTTAGAAAGAGTTGAAAAAATAAAGGACTCAAAAATCTATATAGTTGATTTTCAACTCCAAAGGGTCGAGGGAAAAATTTGTTTCCCCTCGTCCGTGAGACAGCACCCCCCGACCGCCCTGCGCTCTATGTGAGCGAAGCACCCCGACAATAAAGCGGAATATGTTAAAACAATTAACAAACAATCGTCTCGCTCGTTGCTATGGCTGCAAAAGTCTCGCCATGACCATTCAGTTACAAGAATACCGCTTTTAGTCTCATCCTATTTAGTTCCCTATCATCCTGCATCGGTTACAAATGTCTCCGTCTCGCCACATCCATTCAGTTACATGAAGACCGCATTTAGTCTCATGCCATTTAGTTCCCTATCATCCTGCATCAGTTACAAATGATTTAGTTTCGCCATATCCATTCAGTTACAAGAATACCGCTTTTAGTCTCATCCCATTCGGTTTATAATGACCCTGCATCGGTTACAAATGTTTCCGTCTCTCCATATCCATTCAGTTACAAGAAGACTGCATTTAGTCTCATGCCATTTAGTTACCTATCATCCTGCATCAGTTACAAATGATTTAGTTTCACCATGACCATTCAGTTACAAGAAAACCGCTTTTAGTCTCAAGCCTTTTAGTTTTCTATCATCCTGCATCGGTTACAAATGTTTCCGTTTCGGCATGACCATTCCGTTACAAAAAGACCGCTTTTAGTCTCAAGCCTTTTAGTTTTCTATCATCCTGCATCGGTTACAAATGCTTTTGCCCCTGCATCCATTTGCGCCAACCCCATCGGGCGGTAAGATGCTTCGGGCGTGTGTAAAAACCTGCATGGCATATTTTCGCAGAAAACATGACTTGCAGATTTTTACACTTGTCCGTACCTATTTTAATCCTTCAGGATGATGTTCGGAAGCGTGCATAGTGTTTGAAATGGCATACTTGCCACCTCAAACACAATGCTCGGTGAAGAACTATTGCGCCGTAGTGAAACTTGCTCTCCAGAATGCCAGTCGTCTGGTGTTCAGGAGAGCGTGTTTCACAGGCAGCCAACGGCAAAAGAATACATATAGTGCTAATGACGCTTTTGCGACAACAGCATTATATGTTTTCTTGCCGATTAGAATTCCTTTAGGAATAGAAGAACGACATTCGTATTTCAGGCAGTGATGAGCTTGTGCGCTATGGTGTGGTGTGTTCTCTGCTTGCCCATAGCGAAGCATGGTGTAGGGAATGCGATAATCAAGGGACGGAACACCAGCCACTCCGAGTATATCGAGGACTGGCAGGTGTCCCGTTGCCGTTGGTGAGGGTGTGTGCAATCGAAGCCCACTCCACGATGCAGTGTGCTTTGCTTCCCTTGACTCTACAGCCTGTCTGTTGTGTCATGGGAAAACGCAATCATGGAGCGGAAAGCTGAGAGTAGAACTTACCCTTGCCATGATTGTCGCACTCCCGGAACGAATGCCGCCATGGAGAAAGCAGAAAGAACACACCCACGTCAATGTGCTGCTGCGAAGAAAACGTGGGTGGGACAGTAATGTAGAATGTAATTCTTCTCCTCAGGAGTACTCTAAAGATTACTTGTCCCTTTAGTATCAAAACCATTTGATGCATATTTCAGGCTTACAGCCTTTAGCAAGACATTCGTATTTTAGGGAGTGATGAGCCTGTGCGCATCGGTGAGGTGTGTTCTATGCTTGCCCATAGCGAAGCATGGTGTAGGGAATGCGATAATCAAGGGACGGAACACCAGCCACTCCGAGTATATCGAGGACTGGCAGGTGTCCCGTTGCCGTTGGTGAGGGTGTGTGCAATCGAAGCCCACTCCACGATGCAGTGTGCTTTGCTTCCCTTGACTCTACAGCCTGTCTGTTGTGTCTTGGGAAAACGCAATCATGGAGCGGAAAGCTGAGGACAGTACTTACCCTTGCCATGATTGCCGCACTCCCGGAACAAATGCCGCCATGGAGAAAGCAGAAAGAACACACCCACGTCAATGCGCTGCTGCGAGATTAACGTGGGCGGGTGGGATAATAATGTAGAATGTCTTGCTTTCCCCTTTGGGGGTGTCCATTCCTATTGAGCTGTTGTTCAGCTTTTATTCTTTCTTTTCTGCCAGAGCCATTTGGCTACTATCATTGCAAGAATTACAATGATGATGCAGAAAATGATGTTTGTCATACTGAAGAAAGCAGTGGAAGACTTTGAAGCAGAAAACTTCTGTTCCTCGTGGCTGCCAGCAACCCTTGTGCTGTCCGACGAGGACAGATAAGAAGAGTGAACAGACTCCGTCTTCGCTTCCAGTTGCAGTCCGGAAAACACGATCCTTGAGATACCCCTGTATCTTGATGATGTGAGAGGACTGTTTCCCTTTGCAGCATAGCTATTGCTGTTCCAGTCAGTATTGTTGTTGCCTGTTTTTTCAGGAGGGCGATATCGCTTGCGGCAAGAAGGCAGGATGTTGTCAGACACCCTGCCGTTAGCATCTGCTTCATTGTAGGATACCCCACTGTTGTCATCAGGACATACATCCGAATTTAAGAAGTCAGAAGACTGTGCGGTGAAGCCGCTGTTAGCCGTAGATATGGTTGCGGGGTGGAGCTGCCGGTCGCCGCCGGCACCTCCCTCCTGCATCCATATCACAATACTGTCGGCACGCATGGACAATGTATTGAGCACCGAGTACAAAGAAGCGGTTTGCAAGGATTCAGAGTGAGAAGTCTCGCTCGAACCCTTAGCAACCGTCTCCTTTTCGGTAACTCGCACCGTCCTACACGCCGAAAGAAGTAGTATTGTATAGGCTAGGAAAAGAAATGGGAAAAGTACTTTTTTCATTGCTTACAGGATTATGATGATTAGAAACTAAAGCGAAGCATATTCCGCTTTTGCGTCAAAAGAAGGACATGCCTTTAACCATTCCGACGGCTCAATGAAGCCGTTGCTGTTGGTGTCAGGCGAAGTGTCCCGATGTCCGATGACGGCAGCGTGAGGAAATTTCCCTTTGAGGAATTTAATTAGCGACAGAAGCGCCACCTTCTGTTCCGTCGTTCTGGTGTCCTTCGGTGTGCTGTTGTCGGAGGCAAGCCCTCCGATGTAGCAGATGCCGATGGAGTTGGCGTTATGTCCTTTGCAGTGCGCCCCTATGTCAGACAGCGGACGACCCGATGCCACCGTCCCATTGCGGTAGATGACGTAGTGATAACCGATAGTCTTGAAGCCCCTTTGTTTGTGCCACCGAGTGATGTCCTGCACGGTAAAGTCCTTTCCTTCGGCAGTAGCCGAGCAATGGATGATGATTTCGTTGATTTTTCTCATGACTTTGGATTTTATTTAATTCAAAGATGTATGTTGTTGAATATGAGTGATATGAAAGTTGTAGTTAAATGAGCTATATGGTGGAGTTATCCATGCTCCCATCCCGTCTGAATCCATTCTCCGAAAGACCCTTCGTAGTTTGTGAGCGAGTTCGTGACGACGATACGATAGAACGAGCGTCCAGGGCGCGTGACAGAGAACGCCTTCTGGCATACGTTGTAACTGCCGTTAGAGAAAACTGTCTCTACTATGACGATGTAGTATTCATCAGAAGCGTTGTCCGGCATGGAGCGGCCAGTCCTGCCATACATATAGATACCAGGCTGATAGATGTTGTTGATATTGTAGTTGTCCTCCTTGAAGTATCTTGACACCATTAGGTTTATGGCGTTCAGTGCTGCTGATGCGTTGGAGTTGGCAGTGTTCAGCGTTGTTTTATCCCCCGGTGTCATTACCCCTGCTGTCAGACCCGCTTTCGCATCATTGAGCGGTAAGACCCTGCACACCTTTGTTGTTGTCAGAGCATTTTTGTACCCCATGACAGCGATGATGTCACCCACGTTCACGTAAAGGCTGCTGTCCGAGACGAGGAAGTTGAGCAACTTCACCGTGTCATGCACCTTCACGTATGTATCTCCGTTCTGTGCCGGGTATTTACCATTGGAGTCACCGACAATGTAGAATCTCAGCTCGTTCTCCTTCATTGTCCCCAATGAAGATATACACGAAGAAGACGTGAGGTTAAGAATACCGCTGATGTTCATTGCAGCCGACAGGTTGTCGGCTGAACTTTTTATCCTTTCGATAGTCTGTGAGAACAATGAAGCCACTTTCCTTGCGCTGAGGTGAGCGCATGGAGGATATTCAGCTATTTCTTGTATCTGTAGTTCGAGCGATGCCATTGTTGAAATCCTTCTTTTTGTTGAGTGAAAACATAGCCCCGACACCGAAGATAGAAGCGGTGAGGAGCAGGAACTGCGCAATGAGATACAAGACCGAGTCATGTATTTCCCCCGGTGGTGGTGTTATGAAGCCAGCGATGCCGAAGCCCACAGCCGCGATGAAAGAAAGAATGGCTATGGAGATTTGGATTTTAGATATTGTGTTCATGTTGCGATATATATTGATAATATTTATGTCTTTTGAGAAAAGCAGAAGGGTTATTACCTTTGCGTTGTAAATGGACGGTTGAGGCAATCCATAACAAGCTGGGCGTCAATAAACACCACTGCGAAGGGGTATGTCGTAACATCCCTAAATATTTACAGACAGAAGTGAGCCGTGACCGTATCACTTGCAAACTCTTGTTTGTTCACGAACACATGGAATTTTACCAAAGGTGTTTTGAGGCTTTTGAATTTGAACCCCTCCCTTTCATGAAAAGCCGACTGAGGCGCAAATCCTATAGCAAAAGAAAACTTCTTTGATGTAGACAAAGAATAAGACTTTGAGCCGAAGCCAATCCTTACGTCATTCAGACTTCCATCTTTGCCATATATGGCATTCGGCTTACAGAACAAGGCGTTAGGATTGTGTGTAAACATATCGTTGTGTTCTATTTGCAACATTCCATTAGTGTCTAATTTAGCCACATCGCACCCTCTCCACACGTTCCATCCTTTTCTTCTCATGCCATAGAAATTATTTTCTTCCACCTTGTAGTGAGGACGTTTCTTCACCCATCTGAATATGAATGGCTGACAAGAATTCTTTATGTTCTCGTCAAGATCATGAATATATAGCTTCCCTTCTAATATCCTTAGCCGGAATGGATAAGGCTGTTCGTTTTCCACGCTTGCAATCCTGTTCGAGAGCGAAGTGTCAGTTGATTGAAGCTCGCTTATTGATGTTTGTAAAGAAGATATAGACGACTGCAGAGACTTGATGTCCGACTTGCATCCGTTAAGGTCGATTACCTGCTGCGCCCTCATTGCCCCGGCCCTTTCCGTGGTAGCCTGTTTTATGCAAACCGCGCCGGATAGCGACTGTCGAGCACCGCTGGCCAGAGAAGCCGTATCGAGGTCGAGGTAAATATTGTTGCGGTCGGACAAGTTCTGCTGTATGGCTGTGACACAGGAAGAAATTGCAGACAGCAAAGACTTCCAGTTTGTGATATCCGACACGTCACTGTCCTTTGCAGCGGATGCGATAACGTCTGTGATTTTCTGCAATAGAGAGCCGAGCGAGTCAGGCGAGATAGCGTCCTTTGCAGTTTCGGCTCTGAGCGCAGTGATAAGGCTGTTAAGATTAGAAACGTCAATCATGATCAATCATTTTTTTACAAAAATACCATAGAAAACGGGCGGTGGAAAATACAAGTAAGGTTATAAGGTTGTGAGGTGTGAGGTTATGAGGTTGTGCGGTGTGAGGTTATGAGGTAAAAATGTGACAGATTATGTCCCGTGGTTATATCTGAACTTGTCCGCATCGAGAGCATCCGAGATAATCCCCATGAACTCCTGTCCGAGCGATTCCGCCATGAACTCCTTGATGTTCATCACGGACATGAAATATTTCCGGCTGAACCAATGCCTTTCCTTGCGCACCTTCGGTTTGCCGAGGTCGCCGGGGTTGCCTCTTGGCACCTCCTTTCCCGTGCCGTAGTCCTGCCAGATGCCATATTCGAGGAATGACTGTGACAGGCACACCTCCGAGAATTTGCCATCGGCAGATGTAGATAATGGCATTGGAGACATCAGCAGCCGCTTGGTGTCCATCACGTCGAGGAGCGTTATCTGCTCCTTCCAAATCTTTATCATCGTGTCGTTGAAGGCAAGGATGTATTTCTGCCTCGCATCCAATGACTTCTGTTCGTTGGTGTTGCTCATTCAAAATTACAATTAGCTGTTTTCTTCCCACTCTTCCGCATTATACCTTAGGTCCGTGTAAGTGTCTGTAGCAATCTGGAAGAATGCACAGGTACAGCCGGAGAAGAAATAGCGGTCAATTTCTTGGAACGATATACTGGGGTCGAGGTAGATATGTTCTTCCTCGACCCTTGTCTTCTCCTGGATGAGAACCGACATGAACTGACGGAAGAGCTCGCGCATGATGTCCATGCACTCCTGTCTTGCGGTCATGTCATCAATGGCATGGCGCATGGCGAGGAATACCGTCTTGACACGCCGAGTATGCGGAGAGTTGTTCAGTTCCGTATAGCCCTGCGAGATGTCAGAGACAGCGATGAAGGCAGTTGCGGACTGAAGCGACTGCAAGGCTTCCTCGAAGCCGTCGAGACCGGAGACACGGCAGAAGCGGAACTCGTTTGCCTTTGCCAGTTTATTAACGGATGCCAGTCGTTCAAAGAACGCTGTTGCATCCCAGTTGATGTTCTTTATCATAATTAGATGTTATGAGGTTTTGAGGTGTGAGGTTTTGAGGTCATATAGGAGATTTCACATCCCGGAATGACCTGCGAACTTACGTTCTGTCATTATCCGTTTCATTGATTTCCTCGAAGCCAGAGAAGCCGAGCAGATCAGGTTTTTCAAACTCGATGTCGTCGATGTCGATAGACTCCGCACGGTATTTCTCTATGAGCTGCGAAATCTTCTTTTCGATGTTCGGTATCGGCTTTATGCCGAGCACCGACGGGTCTTGTGTAGCCGTGAACGGCTGCACCACAATCATGTCATACGGCACGGACTGCTCATCCTCGATGTTCACGTTGTTGAACTTCGCGTAGGACGTTGCCGCCCGCTCCATTGTCTTCGTGTCCTTACGCTTCTTTGCCATCTGGTACGTTTCAAGGATCATCTCGTTGTACTTCCACCGGTGGAAGTCACGAGAAGCCTTAGTGATATTCGGCAGCACCGCCTTGATGACGCGCAAGTCGTCATAGGCTAATGTCTTGCTGACGTTATATCTGCTGATGCACTCGTCCACGAACTCCTTGTCCTTCGCTTCCGGGTTAGAGATTAGCCAGTTGTGCATGGCACGAATGCGCAACAGTCTATCGACGGAAGCTGCAGGATATTTCTCCCTCAGCGCGTCCTCCGCTGTGAAGAGGTCAGTCTGGATTCTGTCTTGAATGGCAGGAAAAGGCATGGATATGAGGTGTGAGGTTATGAGGTGAAAGGTTATGAGGTTATTAAGTGATGCTACTCGTCATCCTCCATGTCGAGGAGGTTGCGATGCGCGTTCTCAATGGCGAGCGGCGAGCCCACCTGAGCCAGCAGCATCTCCTGATGATGCAGTTTCAGACGGGAAGCCGCCTTTCCCCTGTGATAAGCCTTGCTCACCTCCGAGTTCTTGTTGCGTACCTCGTCACGTAGGATGTCAGCAGGGATGTCGAGGAGAATGGCCATGTCCGATATGGGCAGGTAAATGGAAGCATATTTCTCAATAGCCTCCATCTGTTCTTTAGAGAATTCGATGTTCATTGTTGCAGTTTTTGTTGTAAGATGTCCGAAAGCGGAACAGCGTTGTTTTCAATGAGATACTTAATTTCTTTGAGGAACTTGTCGAACACGTCCGGCATAGTTGTGACGATGTACGACTCGTTGCGGTTGCCACGAGTAAGGTTCTGCGATGTGATGACCGTCACCTTGTCCCCTTTCAGGGAGTGAATGAGCAGCACCTTCGAGTGGTTGTCCGCCAGATGCGTGGAAGATATCACCTGTTCTATGAACGTCCACAGCGACAATGTCTTGTTTGTCGCCTTGAAGTCCAGCACGAGGTGAATGGCAGAAGCAGAGCCGTTGCGTGTAATGAAGTAAAGCCGGCGCAAGAACTCCTCCGAAATGGAGAACGAAGTCTGCCACACCTCCGCAGTCCCCACCTGTTGCAGCACCCATTCGAGGATGTCCGCTATCTGCACCTCGTTAGAGAGAGTCGACTGTATATGAGCGTTCGAGAGCGGTCGGAAGATATTCTCAATGGAAGTAGTGCGTTTCATACGTCAGATTTTGAAAATATGTCAAGAGCCACGAGTTCGTCCGTGAGTTTCTGCGTAGGAGAAGCCAGTTCGTTGTATAGCGCGATGATTTTCTCCTTCAGTTTTTCGGAAGGCGCTTTCTTGTATCGACCTTTGGCGAGGTTGATTTGTCGGTATATGTTCTTCTCGTCCATGCGAGCGTCCGAGCGAAGAGGAGCCTCCGAAGGCAGTCCGCATTGGTAGGAGTCATACACCTGCCAGTTGCGGTGATACTGCTTATCCAAAGCAATCAGCTCTTTTAGGAACGGGAACCTCTCGCTGTCCGGGCACGTAGCATTCTCCGTGTTCAGCAAGCGAAGTCGCAGATGCAGCTCCCTCATCTTTTGCAGGATAGAAGCGTTCTCGACATACAGAGCCTGGATTTCAGGCGGAAGTTCATCGTGGTCAGCCCTTTTGCCAGCCTTGAAAGAATCTGTCTCCTTTATGGGAGCCGTTTCTTTAGAAGCAGATAAATCATCCGTTTCTTTAGAAACAGTTTCATCTTTCACCTCATCCGTAACAGCAGCGTCGAGGTTGCGAATCTGAGCAATCTTCTCCACCTTCTTCTGCATGATGACCACCTGCTGGTGCGTTGTTTCCGACAGACGGAACTTCATGTATCTCTCAATCATCTCCACGATGAAAACCCCGTGATGCTTGGCGTTGCGTGAGATGTTACGGTACATGATTTGGTTGTTAGACAGTTGGAGCAAGAAGAGAGCCCCCTTGTCATAGTCCCTTTCGTTTTCAGGAGTCAAGAGCCAGTCCTGCACCTGTTTGGTAAATTTCTCATCCATAGATTCAAGGTGGTTCTTTTATTTTCCACCGCTAAAATGTTATTTTTTATATAGTCGTTTAATCTCCTCCGCGTCCCGAGCCTTAGCGTTCAGTTCCGTCAACGCCCTCCAGCAGTCCATCTCCAGCACCTGATGCTCCTTTGTGATGTCCCCGCCCGTGAGCGCACGAATCTGATTGTCCATCAACTCCTGCAACCGCTTCCCAATGAAAGAAGAATTGTCCTCCGAAGAGTCAGCCTGTTTGAAGAAGTGCGTGAACGTATTGGCGAAGAACTGTTTCACCGAAGCGAACCAGTAGAAAATGGAAATTTCCTCCGGCGGAGACAATGTTATACCGTCAGCATTGTAGAGAATCTCCGCCATCTGTCTGAGCAAGTCCGTGCGCTTCGTGTGGATGTAGCCCTGATAGAGGTTGTCGAGGATTAGATAATCCCCGAATGCTACCCCTTGCAGCGTGGCATCCACCGCCTTGTTGTTGCGTATGGACTCCAGACGCACAGGATATTGCGGAATACCGTCGAGCCACGACAGATCCGTTATCGCTTCCGCTATCTGCAATGCAGTGACGATGAATTTCTTTTTTCCGTGTTTCACTATGAATGCTGCCCCTATCTTGTGCAGCACCTTCAGCCCTCCAATCTTCAGGAGAAAATGCGTCTTCAGCTGCGTGGCAGACATATCCCTCGCCAGCAGCGAGAACACAAAGTACAGCTGGCTGTCATCCATTGACTGCCATGTGTCGGGAATGGTTATATTGAGAATTTGTTTCATAGACTCTATCGACGTTTGTCGTATGCAAAAATATAGAGAACGTTTTTTATTTAGAAAGACAAGAATAATGTACGATAGGCTTGTTGTAGACAGTATTGTTTACAAACAAAATAAAAATATGTTAAATATATACAGGTGGATGAATATTTTTCATATTTATTTGGTTGACAAAATAAATATTTTAGTAACTTTGTAAACAAAATGACGTTTTAACTATGGACAGAAAGATAGAAATATTCGCAAAGCGACTAAAACAAGCACGAATCCTTAAGAAGATATCGATGGATAAATTAGTGCAACTTTTGAATGGTGCAGTATCGAAACAGGCTATTTCAAAGTATGAGGCAGGTAAGATGACCCCCAGCAGTAGTGTGCTCATCTCTCTTGCACTGGCTCTTGATGTGGATGTGGAATATTTCTACAGACCATTCAGTTTCGATATAGACAAATTTAAAGTGTCTTTCAGAAAGAAATCTGATACCAGTGTGAAGGATATTAATGCGTTGAAAGTGCAAATTCAAGACGATGTTGAACGTTATCTTGAAGTGGAAGAGATTCTGCAAAAGGACACTTCTCCGCTGCCCAAAAGCAACGGAGAAATGTTGTCAACGTCATGGCAGATGCGTGATTTGGCAATCAAGTTGCGCTCTGATTGGGAATTAGGCAATGATGCTATAGCTAATGTACAGGACGTTCTTGAAGCCAAAGGTGTTAAGGTAATCATAACCGATGCACCGAGTGGATTTGACGGAGTTAGCGGTATAGTGAATGATAAACACTGCATCGTTATACTGAATAAATGTCAGGAGCATGTAGAACGGCGCAGGTTTACGGCAATGCATGAATTGTGTCATCTCTTATATAATGAAAGGATGTCAAGTGACCTCACCCCGCGTGAAAAAGAAAACCTCTGCAATGCTTTTGCAAGCGAGATGCTTTTGCCTTCGGAAACTTTGAAGCGACTGTTTGCTCCAGGAGAGAAGATATCGATGTCAGAGTTGAGAATGGTTCAGTTGGCCTATGGTATATCCATAGATGCAATCATGCACAAGATGCTTGAACTTGGTATAATCAGTGAGAGTAAATACAAGACGTTCTGCATACGTAAGAATCAGAATCCGCAATTGAAGAAATTTGTGGAGGCAAGTCTTTTCAAGGAGAATGTCAGCAACAGGTTTGAAGCTCTTGTGTATTCAGCTGCCGCCAAAGAACTGATAAGCATATCTAAGGCTGCCTCCCTGCTGCATTCTTCTGCAAATACAGTCCGTAAAAATCTCAGCTTTGTCTAATGGAAAAGATTGTAGTAAACGATACAAACATATTCATAGACCTGCTTGAGATGGATATTCTCGGCAGTTTCTTTGCCCTCCCCTGGGAAGTATATACAACAGATTTTGTGATGTTGGAACTCCTGAGAGAGGGTCAAAGGGAAAATGTAGAGAAGTACGACAAGGACAACTTGCTGAAGATTGTCACTTTCGATGAAGAAGAAATGTCCAATGTACTTGATTTCTGGCAGCAGAATAAGAGTCAAACAAACGTGTCGTTGACAGATTGTTCTGTATGGTATTTTGCGAAAAAGAATCAATATCTGCTTCTTACAGGTGACAGAAAGCTAAAGTCTGCATCTTCACATACGGGGGTAGAGGTTCATGGTATTATCTATGTAATAGACCAACTTGTTGCAGAATCCATATTAGACAGGCAAACGGCAATTGTAAAATTGAGACAATTGGAACAGTCGAACCCACGACTACCCAAAGATGAAATAGAAAAACGTATAAAACAATGGGAAAAAGAAAATAAAAAGGAAGGAGGAAGCCTATGAAGATATAGTTACTCAAAATAAAAAAGCCCCGGCATTTGGCGATGGGCGGGGCTGTAGAGAGGTCTCGGAGTTTGGGCAGTGAGACTTCATGCAAATATATCGGACGGTGACAATATTTGCGAATGCAAAGGTATATAAAATCTTTCGTGTTGGCAAATTTGAAGCTGGTAATCTGCCCATATTTAACTTTTAAACTTTTAAAACGTTATTAAAATCAATAATATGGCATTAAAAAACAGCCTATTTTCACAGAAGGAGATGTACCTTGTGGAGCATCATTCTGATGGTCGATCAAGACGGTTTGACCACATTCCTAAACAAAGAAGGCGCAAGATAATTTATGAGAACATGCATCTCATGGATGGAATCTCTTTTACCCCAAACCTTCATTATCCAGAGTTGGCACCATACACAGGAACAACTGACTTTGTGTCAGTTTCATACCAAGAGCGTAATAAACATGATGGCAGGAATGAAGCCCTTCATTTCTTTCTTGATGATTATCGTTTCCGGGATGCGGTATGGTGCAACCTTGAAAGGACGACCTTTTCGATTCGCAATTTTGATTATGTCTATACGCCAGACCTCTCTTTGTGGCGAGATTTGCCAACAGACTTCTACAATAGGGAGAATATCTTTCGGACGCGATTCATTGGAGCATATTGGCAGAAATGCGGATACAATGTAATACCAACTGCCAGTTGGGGCAATTTGTCATCCTTCACTTACTGCTTTGAAGGATTACCGATGCACAGTGTCATCGCTATAAGCGGTATGGGAAACAGAAAGAGCAACGATGCGTTCAATCTATGGTGTTATGGATTACGACGGTTGGAAGAGACCAAAGAGCCTATTCTGATAATTGTTTATGGCGAGGAAGTGGAAGTACAGGGGCTTCATACTCCTCTAAAGTTTGTACCCTGTTATATACCTCAAATCCGCAACTAAGCCTTTCAACGTCCTTCTTTCGTGACACACGTCC